>NZ_VUNH01000003.1 GCF_009695745.1 Pyramidobacter porci
CTGGTGATAAAAGCGGAGGGGGTCCACCCGGTCCCATGCCGAACCCGGCAGTTAAGCCCTCACGCGCCGATGGTACTGCGATTCGCTTCGCGGGAGAGTAGGTCGTCGCCCGTGTCTCTGTTTTTTTTTCTTCCTTTCTTCTCTTTTTCTCTCCCTTTCTTCTCCTTTCTTCGCTCAAAAATCTTCGCTCGAAAAATCACCGGCCTGCAGCGGAATTTTCTTCCCCCCTGGCCGGATTTTTTTGTTCCTTGGCATAAATTCGCTAAGCCCACTCGGTCTTCAGGGCTTCACAAATGAAAATTTTCTGGTACAAACCTTCTCTTGATAAAACCAAATCTGAACGGTTGAAGAGGGAGAAAACAATAGTTCTTTATTAAGAAGTTATTGATAAATATGAAAAACAATGCTATCCTTTATTTAATGAAAGTCTCCGATTGAAAAAGGAGTTTGAAATGAACGGTTTTGAGAAATTGGTTGCACTTTTTTTAACTCTTTTAAAGCCGCCTTTTGATTTTGGTGTTACGGAGCTTTCTCAGGTGATGTGGAGAGGGTGTAACGTATTATTGTTTCCATTGGAACGAGGCAATTGGCGCTCCCTTAAAATTATGGTGGGGTTAAGGTGAAAAGCGCTAAAAGAAACTAGATTTCTCATCTATTCTTTTGGCGGAGCAGTTGCTATAATATGTCTATCGGCAGCTCTAAGGTTTCTAAGCTTTGATGGGAGGAAAAAGTGCGATGAAAAAGTCTTTATGTCTGGTTTTATCGGCAGTGATGATTCTTTCCGCGGCCGCTTGCGGCGGCGCCAAGACTTCGGGGAAGAGTTCGGCCGTGCAGAGTATCGTTAAGCAGGCCGAGGGAATGTCCATGGAGGAACTGGCCAAGAAAGCCATTGAGGAGTCAAATGGCAAGATGTTCTACGGCGTCGGCAACTCTAGCCGCGGCAAGAGCGCGTTGCCTCTGTTCATCAAGTATCTCCAGTCCGTCAATCCCGAGTACAAATTGGATTTTGAGTGGCAGCAGCCCAAGAACAACAAGATTTTCGATCAGCTGACGGCCGATTCTCTGAAGAGCAGCGGTACCTTTGCCATGACGCTGATTCAGGATGGCAATCAGATCGAGAGCAAGATGGTGCGGACGGGAATCCTCGACACCTTTATTCCCAAGGAATGGGCGGAAGCCAACGGTCTTGCAGCCGACGCGTATCCTGCCTACCTGCCTCTGCAGACGCTGAACAAGGTCTTTATGTACAACTGCGTTGACAAAAACAAGGTCTACGATAATTGCTGGGACTTCGTCGCCAAGGATGAGCATGGTCTCTACATGGATATCGACTCCGAGATCGTGGGCAAGAACTTCCTGTACATGCTGACCCGCGAGGACTATGCCACGATTTTGAAGGATGCCTTCGAAGCGCTGAGCGCCGACGAGCGGGCGTACTTCATGCCCACCGTCAACGCGATGGCTTCCGAAGCTGCCGATCTGGGGCTGGGTGAGAATGGTAAATACGCTCTGGCATGGATCAAACTCTGGGTGGAAAGCTACAACGCCCAAACCGACGACGGTCCCATCTGCAATATCCTGGTGGATTCGTCCGCGGTGAATAAGTTCGGCCTGCTGGTGTACTCCAAGATTCGTTCCGTCAAGGAGTCCGATGCCGTATCGAAGAACAACATCAAGATCGCGGCGTATCAGGACGGCTACGCCGGCATGGGCGGCTACGGTTACTGCCATTACCTGTTTGTCACCGACAACAGCCCGCTGCCTTGGACGGCCTGCGCCTTCATCGCGTACATGACCTGCACGACCGACGGATTCTCCGCATGGGGCAAGGATATGGGCGGTTATTCCGCAAATCCCGTGGTCCTGGCCAAGAATGAGGCCATCTACAACCATAAAAACGGCGGCGCCGCTACCAAGGATGATCCCACGGAGTATCCGGCGAAGAACGACCGCGGCTACGAGTGGTGGACCAATGACGGCAAGCTGGTCATCGAAGATCCCGAGTACTGCGCGAGCGTCGCTTTCACCGTGGGCAGTTGGATTGAAACGCTGACCAAATACTCTTCCGGCGCAAAATAAGATGAGTTCCGGCAGTTCAGGCCGGCGCGCATAAGCGACGTTCCAAATGCGTCCCCCGAGTGATTCGATGCGCTCCGGGGACGCTGTTTTTTAGGGAGGAGTCCGCCATGAGCAGTTCCTTTGGCATCTCAAGAAAGACGGTTCTGCGAAACAATCTCAAAACCTTTTTTTCGAAGCCCTACAATGTCATTCTGGTACTCTTGGGTATCGTGCTGACGTTTTCTACCGTGGCGCCGATCGTTGCCATCGTGGAGGACACCTTTAAGATTCATCCCGGCACCATAGACGCCTACCTGAGCAAACAGGCGAGCGGCTACAGCGCTGTCAACTACATCGATCTGTTTACCAGCCGACTGGCGAAGAACAATCTTTGGATTCCGCTTCTTAACACGGTCAAGCTGGCCGTTGGCACTTGTTTTGTGTCCATCTTCTACGGCGGAGTTTTTGCTTTCCTGCTGACGCGGACCGATTTGGCCTGGAAAAAATATCTCAGCTCTGTCTTTATCTTCCCTTACATCATGCCTCAGTGGACGTTGGCCGTGGTGTGGCAGAATTTATTCAATTCCAACGCCGTCACCGGCACGTCGAACGGGCTTCTCGCCTCGCTGTTCGGTATCCGGATGCCGATCTGGTGGTGTCAGGGGCTTTTCCCGAGCGTCATGGTGCTGGGGCTGCACTATGCGGCGTTCGCCTGTATCCTGATTGGCGCCATTTTCCGCAACATGGACGCGAATCTGGAGGAGGCTGCCACGATCCTTGACACTCCGCGCTGCAAGACAATGCTGCGCATTACGCTGCCGATGGTGAAGCCGGCGATTCTGTCCACCGTTTTGCTGGTATTCGGAAGCGCGATGGGTTCCTATCCCGTGCCTCATTATTTGAAATTTACCACCCTGTCTACCAAGTATGTCTCGATGAACTCCAAATATACCGGCGAGGCAAGCATTCTTGCCATCATTATGATGGTGTTCGGCGTGGCGATCATGCTGCTCAACGAGGTATCTCTGCGCAGCCGCAAGAGTTACACCACAGTCACCGGAAAATCCGGTCAGATTTCCAAGCTCAGCCTTGGCCGCGGGGGCAAGTATGCCATTGCTCTGTTTCTGGTCGTCCTGACGTTTTTCACCAGCGTGTTCCCGATCATTTCCTTCGCCTTTGAGACGTTTCTGCCCAACCCCGGCGATTATTCCTTCCTCTACACCGGCAATATCGCCAATCTGACCACGAAGTGGTGGACGATCAGCGAAAATGTCACCGAAAGCGGCATGTACGGCCAAAAGGGCATGCTCTACAACGCGACTATTTGGCGCGCCTTTGGCGGCACTCTGTGGGTTTCCGTGTGCTGCGCGCTGATTGCCGGAACTGTCGGCACCATGATCGGCTATGCCGTCTCCAAAAACCGCAGGAACCGTTTCGCCAATTATGTCAATTCCGTGGCGTTCCTGCCGTATCTTATGCCGTCCATTGCCGTGGGAGTGGCCTATTTCGTTCTGTTCTCCACGGACCGGATCAATCTGTTCAATACCTACACGGTGCTTATTGTCGTGGGCACGGTCAAGTACATTCCTTTTGCCAGCCGTTCCGCTCTGAATTCGATGCTGCAGCTTTCCGGCGAGATCGAGGAGGCCGCCGTCATTCAGAACGTTCCCTGGCTCAAGCGCATGACGAAGATCATCATCCCCATTCAAAAGTCGTCCATCATCAGCGGCTATCTGCTGCCGTTCATGACCTGCCTGCGCGAGCTGTCGCTGTTCATGCTGCTGTGCACACAGGGATTCATCCTCTCGACCACGCTGGATTACTTTGACGAGATGGGGCTGTACGCTTTTTCCAGCGGCATCAATCTCATTCTGATCATCACCATCCTGGTCTGCAACACGCTTGTCAACAAGATCACGGGAGCGAGCCTGGATAAAGGAATCGGAGGATAAAAGCCATGCCTGAAATCAAATTGGAACATATCACAAAGCGCTGGGGCAAATTCTATGCGGTGGAAGATCTGAGCTTTACCATTCAAGACAACGCCTTCGTGACCATGCTCGGCCCTTCCGGCTGCGGCAAAACCACCGTCTTGCGCATGATCGCGGGCTTGGAAACGCCGACCGTCGGACGGATCACCATCGGCGATCGGGTCGTTTTTGATTCCTCGCTGGGCATCAACGTGCCCCCCAACAAGCGCAAAGTCGGTTTCCTGTTTCAGAACTACGCGCTCTGGCCCAACATGACGGTGTATCAGAATATCTCCTTCGGTCTGACGAACATCAAAGAGACTTTGCCGGAAATCGATTTCGAGGCGAAAAATGCCGCCCGTCTGGCCGAGCTGCTGGAGAATGCCGAAGATGTGCGCAAGGTCTTGGGCGAATGTGTCACGAAAGAGGGGGGGCTGGATGAAAAGAGGGCCACGCTCAAGCTCATCGACGCCTATACGATTTCGCAGTACACTGCCAAGAAGCTTTTCAGCTATCATTTGGAAAAAGAAGCTGATATGGGAGCAGAAGTTGCCTCGCTGCGCCGCAAAGTCGAGAATGCCAAACATTCCGCACAGGCTGCCGGCGCGGAGCTGGACGCCGAATTCCGCGTTGTCAGAGACGGCGCCGTGACGAAAAGAGTGCGTCGGCTGACTCAGGAGGAAATTGACCTGACCGTGCGACGCGTCAGCCGCATTGTCAAAATCGGCATGTTCATGGACCGTTACCCCGCCGAGCTGTCCGGCGGCCAGCAGCAGCGCGTGGCCATTGCCCGCACCCTTGCGCCGGAGCCGGATGTGCTGTTGATGGATGAGCCGCTGTCGAATCTGGACGCCAAATTGCGTCTGGAGATGCGTTACGAGCTGCAGCGCCTGCATCTGGAGACCGGATCTACCTTTGTTTACGTTACTCACGACCAGATGGAGGCCATGACGCTGGCCACGCAGATCTGCCTGATGTCCAACGGCGTCCTGCAGCAGTACGATGCGCCGCTGACAGTCTATCATCATCCGAAAAATCTCTTTGTCGCGGACTTTGTGGGCAATCCGCCCATTAACTTTGTCGAAGCTAAGGCCAAGCAGCAGCCTGACGGCTCCGTCGCCCTGACCGCACTCGGAGGCCGCCGCGCCGAGTTTGTGCCGATGAGTCCTGTGGATCTGGCCGCGTGGGCGGCTCAGCGCGATCGCCGCGCCGCCGAAGCCGCCGAGGAACGCAGCCAGAGGGCGCGGGAGAGCGGCGCTGTGGAAAAGTCGAACAAAGACGAGAGATTTCTCTATCATATTGACCGCGCCAGCGGTGAAGACGATTCTCCGACCGATCTGTCCGCGCTGACCGACGAGGACGTGATTATTGCTGTCCGGCCCGAGTTTCTGGAATTGGCGGAAAGCGGAGCGCTGGAGGGCCGCATTTACGGAGTCATGCCCACCGGCATGGAGTCCACCATTAAGGTGCGCGTCGACGACTTCCTGCTGACCGGCGTGATCTTCGGCAGCGGCGTGATCTCGATCGGCGCACGCACTTCGGTTCGCTTCAAGGGCAGCAATATTCTGCTTTTTGACCGTCAATCCGGCGAGTACATCTGCGAAGGCAGCCTGCACTTTTAATCTGCGGCGTGTGTTGGACCCGGACAGTCTGGAAGATGGAGGAGACATTTGCTGCAAGCGGTTATTTTTGATTTGGACGGCGTGCTCTGTTCCACGGACGAATATCACTTCAGGGCGTGGTCGCGGCTGGCGTATGAGCTGCATCTGCCCTTTGACCGTGAGAAAAACCGCCGTCTGCGGGGCATCGGCCGCATGGACGCGCTGGATATCCTTCTGGAAGACAGCGGCGTCGCCTATACGGCGGAGCAAAAATCAGTCCTTGCCAGGCGCAAGAACGACTATTACGTGGAACAGCTGCACCGGCTCACGCCGGACGATGTCTTTCCCGGCGTGACGGAAACGCTGCAGGCGCTCAGAGAGCAAAGCGTAAAAATTGCCGTCGGGTCTTCCTCGAAGAACGCCAAAATCGTTTTGGACCGCTTGCAGCTCACGCCGTTTTTTGACGCGGTTGCTGACGGAGCGGATAACGTTCGTTCCAAGCCGATGCCGGACGTCTTTTTATGCGCGGCGCGAAAGCTCGGCGTCACCCCTGCGCTCTGTGCCGTGCTGGAAGATGCCGCAGCCGGCATCGAAGCCGCCAATCGCGCCGGAATGTTTGCCGTTGCCTACGGCCCCGATGCCGCAGCGCACCCCATGGCCAACGCGGCCGTCACAGAACATCGGCAGATCGTGGACCTGATTGAGACGTGGGGAGAGCTGCCGGAAGGGAAGAAGTCACAGAGAGATGAAGCTACTGCTCGTGCGGTACGGAGACTCTGATTATTCTGCCGATTCGCTGATGCCGCAGGGCTGGTAAGAGGCAGAGCTTTTAGGCCAGCGGCTGCGCAAGCTGACCGGAAAAAATTTTTGATAAACGGGCAGGCAGGCCGAAGCGAAGTTTCTCGCTTCTTCGGAAAGCGGGAAAGGGATCCGAGAAAGCAGCGAAACATTCTGGTGCGCCAGTTTTTGTTCCCATTGGCGGCCGATACTGTAATGCGTTCCCGAGAATATTTCATGGTTCATGAGATTGCGCTCCTTATTTTCGTAATAAGGGGCTGCCGGCAACTCCTGAACAGAAGGATAGTGGAATAAAAATTTTATGTCAATGCCTCTGCGGTTTTATAATTTGCACGCCGCACAAGCGATTCAGGAAACCGAACGAAATTGTTTGCGCGGCACTTGAGATTCTGCCGGCGGTATTGAATGCTTTACCCGAATCGGTTCTCCGCGGGACGCCGATTCTGGAGATGGCGGTGGCGGACGACGGGGAGCCGTATGTGGTGCCGCTGAACTACGACAATCATCTTCTGTATGCTCTTAGGGTGAAAGTTCAATGTGCTCAAGATGACGGACAAGACAAGGGCTAACCCAACCTGGACAATCCGAATGCGCCGCTGTGGAACGCGGGGTAATCCAGGGGATAAGCGCGAATACAAAAAGAGTTCTTTCTGACGGCGTAAAACCGCCCGAAAGAACTCTTTTTCCGTTGTTAAGCTCAATGCCGCTGCGAAGATGATTAAGCGCGGCGCTCTTTGATGCGGGCGCTCTTGCCGCTGAGCTTGCGCAGATAGTACAGCTTGGCGCGGCGGACGCGGCCGAGGCGCTTGACTTCGATCTGGGCGACGCTGGGGCAGTGAAGGGGGAAAATCCTCTCCACGCCGACGCCGTTGCTGATCTTGCGGACGGTGAAGCTTTCGCCGATGCCGCCGTGCTTGCGGGCGATGACGATGCCTTCGAAGGCCTGAAGACGCTCGCGGGCGCCTTCCTTGACCTTGACGGAAACGCGCACGGTATCGCCGGCGCGGAAGGCGGGGATCTCGCCCTCCGGCTTCATGTGTTTCTGCTCGACGAGTTTTACTCTGGGATCCATACTGCATTACCTCCCTGTTTGTCAGGTGTTTTATCTGGAACCGAAAAATCGGTCCAGCGTAGCGGAGATCAGAGCGGTGCGAGGCAGTTCTCCACCGGGAGTCTCCTGGGGCCGCATGGCGATGACGCGGCCCTGCGCCGGCACGGCGCCGAAAAGGATCAGCGCGGGACCGGACGCTTCGACCATTTGCCGTTTGGCTTCCATCCAGGGCAGGCCTGAAGGGGTTTCCGCGGCGATGACGAGAAGCGGGCCGTGTTTTTTTCTCGCGGCCCACTCCGCCATGCGGCTGACGGAGGGGACGCATTTGATTTCGGGAACTTCGGACAGTTGGCCGCGGAGAACGTCGAAGTCTTCGCGGTTTAGCGGCGCGGCGATCACTCGCGCGAGGCCGTAGGCTTTTGCGGTCTGGGCGATCTGCGCAAGTTCGGCGGCGAGTCCCGACGCGTTGGGATCGACTGAAAGGCCAAGGTACGCTTCGTCTTCCAGATAGTCCATCACGTTGGCGCGTCCGAGCAGGTCGGGACGACGCGAGAGCGTGCGGCTGGCCGCGGCGCGCCGGCGCCATTTTTCGATCTGGGCGTCGTCGCCCGACGTGAGTTCGGCGGGTACTTCCATGCCCTGCCAGACGGCGGGGCGGGTGAAGTGGGGCGTGTCGAGCATGCCGTTGTAGAACGAGTCGTCGGCGACGGAGAGCTCTTTGCCGACGACGCCGGGAACGAGGCGCGAGAGCGCGTCGATCAGCGTCATGGCGGGGATCTCGCCGCCGGTGAGAACGTAATCGCCGATGGAGTATTCCAGATCGACGTACTTCTCGACGAAGCGCTCGTCCAGCCCTTCGTAATGGCCGCAGAAGATGGCCAGATGCTCCTCGCGCGCAAGGGCCTCGACGAGGTCCTGTGTCAGCACGGCGCCGACGGGCGTAGGGAAGAGGACTTTCGTCCCTTCGCCGCGGACGAAATGCAGCGCCCGCTCCAGCACTTCGGGCATGAGGGTCATGCCGCCTTTGCCGCCGAAGCTGTAATCGTCGATCTGGCGGTAATTGCCCTGCGCAAAGTCGCGCAGGTTCACGACCTCCACGTCGATCAGCCCTTTTTCCACGGCGCGGCCGACGATGCTGGTGCGCGCGAAGCTGTCGAGAAAGTCGGGAAACGCGGTGACGACGGTGACTTTCACAGCTCCCACAATCCTTCGATCAGACGCAACGTGACGCGGCGCGCGTCCAGATCGGCGTCGCGGAGGAACTCCGGCGCGGCGGGGATCAGGTGGTCCTTGCCGCCTTCGTCCCTGACGACGACGAGCTGAGAAGCGCCGCTGTCGACGATGTCTTTGACGACGCCGAGCTTACGCCCCCGGTCGTCGTACGCGTCAAGGCCGATCAGGTCGCTGATCCAGAACTCGCCTGGCGCCAGCGGCACGCGCTCGTCCGGGGCGATCTCCACGGAGCAGCCGCGCAGAAGTTCGGCCTGCTCGATGGTTTCGACGCCTTCCAGCGCGGCCAGAAAGCAGCCGCGCGTCAGCGCGTCGCGCATGCCTGTCACGCGATAGCTTCCCGCGTGCTTTCCGTCGCGGTAGAAGCTGAGACTCTCCATTTCGAAAAAACGTTCGGGAAAATCGGTGAGCGGGTGGATCTTGATCTCGCCGCGAAGGCCGTGAGTGCCCTGGACCTGACCGACGACGATTCTGACGGCGCCGGGCATCGTTATTCGGCGTCGGCGTTCCTGTCGCCGGTCTCGGCGACGTCGACTTCGACGCTGTCTCCGCCCTTGACGGAGGAGACGCGGACGATCTGACGGATGGCGTTGATGGTGGCGCCGCGGCGGCCGATGACGCGGCCGGTGTCTTCCTCGGCGACGTGGATCAGCACGCGGAGAACGCCTTCGGCATCCTTTTCGGAAGTGACTTCAACCGCTTCGGGCTTGGTCACGAGCGAGACGGCGATGGTTTTGACGAGAGCCTGGTAATCCATCGGCATCACTCGGCTTTCTCGGAGAACTTGGCCCAGACGCCGGCTTTCTTGAGAAGCGCGCGGGCCGTGTCGGACGGAAGAGCGCCGTTGCGGAGCCACTTCACGGCGGACTCCTCGTTGATCTTGATCTCGGCGGGATCCTTCATGGGATCGTACGTGCCGAGCTCCTCGATGAAGCGGCCGTCGCGGGGGCTGTGGGAGTCGGCCACCACGAGACGATAGAAGGGGACCTTTTTGCGGCCGTGACGTGAAAGACGAATTCTTACTGCCATTTCTGCAACACCTCCTGAAACAAATTGTCGTTTATAAAAAATCCCCGTGGGGATTTTCTGCGGTTTTTCAGCGGCGGAACATGCCGCCCAGGCCTCCAAGGAGGCTTCTTTTTTTGCCCATCTTGCCGAAGCGCTTCCACAGCTCGCTCATCTGCTCGAACTGCTTCAGCAGCTGGTTGACCATCTGCACCGTGGTGCCCGATCCTTCGGCGATGCGGCGCCGGCGGCTGCCCTTGATGATCGCGGGATCGCGGCGCTCGGCCTTCGTCATCGACTGGATGATGGCTTTCATGCGCAGCAAGCGCTTGTCGTCGAGCGCTTCCGGCGGCAAGTCCTTCATCTTGCTGGCGACCGCGCCGGGCAGCATCTCCATCACCTTGTCGAGCGGGCCCATCTTTTCGACCTGGGCGAACTGCGCGAGCAGGTCGTCCATCGTGAAGCGCTGCTTTTTGAAGCTCTGCGCCATCTGCCGGATGTCGGTTTCGGTCGCGGTTTCCTTGATCTTTTCGACCAGACCGGCCATGTCGCCCATGCCCATGATGCGCTCGGCCATGCGGCGGGGGTCGAACTGCTCGATGGCGTCGAGCCCTTCGCCGACGCCGGCGAACTTGACCGGCACGCCGGTGGCGGCCAG
The DNA here is from genome assembly GCF_009695745.1 of Pyramidobacter porci. NCBI lineage: Bacteria > Thermotogati > Synergistota > Synergistia > Synergistales > Dethiosulfovibrionaceae > Pyramidobacter > Pyramidobacter porci. The sequence continues at coordinate 10,372 of NZ_VUNH01000003.1, forward strand.
CACGGCCAGGGCCGCTCCGCCGCGGGCGTCGCCGTCGAGCTTGCTGAGCACGACGCCAGTGACGCCGAGGCGGTTGTTGAACGCTTCGGCCACGTTCAGGGCTTCCTGTCCCGACATGGCGTCGACGACCAGAAGGATCTCGTGAGGATCGAGCGCCGCTTTCATGCGGTCGAGCTCGGCCATCATCTCCTCGTCGACGGCGAGGCGTCCGGCCGTGTCGAAGACGAGCACGTCGATCAGATGCGAAGCGGCGTAGGCGAGAGCGCGTTGGGAGAGCGCGACGACGTCGGTCTCGCTGGCTTCGGGGCCGAAGAAGGCGACGCCGGCCTGACCGGCCAGCACGCGCAGCTGATCCACCGCGGCGGGGCGGCGCAGGTCGCAGGCAACGAGCATGGGCTTGTGGCTCTTGCTCAGCTTTTTGGCGAGCTTGGCGCTGCTCGTCGTTTTGCCGCCGCCCTGCAGGCCGACCATCATCACCAGCGTCGGCGGCTGGGGCGAGATGTCGATGCCGCGGCTGCCTTCGCCCATGATGCGGGCGATCTCTTCGTAGACGACGGCGGAGACTTGCCGGGCGGGCATGATCGACTCGAGCACGTCGGCGCCGACGGCGCGGACGCGGATCTTTTCGACCAGGTCCTTGACGACTTTGTAGTTGACGTCGGCTTCGAGAAGGGCGCGGCGAATTTCGCGCAGGGCCTGCTGAACGTCTTCTTCCGTCAGCTTGCCGCGGCCGCGCAGGCCGCTGAAAATGCTTTCCAGTCTCTCTTTGAGCGAGTCAAACATGATTCATTGTCCTTCCGGCGCACGCTTCGACGATGGCCGCGGCGTGCTGTTGAGGGTTTTCGCCGTCGCGGATGGCGCGGGCTTCGGCTTCGATGCGGCGAAAGCTTTCGGCGTGGCCGAGCAGCGTTTCGATCTCGTCGAGGCGGTCGCGCGCCCGCTGCAGCTGGTCGGAAACGCCCTGACGGCTGATCCCCAGCTCGTCGGCGATCTCCGAGAGCGAGAGATCGTCGAGCTCGTGCATTTCGTAGACGCGGCGCTGCCGTTCCGTGAGGAGCGGCCCGTAGAGATCGTACAGCCGCGAAAGCTGAATGCGCCGTTCCAGCACTTCGTTTTCGCTCACTGCGTTCCCACTCCTTTCGCGACGCGAGCATTATAAGCGATCGTAACGAGGGTGTCAAGATGTTTTGCTTGACCCATGACGCCTCCGAAAAAAGATGCGTTCGCTCTTCCCGTTTCCTTCATAATGCGGCTTTGTCTGAGATGATTTTGACGGTTGCCGGGAGGCGAGATTCGATTTTTGCATTCCGGCGGGCAAGAATTCTCTTTTTCTGCGGGGACTCATATGATAAAATAAGCGTAGTTTCTGTTTTTAATCTTTTTTTGTTTCGTGTCTTGATGTGGGAAAATAGACGCATCTGTGCTCTGGGCCGGGACGGAATCATTGTTCCGTTGAGCCCGAATTGGAGGAGAAAATGAAAACTGAAACGGCGATGAGCAAGGCTGCTCAAGACAACTATCGCAACCTTGCGGCGAGTATGGCGAAACATTTGAGCCGGCGGGGGCACGTGCCTTTTTATGCGGCGACCGCGGCGGAAGCTCTGGAAAAAGTCCTTGAGCTGATCCCCGCCGGTGCCAGCGTAGGGATTCCCGGTTCCGTGACGATCCGCGAGATCGGCGCCGTCGAAGCGTTGCAGGAACGTGGGCACAAGGTGGTGCAGCATTGGGATCCCAAGGCGACGGCGGCGGAAAAGCTGGAGGCGCGTTTTGAAGAAGCGCAGTGCGACGTGTTCCTCGTCAGTTCCAACGCCATCACCAAAGACGGCGTGCTCGTCAATATCGACGGTTCGGGCAACCGCGTGGCGGCCATGTGCTGGAGCCGCGGCGACCGGATCTACGTCGTCGGCATGAACAAGGTCTGTCCCGACGTGGAAAGCGCTCTCGCGCGCGTGCGCGACCGCGTAGCGCCGCCCAACGCGCAAAGACTTTCAAGCTCCGGCCGCAGCGTTGCTCCCGACAGTATCTGCCGGGCTGTGCTGATCATGGAGCAGGCGCCGACCATGCCAGACGGCAAGAAGTCCTACGTGGTTCTCGTAGGCGAAGAATTGGGGTATTGAGAATGGCAGATCAGAATGTTTCACTTGTCATCGCCGGCGGCGAAATCTCCATGGGATTGGCCGACGGCATCGTCACCTCGCAGCAGTCGGTTTCGGCGGAGACGATCCAGTCGTGGATTTCGCCCGAGCTGGCGGGATCGGTGCGCCTGGTGGACTGGAGCCATCAGCCCAGCAGCCATTATTCGGTGCGCATGACGGCCGACCTCGTCGAACTGTTGAGCCAGCAGGTCGAAGCGGGTGCTCACGCCGTCGTCGTTTTCTGCGGCTCCGATGCCGTGGAGGAGATGGCCTACCTGGCCGATCTGCTCTGGGTGTATCCGCAGCCGCTGATATTTGCCGCGACTCATGCGCCGGCGGGCGTTCCGGGCAGCGACGCGCTGACCGTGCTGAACGAGGCGCTGCTCACCGCCCTTTCGCGCGAAGCGTGGGGACAGGGCGTGCTGGTCTGCGCCGGCGGGCAGCTTTTTGCGGCCTCTGATATCGTTGAATATGCCGATTACGGTCGTCTTGGTTTCGCGGGCAATTTCCGCGGCGCCATCGGCGCCATCGTTGCCGGCAAAGTCCATCTTTGGCAGGCCCCTAAGCGCAGCAAAATTTTTGACGCGCCGTTTACGCCGGCCCGCAACGTGGAGCTGCTCTACGCCTCGCTGGGCGCGGGGGAACGCTTTCTGCAGCTGCTCACCGGCGACGAGGGCAATCCACTCGACGGCCTTGTCATCGCCGGCTTCGGCGGCGGTCATGTCTATCCCGCCTGGGTCCCTTACCTGAAGGCCCTTGTGCGCGACGGCGTTCCCGTGGTGGTCGTGTCGCGCTGCCTGCGGGGCTGCGTGATGGAGGATTCTTCCTTTGAGGGGGCCTTCCTGAAGCTGAAGGAATTCGGCGTCATGAACGGTGGATTCCTTTCGCCCTTGCAAGCGCGCCTCAAGTTGGCCGTCGGCATTGGCGCAAATCTGAAGGGCGAAGAGCTGCAGAAATATCTGTTGGATCAGTAAAAAATATTTGTATCTTTAATACTAATTCTTGATAAAAAGTATTAATTAAAAATAGTATGAGACACTACAAATTCAAGGCCGGACGAATGCGAAGCATTCGTCCGGCCTTGAACGTTCTGACTGTCGGTGGTATGGTTTATACTATTTCTTAAAAGGCCGCACGCAAGGGTGCTGCGGGGGAGATTCATAAAGCGAGCTGCGCAGCAGTCGAGGTAGTCCTGAGCGACTGAACTCCCCTGCAGCCCCCGAAAACTATGCTCGTACTTCCTATCAAGAATCAGTATTAAATGATCTGCAGCAGCATGCTGGCGAGGATCAGCATGAAGGCGCCGCCGATACGGGAGGAGATTTGCGCGAAGGGCATCAGTTCCATGCGGTGAGCTGCGGAAAGAACGGCTACGTCGCCCGTGCCGCCCATGTTGGCCATGCAGAGTCCGGCGGTGATGGCCGACTCGATGGGATAAAAGCCGACGAGGCGCCCGACGATGCCTGAACCGATGATGGCGCCGAACACCGTCACGCCGACAAGCAGCAAATACTGGCCGGAGAAGGCGGAAACGATCTGGCCGAGATCGGTGTAGGCCACGCCGATGCCGACAAGGAGCGTGGCGGTCAGATTCTTCATGATGAACTGGAACCACTGGTAGCAGCAGATCTCGTAGTACTGGGGAAGAATCCCCAGCGCCTTGACGACGGCGACGGAGATGATCATCCAGGCGTAGCTGTGGATCTTGGGAATGAAGAAGGCGATAATGCGTCCCCAGGCGAAGAATGCCGTCGCCAGCAGCAGGCCGACGCCCATGACTGTCAGGCTGATGGCATCGCGTTTTTTGAGGAATTCTTCGTCGGTTTGAATGGCGTCATCGGCACCCTTGGTGATGAGCAGATCGCCGTTGCCGGTGAAGCGGGGGAACGACTTGCCGAGCTTGCTGAGCAGCCCGCCGGCGACGATCGCCATGGCGTTGCCGAGGGCGACCGCCGGGATCATGATGTTGATGATGTCCTCGGGTTTCTGCGCCAGCGTTTCGCCGAAGATCTTCGACAGCGGCACGGCACCGGCGCCCATGCCGCCGCCCATGATGGGCACGGCGATGTAAAGGATGGCCTGCTTGGCGCCGTAACCGGTGAGCTCGCCGACGAGGCCGGCAAGAGCAAGCGCCACGACGACGCCGCCGATGATGGCGGGCAGATAGCGGATTGCGGCGCGGATCAGCAGGTCGCGGTTCATGCCGAGGATCGAGCCGCAGATCAGCGCGGCGATGTAGAAGTCGAGGAAGCCCTCGCCCTTCATGAAGTTCGTGACGATTTTGACGGTTGCGTCGGGAATGAGATGATAGTAACAAAGTAGCGCCATGCCGAAAATGATGACGATGGCTCCGCCGCCGAGATAGGTGTTGACGATCGGACAGCGGTTGCCGATCTCGTTGAGAACGGCGCCGGCGACGATCATGAACGGAAAGGCGCCGATCATGCCTTTGGGCAGAACTCCCATGTAGGTCGCCGTAAGAACGATGGCCGCAAAAACGGCGAAGATCTGCCATGGCATGTTGAACAGCCTGAGGCTTTTGTTTTCTTCAGACATTTGTGGAATTCCTCCTCGAACGGAAAATTTTTTGCGGCGCGGCGTCCGCTCGGCTTGAACGACGCCGCGCCGGTACAGCCATAGGGGATGGAAAAGTTTTTACAGTCGCGCCACGCCGGTCTTGCGGGCAGCGTCGGCCACGGCTTTCGCCACTGCGGGAACGACGCGCTTGTCGAACGAGTCGGCGATGATATGGTCGGGCGTCAGCTCGGCGTCGGGGATCAGCGAGGCCAGCGCATAAGCGGCGGCCAGCTGCATCTCGTCGTTGATCTGCGTGGCGCGGCAGTCGAGCGCGCCGCGGAAGATGCCGGGGAAGCCGAGGCAGTTGTTGACTTGGTTGGGAAAGTCCGAGCGCCCGGTGCCGACGACCATCGCGCCGGCGGCCTTGGCTTCGTCGGGGAAGATTTCCGGCACGGGGTTGGCCATGGCGAAGATGATCGCCTTGGGCGCCATGGTCTTGACCATTTCGGGCTTGAGCGCGCCGCCGACGGAGGTGCCGAGGAAAATGTCGGCTCCTTTGATGACATCGGCCAGCCGGCCTTTTTCGTGATTCGGATTGGTGATCTTGGCGAGCGCGAGCTTGGCGGGGGCGAGGTCCATGTCGTCGGAGAGCGCGCCCTTGCTGTCGAGGGCGATGATGTTCTTCGCTCCGGCCAGCATCAGCATCTTGCTGATAGCCGTGCCGGCCGCTCCGGCGCCGTTGAGGACGATCTTCACGTCGCCGATCTTCTTGCCCACGACTTTGAGCGCGTTGATCACGGCGCTGAGCAGGATCACGGCAGTGCCGTGCTGGTCGTCGTGGAAGACGGGAATATCGCAGATGGCCTTGAGGCGGTCCTCGATCTCGAAGCAGCGCGGCGCGGCGATGTCCTCGAGGTTGATGCCGCCGAGCGTGGCGGTGATGTTCTTGACGATGCCGATGATCTCCTCGGTGTCCTGCGTCTCGATGCAGATGGGGATCGCGTCGATGCCGGCGAAGTTCTTGAAGAGACAGCACTTGCCCTCCATCACGGGGATGGCGGCCTTGGCGCCGATGTTGCCCAGTCCGAGCACGGCGCTGCCGTCGCTGATGACGGCCACGACATTGCTCTTGGATGTGTAAGTGTAGACGTCGTCGGGATTTTTGTTGATGACGCGGCACGGTTCGGCGACGCCGGGCGTGTAGGCGACGGCCAGTTCCTGCATGTTGGTGACGGGCATCTTGCTGACCATGGCGAACTTGCCCACGGTCTCCTTGTGGCGTTCCAGCGCGATTTCGTAAATTGTCTTCTCTGCCATTGATAACTCCTCCTTTTGAATGTGGAGCATATACTGTTGTAAACAAAACGTTGCAATTTTTTCTATTATACACGAAACTCTTCGGAAATGCCGTATTTTTATTTCTCAAATGCTGACGAAAAACATCGTTTACAGACGGAACGCCCGTGCTAGAATAAAAATGATCTGGATGATCTATCGGCGCTGAAGAAGGGCGATTTCTTTTTTTTGACAGGGAGGGATGCCGTTTGGAGATCAGGAGAAAATCCGTCGCCGGCACGCTGGAGTCGAGCGACGTTCTCGTGGAAATCGAACCGGGGCGCGGCGTGACCGTCGAGCTGGAGTCGGTCGTGACGGCGCAGTTCGGCGCTTTGATCGAGAAGACCGTGCGCGAGGTGCTGAAGGGATTTGCGGTGGAAAACGCGTCGCTGCGCGTCGTCGACCGCGGCGCGCTGGACTGTACGATCCGCGCCCGAGTGGAGACCGCGATCAAACGCGCGGCGGCAGAGGAGGAAAAGTAAATGCGCCGTTCCATGCTGTTCCTGCCGGGCAACACGCCCAACATTATCGTCAACGGCGACGCGCTCGGCGCCGACAACGTCATCCTCGACCTCGAGGATGCGGTCGCGCCGGATCAGAAGGACGCCGCCCGCATCCTCGTGCGCAACGCCGTCAAGGCGCTCGGCTTCGAGAGCGTCGAACTGACCGTGCGCATCAACTCGCTCGACACGCCGTATTGGCAGGCGGACCTCGACGAGATCGTGCCGCTGCGCCCCGATTTGATCATGCCTGCCAAGGTCGGCGGCGCGGAAGACGTGGCGACGCTCGACGCCTACATGGCCGAAGTGGAGAAAAAACACGGCCTTCCTGCCGGGACCGTGAAGCTGATCCCGCTGATCGAGACGGCGCGCGGGCTGGAAAACGCCTACGCCGTCGCTTCGGCTTCGCCGCGCGTGGCGGCGATCTTCCTCGGCGCCGAAGACCTGACCGCCGACCTGCGCTGTCCCCGCACCAAGGAAGGCGCGGAGATCTTCTACGCGCGCAGCCGCATGGTTTCGGCCGCCCGCGCCGCCGGGATCGACGTCTACGACACGCCGTTCACCGACGTCAACGACGACGAAGGGATCGTTAAGGACGCGCGGTTCGCGCGCAGCCTGGGATTCAGCGGCAAAGCCGTGATCTCGCCGCGCCACGTGCGCGCCGTCAACGAGGCGTTCAGCCCGACGCAGAAGGAGATCGACTACGCCCGCGAGGTGCTGGCGGCGATCCGCCAAGCCAAGGAACAGGGGCGCGGCGCGATCTCGCTGTACGGCAAGATGATCGACAGGCCGATCGTCGCGCGCGCCGAACAGACCATCGCCATGGCCGAGGCCATCGCCGGAGGAGGACGCGAAAAATGAAAGACGGCAAAGTCATCGCCACGCTGAAAGACGCCATTCTCCGTTCCGGGCTGAAAAACGGCATGAGGATCTCGTTCCACCATCACCTGCGCAACGGTGACGGCGTGATGAACATGGTACTGGCCGAGCTGGCCGCCATGGGCTACCGCGATCTGACGCTCAACAGCAGCTCTGTGTTCGACGTGCAGAGCCCCATTATCGATCACGTCAAAAGCGGTCTCGTCGGCCGCATCGAAACCAATTACATGGGCGCGAAGGTCGGTCGCTTCATCTCCGAGGGCGGCATGAAGGAGCCGGTCGTCTTCCGATCGCACGGCGGCCGCCCGAGCGCCATCGAAAACGGCGTCACGCCGATCGACGTGGCGTTCGTGGCCGCGCCCGCGGCCGATCCCATGGGCAACGCCACGGGCAAACGTGGCAAAAGCGCCTGCGGCTCCCTCGGCTACGCCGAAGCCGACGCGCGCTGCGCCCGGCATACGATCGTCGTCACCGACAACCTTGTCCCGTACCCGCTCGAGGACGCGCTGATCCAGGAACAGTGGGTCGACGGCGTCGTCTCCGTGGACAGCATCGGCGATCCGCAGGGCATCGTTTCCGGCACCACGCGCCTCACCCGCGACCCCGTCGCTCTCGCCATGGCGCGCACTACCGTCGACGTGATCCGCGCTTCCGGCCTGCTCAAAGACGGCTTCTCGTTCCAGACCGGCGCGGGCGGCGCGTCGTTGGCCGCGGCCACGTTCCTCAAGGACGTCATGCTGGCCGAAAAGATCCAGGGCAGTTTCGCCCTCGGCGGCGTTACCGGCGCCATCGTCGACATGCTGAACGCCGGCTGCTTCCGCTCCATCATGGACGTACAGTGTTTCGACCTCGGCGCGGTGGCCTCGATCCGCGACAACCCGCGTCACGTGGAGATCTCGGCGACGCGCTACGCCTCGCCGACGTCCAAGTCCTGCTGCGTCGACAGCCTCGACGCGGCCATCCTCGGCGCGACGGAGATCGATACCGACTTCAACGTCAACGTGCACACCGATTCCAACGGCTCCATCATGGGCGGCAGCGGCGGACACAGCGACGTCGCCGCCGGGGCGAAACTGTGCATCGTCGTCGCGCCGCTGATCCGCGCCCGGTTGCCCATCGTCACCGACCGCGTCACCACGATCTCCACTCCCGGCCGCACGGTCGACGTGCTCGTCACGCAGAAAGGCGCGGCCGTCAACCCGGGCCGCGCGGACTTGCGCGATCGTCTGGCCGAAGCGGGCGTCAAAATCGCGGACATTCACGACCTCAAAGCCGCAGCCGAGAAACTGACCGGCGCGCCCTGCCGCCCCGCGCGCGGGACCCGCGAGGTGGCGAAGGTCATGTACCGCGACGAGACTCAGATCGACAGCATCAAAAGCGTGAAATAATTTTGCGCGGGGCGATCCTTTTGACGGGAACGACCCTGCGTTGGCGGAAACATCGATCGAAGGGGGAGATGGCAAGATGCATGCTACGGAAAAAATCCTCGCCGCCCACGCCGGACGCGCGTCCGTTTCGGCGGGCGAGATCGTCAACTGCGCCGTTGACGTAGCCGGGATCAACGACCTGTACCTGCAGACCGTGCGCTCGTTTTTCGAGATCGGCGGCGTCACAGTCCATTCGCCGCAGAACGTGGTGATGTTCCTCGATCATTACGCGCCGGCCTCGTCGATCCAGCAGGCCGACAATCAGAAACAGTTCCGCGAGTTCTGCGAGGCGCAGAACATCGCCAATCTCATGGACGTGAACGAGGGCGTCTGCCACCAGATCTGCGTGGACAAAGGCTTTTCGCGCCCCGGCCGCCTGATGGTGATCACCGACTCGCACACCACCACTCACGGCGCGCTGGGGGCGTTCGGCACCGGCGTCGGCGCCACCGACATGGCCGCGATCCTGATCTCCGGACAGCTGTGGTTCCGCGTGCCCGAAGTCGTAAAGATTATTCTCGACGGTTCGCCGCGTCCCGGCGTGTTCGCCAAAGACGCGATCCTGCGCGTCATCGGCGCGCTGGGAGCGGATTACGGCGTCTATAAGGTGATCGAGTTCTGCGGCGAAGCGGTCGCGAACATGCCGCTGTCGGAACGGCTGACGCTGTGCAACATGACCACCGAGATCGGCGCCAAGACGGCGTGGATTCAGCCGGACGAAGTCACCTTCGCGCACATGAGGCGGCTCGGCATCGACGACTACACGGTGTACGAGACCGATCCCGATTACCGTTATTCCGCCGCGCACCGTTTTGACGTCGGCGCGCTCGAACCGCAGATCGCCGAGCCGGACAGCGTCGACAACGTGCATCCTGTTTCGCACTGCGCCGGCGTGAAGATCCAGCAGGCTTTTCTCGGCACCTGCACGGGCGGGCGCTTCGAAGACCTGCAGATCGCCGCGCGCATCGTCGAGGGGCGGAAAGTGCCGCGCGGCACGCGCTTCGTCGTCGTGCCGGCCAGCCGCCAGGTGCTGCTTGAAGCCGTCAGGAGCGGCGTCATGGAGACGCTCGTCGAAGCGGGCGCCACCTTCGTCACGCCCGGCTGCGCCGCCTGCCTCGGCACGCACGAGGGCATGCTCGCGGGCGGCGAAAACTGTATCAGCTCTTCCAGTCGCAACTTTCCCGGCCGCATGGGCAGCGCCGAGGCGCGCATCTACCTCGGCTCTCCCGCCGCCGTAGCGGCTGCGGCGGTCGCCGGCGAGATCGTCGATCCCGCCGAATTCCTGTGATCAGGAGGCATCCCATGGACAAAATCATTTCCGGCCGCGCCCGCGTCTTCGGCAGCAACATCGACACCGATCAGATCTATCCCGGGCGCTTCCTTTCGGAAACCAATCCCGACGACGTGAAGCGCCACGCCATGGCCGGCGTCGATCCCGATTTTGCGGCCAGCTTCCGGCCCGGCGGCCTGATCGTTGCCGGCACGAACTTCGGCTGCGGCTCCTCGCGCGAGCATGCCGCCGTCACCCTCAAGGCCGTGGGCGTCGGCGCCGTCGTTGCCGAGTCCTTCGCGCGCATCTTCTTCCGCAACGGCGTCAACCTCGGCATCCCGCTCGTGGCCTGCCCCGGAGTTTCGAAAAAAGTCAGGGACGGCGACCTGCTTGCGCTCGACCTGTCCCGCGCGCTCCTGAAAAACGAGAGCAGCGGCGAAGAGCTGCCCTGCGAGCCCGTCGGCGATTACGCTTTGACGATCCTCGAAGCCGGCGGCATCAAGCCGCTGCTGAAAGCCCGGTACGGCCGACATTGAAGCGGGGATGAGCGGACACAAAAGAAGCTGTCTCAAAATTACAGCACTGCCTTTGAAAGATAAATGGCATCACTTCGCTCCACTCATACGCAGTGCTTTATACTAATTCTTGATAGAAAGTATTAACATAATTTCCCGGGGGCTGCGGAGGAGTTCAGTCGCTCAGGACTCCCTCGATCGCTGCGCGGTCTGCGCAGCTCGCTTTGTGAATCTCCTCCGCAGCGCCTCTGCATTCGGCATTTTAATTGAGAAATAGTATTAGTGCTGGATAGAGTCCATCGAGGAATAGCAAAGAGACCGCCTCAATTGGCTTTTGAGACGGTCTCCTGTTTTGGGGGCAATTATTTTTTTTCTGTGCGATCGCCAGTTATCAGTTGCAGCGACATACGGCACCTTTCAGCTGAATAGTTAAGGATATTTCCTATGTTTAAGTATCATCCTGCCGGATGCCATATCACGCGCATAAGGAGATCCTTGCTATGCAGCATAGACGCTCCAAGGTTGACAGACACCTCATTTCAGAGGGAACAGCCGGTTTTCTGAAAAATACTTGCTGTCTGTATGGCTTTCATAACACAGCAGCTACTGTGCATAACGCCGTCTCTGGTAAAACCGTATTTTGCTGTCACGGTGCGCTTGATATCTCTCCTGAAGAGCCTGTCCGCCCAGAATGCGGGGCGACGATGCGCGTCAAAACATCTACGGCCGCGGTCAGCTGCCACGAAAGACCCGGTGACCGTCAGCATATCAGACCTTCGGCCGCTTTACAGAAGACGGTTAGGCCCGCGTTCTATTTGGACTTCCAGGCATCGTAGAGCGCCTGAATGTCAGCAGCATAAGCGGCCCCCTGGTCACGTGAGTAGAACGTAGACGAGGAACCGGTACGGTACTTGAACCCCTTATCGCCTGCCGGCATTGGATCAAGCCTGATGATCTTTCCTTTTGCTTCGCCCTTTTCGCCCGGTTCGGGGCGGTAAACGATCATGACAGTGTCCGGCTTGTCACGCATAGATTCGTTCCATGCCTTGACTTTTTTCTGAGGTTCCGCGCCGGACAGTTTTGCGTACCCGAGCGCGGTCACCGGCTCACCCTCGTACCCGATCAGAAAATCATCCCGACGCAGTCCGGCCGCGTAGGCGGTGCCTTCCTTGTCGATATTCCAGATCACAGTCAGAGAAGCAGAGCCCTTCGGACGGGACTTAGGGACTTCATTTCGTACTGCCGGGCCGCCGTTGTTTTCCGCGAGCCATTTTTCATAGAGCGCCTGGATCTGCTGAGCATAGACAGCCCCCTGACTGTGAGCGTAGAACGTGCACTCGGAAACGGTCGCGTATTTAACCCCCTTATCGCCTGCCGACATCGGATCGAGCCTGATGATCTTTCCGCGGGCCTCGCCCGTCTCATCAGAGGCAGGACGATACACGATCATTACCGCGTCGGGTTTGCTGCTCATGGATTCGATCAGAGCCCTGACTTTTTTCCTGCTGTCCGAGCTTGAACTCAGTTTTGCATATTCGATCGCCGTCGCTGCTTCCCCCATGTATCCGATCAGAAAGTCGTCCTCGCGAAGTCCGGCGGCATAGGCCGCGCTGTTCTTAGGGACATACGTGAACCGCGTCAGAGCCGCCGGTCCGTGCACGAAGACGTTGTTGCCCTCCGCGACCCATTTTTCATAGAGCGCCTGGATCTGCGCGACGTAAACGGACGACTCCTCACGGCTATAGAACTGACACTCATCGCTGACATCAAAGTAAAACCCTTTTCTGCCCTTCTTCATCGGTGAAAGCTTCAGGATCTGCCCCTTCGCGGTATTTTTCTCGCCGCTGGCGGGACGGTAGACAACAAGGGGAGCGTTCGTGTCATTTTCGTTCACGTCAAGTTCATGCGCTACGCTCGTATAAGTGCTTCCGGAAAAAATCCCCGCATGTTCGAAGAATGACTTTTTCTCTCCGAGCAGACCGATCAGGAAGTCGCCGACCTGCATGCCAGCGGCCAGAGCCTGCCCCTCCGGAGCAACATCCGTAACGCGAGGCAGACATGAGGGAACGCGGACCGCCGGTCCTGAGTTGCCCGAGGCAAGCCATTCACTGTAGATCTTCACGATCTGCGTATAATACAAGTACGTCCCCTTATTGGAGAGCATGCTGCCATCAGCAGTTTTTTTCGGCGTCCAGCTGAAGCCCTTCTTCCCCTCGGGCATCGGCGCGCTCGCGAAGATCATCCCATGAGCCGATTCTTTCTCAAGAAAGGCGTCATCCGTTTGGGCTATCTTATGGGCTGCCCTAGTTTCCCTCAGTTTCTCACGCAGTTGGGCGATCTCATTTTCACTCATTCCCTCACGCAGACCGGGGCGGTAGACGATCATGACAAGATCTCCGCGTTCTGAGGCCCCGTCTATGATCGGGGTAACACGGCTGGCTGACTCCCCGGGATCATAGCCCATGAAGCTGAACGTGGTCCACTTGTCGCCCTGATAACCGATGATGATGTCATATTTCTGCAGTCCGGCGGTACGCGCCGCCCCTTCCTCCGCGACTTCCGTGATCACCGGAAGGCAGATATCCGAATCTCTCGAGGCCGTGACCCCGGCCCCGGCGAGGACGATCACCTCGACGGGGATCGCGCGGATGTGCGGGTCACTTTCCCCGGCCTGGCCGATCTCTCTGCCCCCTGCGTCGGTAAAGACGAATCTTCCGTCACGCCTATAGGCTTGGCCGATCTCCTTGCCGCCGGAATAGTACACATCCTTTGTTTCCTGCCGGACGAGCTTCGCAAGTTCCTTTCCAGCGGCATCGCAGAAGACGATCGTTCCGTCCACGGTCCGGGCCTCTCCCAGAGGCCTTTTGTCCGGATCGCGGTAAACGGTGACGCCGTTTTCAGTCGCAGATTCAGCGACCTGCACGGCATGGGCCCAGTACGTCGTGCGGCCTTCCTCCTCCGCTCTCGCATAGTATCGGAATGTGCCGCGAGGCCCTTGGACCGAGAGCTGCAGCTCGGCGTACGCGCATGTCCCGAACAGCACCGCCAGTAATACAGCACTTATGAATCTCAGTTTTTTCATAATAAAAACGCCTCCCTCGTGTTCGGAAAACTCCGGATACAGCGCGGCAAGGCGTTGTTCCCCATTCGACCTCGCCGCTTACCCACTCGGGCATCAGAACAGGCCATGCGAACTGGTCGGCCTGATACTCGAAACCGTTCATGTTTGCCTGCGTCTGCGACCGGAAGCAGCAGCCGCGGCTGCTCTTCAGCGCCCAGCCAACTATGTTAAACAAGATCAAAACGCCCAGGCGGCAGGGAAGGGGTGGCTGTTCGGATGCTGAATGCCCCGTTCCGAAAGATTTTCGACATCAGCAAAAAAACTGGAACGCAATTCTGCATCACACAGAATTTGTGATTGAGCTATTTTTTGAAAAAACTACTCGCCTTTGGCCAGAGCGATGTTTTTGGACACGGTGGAGATCATGCGGGCGATGTCGGTCTTGCGCACCCAGGAGATCACCACGTCGTCGCCGGAGACGCCGGCGGTGCTGATGCGGAGTTTGCCGAAGAAAATGCCGCGCTCGCCGCGGATGGAGTTGATCTTGCCGTAGGGGAAAATGCGGTCGTCGCTGCCGTAGACGATGCCCGAGTCGAGCACCATGAAGCGGCGGTTGGTCGCCACGACGAGCACGGTATTCTTTTTGCCGTCGTAGCCGCTGGTCAGGAATTCGATCACTTCGCCTTCGTCGATGATCTTGGGCAGGGCGCGCCGCTCTTTTCCGGTAAACCACTTGTGATAGGGACCGATTTTGCGAAGCTGCTCCCGGACGACTTCTTTCGATACTGGCATTGAGAAATCCCTCCTGAAAAGTAATGTTGGGTTGGATAGCTAAGGAAGATTCATTTTTTGTTCAGAGCATGAAAACCCTTCGCAAGATTATACCCTCGATTTTGAAATTTGAGAACAGGGCCCGCGTTCGTGCGTCGCAGCGGAAATTTCGGCGAGGTCTTTGAATAAGAAAACGAAGCGCTTCGCCCTTGAGAAGGTGAAGCGCTTCGTTTTTATCTCGTGGCGGCGTCTCGAAAAGAAGCGCGAAATTCCGAATAAAAAAATGGCACTCTCTAGGGGATTCGAACCCCTGTTACCGGGCTGAGAACCCGATGTCCTGGGCCACTGGACGAAGAGAGCGCATAAAAATGGCTGGGATACAGGGATTCGAACCCCAATTCTCTGATCCAGAGTCAGATGTCCTGCCGTTGGACGATATCCCAAAGCCGCATGTCGAATTGTGCTCGGCGTCTTTCGCAAAGCAAGGGAATAATAGCATGCCTCAAAAAAAATTGCAAGACCCCGATCGATGAAATCCCGAAAACGTCCTTGAAGCGGTTGTGTTTCGTCCGGAAATAACGCTCTAAAAGCGCCGCGGCGTTTGAACTTATGGCGTTCAGAGTCTATAATTGAGCTGAAAGTTTTTGCGGAAACGACAAATTTCTCCTCAAAAATCCTATTTTAGAAAAGGAGTATGAACGATCATGAACGTCAACGACAAACTTTACCGCAAAGCGCTCGACCGTCGCCCCTTGAACGTGAGGAACCGCTGGGAAGGCGAAGACGTGGGGCTGTTCAGCGGCCGCGATATTTTCGCCGCCATGAAGGAGAACGAGGCGATCGTGCTGGCGGCGAACGCCCGTCATCCGCTCACGGCCAAGGGCGTGCTGCGCGCCGCCAAGAAACACAGCGCCGCCGTGCTGATCGAGATCGCCAAGTCGGAGACCAATTACTGCGGCGCCAATTTCGGCAATCTCGTCGACTTTACCGTACAGTATTCCCAGGAGCTGGGGCACGGCGCGGTCTTCGCCATGCACGTCGATCATTACGGCATCAAGGGCAAAGAGGACGTGATGAGGGCGGTCGCGCAGATGGGCGAGATCGTCGCCAAGGGCTGGACGTCGGTGGCGATCGACGCCTCGCATCTCGACGACTGGAACAATCTCTGCGCCACGCGCGACGTGGCCATGCACGTGCCGCCGTACTTCGGGCTCGAGGCCGAGGTGGGCGAGATCAAGGGACCGGGCGAATTCTCCACGGTGGAAGAAGCTTTGTATTTCATCGGCGGGCTCAACTCGTGGGGCATCTTCCCCGACCTGATCGCCATCTCCAACGGCAGCAAGCACGGCACCTACGACAAGACGATGGGGCAGGACGAAGGCATCAACCTCGAGCGCACGCAGGAGATCGCCGCGGCGCTGCGGCCTTACGGCGTCAGTATCGCTCAGCACGGCATCTCCGGCACCGACATCGAAAAGTGCGCCCGCTTCCGCAAATACGGCATCGTCAAGGGCAACGTGGCGACGCTGTTCCAGAACGTGATCTTCGGCATCAAGATGGAGCCGGACACAGGCAACGCGGTGATCGAGGGCGATTCCTACGTCAAGGAAGCGGACCGCGGCATCCCCGCCGACCTGTGGAACGAGATCGTCGCGTACTGCGACGGCAAGGGCATGAGCCGCAAGTCGGGCGATTACAAGAAAGCGAATCTGCCCTTCTGCGACAAGATCCTCGCTCTGCCCGACAAATATCTGGACCGCATCCTCGACGAGACGGAATACTGGGCGGAACGTTTCATCAAGGCGTTCAACGCCGAGGGCACGGCCGACAAGGTGATCGAGATCGTCAACCGCCGCGGCACGTGGAATCCGCTGCCCGAGCGCAAGATCATCGCCGACCGCGGCGATTTCCGCGCCGACAACGCGCCCACGAAGGGCGGCAACGACGGCGGCGATTATTCCGAATAAGCGATGAGAAACTTTTCCGCGAAAATTCTTTTGAGCGTTCTGCTGCTGGCGGCGGGAGGCGCTGCGCTGCCGGCGGCTCCCGTCGCCACTCAGCTGACCGCCGACGCCATGGACTACGATATGGAAAGCGGCGAGTTCAAGGCGCAGGGGCACGTGACGCTGAAGCGCGAAGACGTGACGCTGACCTCCGCTTACGGCGAGGCCAGCACAAAAACGCAGAAGGCGCGCCTGTGGCGGAGCGTGCGCGTTTTCGGCACGTATCGCGGCGAAAAGATCGACGCCGTGTGTGCCGAGCTGACGGCCGACTTTTCCGTTTCCGGCGGCAGCTATGTGATGAAGGGGAGCGTGGACGCCGCCTTCGGCAGCCGCGTGCTGCGCGCGGCCACGGCGCGGCTGAGCGGGCAGACTTTCGGCGCCGAGGACGTGACGCATTTCGAGGACAAAGACCGCAACATGGTCATGACCTGCGCCGCGCTGAGCGGCGATTACGATGCCCAAGGGCTTCGCGCGGCCGAAGGAAAGGGGAACGTCACGGTCGTGCAGCAGGATGAAGAGAAGGTTTCGCGCCTCTGGTGCGACGCGCTGTCCTATTCCCGCGCGGCCGATACGCTGACGGGAACCGGCAGCGCCAAGATTCACGTGCAGTCCAAAAGCGGCAAGACCCAGGAGACGACGATCGAATGCGAAAAGCTTGACTACTCCGTGGGCGGCAATGTCGTGACGGCGACGGGCGACGCCCGAGCCGTACAGGACGGCCGCCGCATCAGCGCCCAGACGCTGATTTACCATCCCGACACCGGGCGGCTCGAGGCCAAGGGAACGCCGCGCATCTCCGTGGACTTGACGAATCTGAAACCGTCACCGCGGACGCCCGCGAAAAACGACGCTCCCGTCGCGGAAAGCAAAAAAGGCGGCAGGAAATGAGCGCCGTCAAAACGCTGAGCGCGACGGGGCTGAACAAGAGCTTCAAAAAACGCCACGTCGTCAACGACGTCAGCCTCGAGTTCAGCACCGGCGAAGTGGTGGGGCTGCTCGGCCCCAACGGCGCCGGCAAGACGACGAGCTTTTACATGATCGTCGGCCTGATCGAGGCCGATTCGGGCGTCGTCAGAATCGACGACCGCGACATCACGGGACTGCACGTGTACCAGCGCGCCCGCTGCGGCATCGGCTATCTGCCGCAGGAAGCCTCGGTGTTCCGCAGCCTGTCCGTGCGCGACAACATCGATCTGGTGCTGCAGGAGCGCGGCATCGAGACGAAGAAGCGCCGGCAGGTCATCGACGGGCTGGTGGAGGAATTCGGCCTGACGGCGCTCGTCGACGTGATGGGCTATTCCCTTTCCGGCGGCGAGCGCCGCCGGCTGGAAGTGGCCCGCACGCTGGCGCTCGATCCCGATTTCATCCTGCTCGACGAGCCGTTCGCCGGCATCGACCCGATCGCGGTCGGCGATATTCAGC
The DNA here is from genome assembly GCF_009695745.1 of Pyramidobacter porci. Classification (NCBI taxonomy): domain Bacteria; kingdom Thermotogati; phylum Synergistota; class Synergistia; order Synergistales; family Dethiosulfovibrionaceae; genus Pyramidobacter; species Pyramidobacter porci. The sequence continues at coordinate 28,207 of NZ_VUNH01000003.1, forward strand.
AGATCGTCAAAACCCTGAAGGACAAGGGCTACGGCATCATGATCACCGACCACAACGTGCGCGACACGTTGGCCATCACCGATCGCGCCTACATCATCTATCAGGGCGAAATCAAGGTGAAGGGAACGTCCGCGGAAATTGCCGACGATCCCTTTGCGAGAAAATATTACCTGGGCGATTCGTTTCGGCTCAATTAAACGGACGATTCCCCACTCTTTTCAAGCGCGTCGATTTGGTCGCTTTGCCCTGCGGCGATCAGTTTGGCGCACGCCTGCGCCGCTTTTGCCGCGACGGACGTAAGGCCGATGCCCAAAGCGGCGCTTTGCGGCTGAATGGCGATGACCCAGGCTTCGCAGTCAGGCGGCAGCACGCCGGCTAAAAGCTGCGGCAGCGGCAGATCGTGGCTGGTGAAGGACGGATCGTCGACGCGTGCCAGCGGGAAACGGCGCAGGCTTCCGGGCGGCAGCCCCATGTCGGAGGCGTCGATCAGCAGAAAACGGCGCGGACATTCCTTTTTCAGCGTGGCGAGGTAATTGGCGGGCGCCAGCTCGCAGAGGCGCAGCGAAAAGTTCGGCAGTTTCCTCTTGCCGAGCAGACGCACCACCTCGAGCCCGACGGCGTCGTCACGCAGCAGGGGATTGCCGACGCCCCAGACGGTGGTATGGATTCTCATATTTTCTTGCGGCTCCTTTCGATTGGCCACCCCGAACGGAAATGTTCCGTGTGGAACATTTCCGTTTCAGCGGGGCGGGTCTCTTTTATGGAAAATCCGCGAAAACTCGCGTGAGAGCGGGAGAAACTTCATGGCAAGTGAAAAATCGGGAAACATGATCCGCAACGCCCTGACGATGATGATCGGCACGTTTTCAAGTCGCGTTCTCGGGCTGCTGCGCGAGGTGATCACCGCGGCGTATTTCGGCGCCGGACGTTCGCTGGACGCCTTTTTCGTGGCCTACACCGTCGCCAATCTCGGCCGCCAGCTGCTGGCCGAGGGCGCGCTGTCGGCTTCCTTTGTGCCGGTGTTCTCGCAGGTTCTGGAGCGGGACGGGCCTCGCCGCGCCGAGCGTCTGGCCCGTCAGGCGCTGACGGTGATCCTCGGCGCCGGCGCGCTGGCGGTGGCCGTCGGCATCGTGTTCAGCCCGCAGTTGATCGCCCTGATCGCGCCGGGCTTCGCGGGCGAAAAGAAAGCGCTGGTGGTGGCGATGACGCGGCAGCTTTTCCCGTTTCTGCTGCTGATCTCGGTGGCTGCGCTGGCGATGGGCGCGCTCAACAGCCTGAACTGCTTTTTCGTGCCGGCGCTGGCGCCGGCGCTCAGCAACGCCGTCTATATTATGACCGTCCTGTTCTGCGCGTCAAGATTCGGCGTGGAGAGCCTGGTCGGCGCGGTGCTTTTGGGCGGCGCAGCGCAGCTGGCGTTTCAGTGGTGGTGGACGGTTTGCCGCAAGGATATGCTGCTGGTGCCCGCCCGTCCGGATTGGCAGGATCCCGATCTGCGGCGCATGTTGGCACTGTTTTTGCCCTACGCGGCCGGGCTGTCGCTGAACCAGGTCAATCCCGTGCTGGGGCGGTTGTTCGGTTCGTTCCTATCCGACGGTTCCATCTCCATGCTGAACTATTCAAACCGCGTCATCCAGCTGCCGCTCGGCCTGGTGGTGATCGCCATCTCGCAGGCGGTGCTGCCGGAACTGGCGCGCTGCGTGCGGCAGGGCGACGAGGTCTTTGCGGGCACGCTGCGCGACGCGCTGCGCTTCGCGCTGTTCGTGATCCTGCCGGTGACGTTGGGAACGCTGCTCGTGTCCAGCGAAGCGGTGAATTTTCTGTTCTTCCGCGGCGCTTTTGACGCGGAAGCGTGGCGCGGCACGGCCTCGACGCTTTTTTACGCGGCGCTGGGACTGCCGGGCATGGCCTGTGCGACGGTGCTGATGCGCGCGCTTTTCGCCCGTTCGCTGCCGCGCGCGGCGATGACGATGACGGCCGCCAGCGTGGCGGGCACGCTGCTGTTCTCGGCGGCGCTGGTGTCGCCGATGAAGATGAACGGCATTGCGCTGGCCAGTTCGCTGGCGTTCACGTTTTCCAGCGGCGTCGGCGTTGCGTTGCTGCGTCGTGCCATGACGGCGCCGCTGCGGTTGTTTTCGGCCGGCTGGCTGGCGAAGATCGCCGTCTCCTGCGCGCTGACGCTTGCGGCGGGACTGGCGTGGCGAACGCTGTGGCGTTATCCGGCCGACGCTTCGCTGCTGCGGCGCGGGCTCTGGATCGTCGGAATCGCCGCGGCGTGCGCGGCCGTTTATGGTATAACGACTTTGAAACTGAAGTGCGAAGAGTGGAGCCTGATCTTTCAGGCCGTCCGTCGGAAAACGCCGCGGGAGAAATGACGCCGGCTGTCCGCGGGTGCAGAAAAACAGAGGTGAGTTTGTGAGAATGAAGAAAATGATAAAACTTCTTGGGACGGCGATGCTTCTGACGATGGGGGCAGTTTCGGTCTTTGCCGCTTCGGCGAACAAGGACGAAGAATTGATGAGAGCCCGCTCGGTGCTGCTGTGGATCGGCGGCACGCGCGTCGGCGACCTGATGGTCGGTGCCGACGCCAAACTGCAGTTCCAGTTCGTGGACCGGACGCTGTCGGCACGGATCTACGCCGAGCCTGGCAACTTTCCCGACGACATCGTATGGAACGCGTCGTATATCGACAAGGCGGCCCGCGCCAAGTGCAACCTGGTGATCCTCGGCTACCGGGCCATGAACCGCTGGAACTTCGATCCCGGCAAGCTGACAGTCAACGGCGAGCCGCTGCCGCCCGGGCGCATTTACACGAGTCTGCTTTCCAAGGAGACGGGCAATCTGGCCCCCGATACGCAGGACGCGATCGCTTTCGGCGTGCCGCGTTCGCAGTCGCGCGGCGGCAGCGAGGTCGTTTTCGGCTACGACGGATATTCCGTGAAATTGACGATTCCCGAGAGGTGAGTGACAATGGCTGGGCATGTGTTCAAGTGCGCGCTCTGCGGCGAGCGGATCAGCTCCGACGCCCGCCCGTCGCGCTGTCCGAAATGCGGGGGCAAGGCGTTCGTCCATGAAGAGGGCGAACCGTTGCGGAGAAAGGCGTGCTGCTCGGGATCGTGCAGCGGATGCAGCGGATGCTGCCACTAGACGGGCGTTTTCTGACGCTGGGGATCGAGAGCAGCTGCGACGACACGTCGGTGGCGCTGCTCGAAGGACCGCGGCGCGTCCTGAGCTGGAAGATCTCCAGCCAGATCGAACGGCACGCGGCGTTCGGCGGCGTCGTGCCCGAGTACGCTTCGCGCATGCATCTGGAGGCGATCCTGCCGCTGACGCGGGCCGTTCTCGACGAGGGCGGCGTCGCCGATCCCGCAAAGCAGATCGGCCTCGTGGCGGTGACGTGCGGCCCGGGGTTGATGGGGTCGCTGTTGGTCGGCGTGATGACGGCCAAGGCGTACGCGCAGGCGTGGAAGGTTCCCATTCTCGGCGTCAATCATCTGGAAGGGCACATTTACGCCAACATGATCGATCATGAAGACCTGAAGTTCCCTTTTCTGTGCATGGTCGTCTCCGGCGGGCACACCGAGATCGTGCTCGTCAGGGGCTGCGGCGAATATCAGATGCTGGGGGCCACGCAGGACGACGCGGCCGGCGAGGCGTTCGACAAGGTGGCGAAAGCGCTCGGCCTGCCTTATCCCGGCGGCCCGGTGATCGACCGCCTGTCCGCCGCGGGCGACGCGGGCGCTTTCGAGTTTCCCGACGTGCTGCACAATCTGGAAGGGCTGGACTTCAGCTTCAGCGGTTTGAAAACGGCGGCGATCAATCAGGTGAACCGTCTGCGTCAGAAGGGCGAAGAAATTCCGCTGGAAGACTTTTGCGCTTCGTTCCAGAACACGGTGGTGAAGACGCTGATCGCCCGTCTCGAACAGGCCGTGAGGCTGACGGGCGTGAAGTCAGTGGCGATTTCCGGCGGCGTGGCGGCCAACAGCGCTTTTCGCCGCGCGGTGGCGGAACACGAGGGCTGGAAGAGCTTTCTGCCCTCGAAGATGTTCTGCACCGACAACGCGGTGATGGTGGCCGCCGCCGGCTGCGCGGCCTGGCAGAGCGGCCGCCGCGGCGGTCTTGACCTGGCGCCCGATCCGGCGCTTGATTTCGGCGAAGACGAGGTGGTCGGAGAATGAGGAAGGTGCGAAGGAGCAAGGGGTTTACGCTGATCGAACTGCTGATCGTGGTCACGGTGATCGGCATTCTTTCCGGCAGCATGATGCTGACGATGGGATCGAGCGCCGACAAGGCCGAAGCGACGCGGATCGTCGCCGATCTGCACAGCCTCAAGCTGGCGGCCGGGCTGTATTACGCCGATAACGTCGGCGGCGCGCTGTCGCCCGACATCGCCAAACTGAAAACCTACGTGACCGCGCCGGAGAAGCTGAGCGGCGATCGGTACGAATTTATCGCTGGAGCCGACGCGGGACAGTGGTTCGTCGGCTACAAGGTGGCGGGGGCCGAGGCAGGCGTGCGCGAAAACCTGAAGAAAATGGCGGCCGCCAACGGTTTGCGCGTCGGCACGACCTCGGCGGACACCGACGTGTACGACGGCGGCACGGCGGGCGTTTACGTGCGCGTCAAGTAACCCTGGCTCTCGAAAGCGCGAGGAAAGCTCTGAGAAAAGCCGCCGCTTTTTGCGGCACGACCGCCAACTGGAAAGGGAAAAAAGCGGGAGTATCGTTCCCCCCGGCATTATGAAAATGGCGCTGAGAGACGTGTCTCTCAGCGCCATTTTCTGTCAGCGCGTACGCATGGGACTCTTTATTGATTCTCGACTCATACCGATTCCTGGGAAAGTATTAACGTAGTTTGCCGGGCGCGGCCTGCTTGCCGTTGAACCGTTCCGTTAAAAATTGGCGTCAAAAGTCGATGGCGGACTGGCCGACGCGGTAGTAGGTTGTGCCGTTGTCCTCGTATTTCTCATAAACGCCTTCCACGGTGATGGGGGCTTCGAGATCGGGGAAATCTTCGGGGTAGTACAGCTCGCCGGCGACGCCAAACTCGAGGCTGTTCTGCGCCAGCGGGATGACGCAGTTGTAGAAAATCTTGTCGGGATCGGGCTGTCCCTGAGCGTCGATGCCCTGAATGATGGCGAACTGGCCGGTCATTTTGATGCGGCGGCCGAGGTAGTTTTCGGGATTGTTTTTGATGTCGTAGACGACGGCGAACAGCATGGTGCGCCCCATGGCGGTGAGATCGATGTCCGCAGCGGCCGGCGCGGGGATGCCCAGCGCCGCGAGAAGGAACAGCGCGGCGGCGAGGCGTTTCATCGTGCGGTTCCTTTCAGGCGGCCGAGCGCCGCGCAGAGCAAAAAGACGAGGATGTTGCCGGCGACGATGGTGGATCCGACAGGCGTCCCCGCCAGCACGGAGACGACGATGCCGGCGGCGGCGCACAGCACGGAGACGGCGGCGGAACAGAGCGTGACCGAGAGGAACGACGTGAACAGCCGCATGGCGCTCAACGCCGGAAAAATGATCAGCGCCGAAATCAGCAGCGAACCGACGAGATTCATGGCCAGCACGATGATCACGGCGATGACCACGGCGATGACCAGATTGTACAGCCCGGCGCGCGTGCCGGTGGCGGCGGCGAATTCTTCGTCGAACGTGACGGCGAAAATCTTGTGGTAGAACAGCACGAACACGGCGATGACGATGAAGGACAGGAGAGCGCAGAGCTTGACCTCGAACGGATCCAGCGTCAGGATCGAGAAGGAACCGAAGAGGATGCTGCACACGTCGCCGGACAGATTGGCCGAGCGCGAAAACACGTTCATGAGCAGATAGCCCATGGCGAGGGCGCTGACGGAGAGCATGGCGACGGCGGCGTCGCCCTTGATGCGGCGAGTCCTTCCGCCTTGGAGCAGCAGCACGGCGCAGGCCACGGTGACGGGGAGCGTCAGCGCCGTGGTGCTGCTCATCTTCAGCACGGCGGCCACGGCCATGGCGCCGAAGGCCACATGCGACAGACCGTCGCCGATCAGCGAGAAGCGTTTCAGCACCAGCGTCACGCCGAGCAGCGATGAGCACAGCGCCACGAGCACGCCGACGATGAACGCGTAGCGCACGAAAGGATACTGAAAATATGCGGCGAGTTGGGTGAACGTGGCGGACATCACTGCTTTCCCCCTTCGCGGTGCGTGAAGATCCGGCCGGCGGCGCTGCTGAGGTATTCCACACGGGAGCCGAAGAAGTATTTCCCTCCGCCGAGGTGGAGGATATGCGTGGCGTAGCGCACGGCGGCGGCAATGTCATGAGAGATCATGACGACCGTGAGCCCTTCGTCGCGGTTCAGCGCCGCCACAAGCTCGTACATTTCCGTCGTGACTTTGGGGTCGAGACCGGTCACGGGCTCGTCGAGCATGATCAGTTTGCGCGTGGCGCAGAGCGCGCGGGCGAGAAGCACGCGCTGCTGCTGTCCTCCCGAAAGTTCGCGGTAGCAATGACTGGCCAGGGGCGTCACGCCGAGACGGGCCATGTTCCGCGCCGCCAGTTCCTTTTCCCGGCGCGTGTAGAACGGCCGCAGTCCCATGCGGTTCAGGCAGCCCGACAGCACGATCTCCCTGACGCTGGCGGGAAAATCTTTCTGCACGACCGTCTGCTGAGGGAGGTAGCCGATCTCGGTCCGCTTCAGCCCTTCGCCGGTGACGACGTGTCCCATCCTCGGCCTGATCAGGCCGAGGATAGTCTTCATCAGCGTACTTTTGCCGGAGCCGTTCTCGCCGACGATGTAGAGATAGTCGCCGCGCTCGACGGTGAAGTCCAGCCCTTCGATCACCGGCGCGCCCTCGTAGCCGGCGGCGACATTTTCGCAGGTAAGCAGAGCCATGGCAATCTTCCCGTTTCAGTTGAGCGCTTCGCGCAGCGCGGCAAGGTTGTCCCGCATGAGCGAAAGGTAAGTCGTGCCGCGTTCCAGATCCCGGGCGGTGCAGGACTGCATGGAGTTCATGACGACGATCTTCCGCTCCCGGCCGCCGGCCGTGCGCAGCACCGTTGCGGCGATCTTGCGGTCCGAGTTTTCCAGCACCAGCACGGCGGGCAAATCAAGTTCCTTGACCTTGCCGGCCAAAACGGCCAGGGTTTTGAAACTGGCTTCGCTCTCGGCCGAACAGCCTCTGAAAGCGGCGTAGTGCTCCAGTCCGTAGTCTTCGGTCATGTAGATGAAGGGAAAGCGGTCGGCGAAGACGACGGTGCGGCGCTTGGCCGAGGCGATCATGGCCGCGTATTCGCCGTCGAGCGCCTGCAGTTGGGCGGCGTAGGCCGCGGCGTTGGCGCGGTAGAGCGGCGCGCCTTCGGGATCGAGCGCCGCCAGCTTTTCGGCGATGAGACGGCAGAAGCGCTGGGCATGGCGCAGCGACAGCCACACGTGTTCGTCCAGCTCCGGCTCTTCGTGCTCGTGATCATGATGGTGATGCTCTGGCGTTTCGCCGGCGGCGGGGACTTCCTCCCGGGCACGTTCGCCAAGCGAGGCGAGCAGATCGATCACGGCCGTCCTCTGGTTGACCGCGCCGGAGAGCGCGCCGGACAGGCCGTTGTCGGACGCGCCGCCCACGCCGACGAAGAGGTCGCACGACGAAACCAGGATCATGTCGTTGACGGTCGGCTGATAACTGTGCAGGTCCACGCCATTGTCGAAAAGCAGTTTCAGGCGAACCTGGCCGGCTCGTTCGCCGAGAATGACGCGCGTCCAGTCATAGGCCGGAAAAACAGTGGCGACCACGGTCAGCTTCCCGTCCGCCGCCGAAGCGGCGGGGGCGTGAAGGGCCAGCGTCAGCGCGGTCAGCAACAGGAAAAATCTTCTCATTCTGAAATCCTCCGTTGCAGAAAATTTAAAATTGTCCGCGCCTCTGTGCTATAATCGCAAAAGGGCGGACTTTTGACGCCATTGGCAGAAATATATTTCAAAAGCTAGCACGCGGCATCGCCGTTGTCAAATGAAAAGAATGCATAAGTTCGGTCGCCGTAACGCTGAGGAGATATTTCATGATGAGGAGAAATTTTTGTGTGGCCGTCCTTTTCTGTGCGCTCTTCCTCCGGACGGAAAACGCCGCGGCCGCCAACCCGCCGCTGCCCCGCGTCGAAACGCCCGTGCTGATCACTGGCTTCGGGCAAAGTCAGGACACCAATTCGGTCAACATCCTGTGCCGGCGGCTGCGGATCGACTATGACTACAAGCTCGACATTCCCGCCGGGGAGGTGGACTGGAACCGCTACAAGACCATCTTCGCCGTATTGGGGTGCAGCAGCAGCGTGTACTGCTGCTCGTTCGACGCCGATTCGACGGCCATCGTCATCACGCGCGACGGCAAACCCAGCCCGACGGTGTCGGGGCTGAGCATCCTTGACGAAGCGGCCCGCTGTTCCGAGATTCTGGCCGAGGCGAAGAAACACAACGTGAAAGTCATCGCCATGCACGTGGGCGGCGAACCGCGCCGTCTCAAGAACTCCGAACCGTTTCTGCCCTTCGCCGGCGCCGCCGACTTCATGATCGTCCGTTCGGACGGCAATCTCGACGGCTATTTTACCACGCTCTGCGCCGAAAAAAACGTGCCGCTCTTCACGATCGAGAAGACGGCCGACCTGAAGCGGCTCATCCCCGCCATGTTGCGTCCGTGATGCGAACGGGAGCCCGTTATGAGCTCTCGCCGGTCCGAGAGAACCGTGCGTGCTCCTGTGCTATAAGCGCTGGGAAATGGGGCGACTTATGCGATCGGCGATAATACACGGGGAGTTGGCGCTGCCGTTCCCCCGGAGCGATGCGCAAGCTCAGCTCCCATAAAGCGAGGAGGCGTTTTGCCAATGAGAAAACTTTTCCGCTGGGGCCCGCTTCTTTGCGCGGCCCTCCTGCAGTCGGGCGTTGCGGCGGCCGAGAACCCTCCGATCCCGAAACTCGGGGCACCGGTGCTGATCACGGGCTTTGGGCAGTGCATCGACGCCAATTTGGCAAAGATATTTGCTCATCGCCTCAAGATCGAATATGAATACGGCCTTGACATCAAACCCGAAGACGTGGACTGGAATTCATGCCGTACGCTTTTTGCCGTTCTGGGATGCAGCAACAGCGTGTGCTGCTGTTCGCTTGGCTCCGATGCGACGGGCGCCGTTGTCACTCGCGACGGACGGATCGGCCACGTCGTTGCCGGAATGAGCATACTCGACGAGTGCGAACGGTGCCGCCGCATCGTGGAAGAGGCGAAGAAACACAACGTCAGTGTGGTCGCCATGCACCTTGGAGGCATGGCCCGGCGCTATAAAAATTCCGAGCCGTTTTTGCCGTTCGCCGGCGACGCCGACTACGTGATCGTGCGCGCCGACGGCAATGCCGACGGTTATTTCACTGCGTTGTGCGCTCCAAAGGACGTGCCCCTTTACACGATGCAAAAGGGGACTGAGTTAAAACAGATCATCCAGACAATGATTCAGCCGTAGCCAACGGGAAAGCGGCTCCCCGCTTCCTTGGCGGCGGCTGTTTTTCGCCGCATAGCCGCCGGCTCATAACCTTATGCGTTTTCATGACTTGGACAAAGAGCGGGGCTTGTGATAGGAATGAATCGCCAGTCCCACTTTCGAGGCTGCGCGCGCCCGCGCGGAATCACTTTGAAAGAGCGTTATTTTTTTATAATAAAAGAAGAGGAAGTGCATGTTCATGTCGTTCATCGATGAAGCGTTGGATCTCATTCGGATCCCCCGGTTCGTGAAAGTCCGCCAGAACTTTCCTCGCCCTTGCGTGCAGGATCCCGCCGGCGAGCTGATCGCCGGTCTGGAAACGGGGCGTTATCTCGACTCCGTCACGCCCGGTATGAGCGTTGCCATCACCGCCGGCAGCCGCGGCATCACCAACTATCCGTTGATCATCAGGACGCTGGTCGAAGCGGTGAAAAGGCGCGGCGGCGAGCCTTTTATCTTCCCCGCCATGGGCAGCCACGGCGGCGCCACCGCCGAAGGGCAAAAAAACATGCTGGCCGGCCTTGGCATCACCGAAGAAACCATGGGCGCGCCGGTTCGCTCCACGATGGAAACGGTACGGCTCGGCACGGCTGCCAACGGCCGCCCCGTCTACCTCGACCGGTACGCCGACGCGGCCGACGCCATCGTCATCGTCAACCGCGTCAAGCCGCACACGGGATTTCGCGGCGTGGTGGAGAGCGGCATCTGCAAGATGTGCGCCATCGGCATGGGCAAGCAGAAAGGCGCGGACTTCTGCCACGCCGAAGGCTTCGGGCACATGGCCGAGAACATTCCCGCCATCGCCGCCGTAACGTTGGCCAAAAAGAACGTGCTCTGCTGCGTGGCCCTGCTGGAAAACGCCTATCACGAGACGGCGCAGATCGAGCTGATGCGCAAGGACGAAGTGCTCGAGCGCGAACCGGCGCTGCTCGAACGCGCCTGGGAGCTGCTGGCCAAGATCCAGCTCGACGAGTTCGACGTGCTGATCATGGACGAGATCGGCAAGAACATCGCCGGCACGGGATTCGACACCAACGTGGTGGGACGCTACAACACGCCCTACGCCTCCGGCGGCCCGAAAATCACCCGCGTCGCCGCGCTCGACATCACCGACGTCTCGCACGGCAACGGCAACGGCCTGGGCATGCTCGACCTGACCACCATGCGCGCCTACAAAAAGTTCAGCATGGAGCAGAGCTATCCGAACGCCATCACTTCCACCGTGCCGCTGACGGTGAAGATCCCCATGGTGCTGAAGAGCGACCGCCAGGCCATCCAGGGCTGCATTAAGACCTGCAATGTGCTTGACCCGTCGAAATTGCGCCTCGTGCGCATCAAGAACACCATCGCCCTCGACGAGATCGAAGTCTCCGAAGCTTTACTGCCGACGGTCGCCGCTCATCCGCACATGGAGGTCGTCGGCGCGCCGTACGAACTGAAATTCGACGCGGACGGCAATCTGTTCTAATCGGTCCACAGAGAATGAGTATGAGACAAAAAACGCCGCGGCTCGGTCAGCGCTGACCGAGCCGCGGCGTTTCCTTTACCGTGGATTTTTCATGTTGAAGAAATTGCGTGACTGGCTGTATTCGGCGCAAAATGTTCCGCGTGGAACATTCCCTATACCGTCCGCTCCGTGAACGTGAAGAAGCCGCCGCCGCCGAAGGAGCGCCCCCATTGATCGCGCCCGCCGAGCCAGTAGTCGAAAGTTCCGGGCACGCCGGCTTTCTGCAGATCGGCGGCTTTGACGCGGACGGTCCAGCGGCCGCCGTCGGGCCGCAGCGAGCCGGCGACGGGGCGGATGCCCATCAGGCGGGCGTTGGTGCCGCCCAGCGTGAGCAGCAGCGACCCCTCGGCGGGAATTCTCCCGTCCGTGAGCGCGAAGCCGAATTCAATCTCTTCGGCGCTGTTCATCGTTGCGGCGGCGGGAGAGACGCTGACGGAGACGGGGCGCAAGTTTTTCTGCTGCTCGCCGATGGCGGCCAGCGCTTCGGCGGCGACGGCTGCGTCGCTCTCGCGCAGTAGCGCGACGCAGCGTTCTCTGTCGCCGAGCGCCGCAACGCGCGCCTGCAGTTCGCTTTCGCGCCGCGCAAGGCCGTTTTCGTAGCTCCACAGCCAGCGTTCGTGCTCGTCGTGATGCTGCTGGAAGACCAGCTCGAAGAGGCTTTGGAAGTCGCGCATTTTCTGCCAGCCGTTGTCGCGCCATGTCGCGATCTCGGCGTCGGGGCGGCAGTGCGCGGCCAAAAGCGCCGGCGCTTCGTCTCCCATCGTGTCCAGCGCGGCGGGCACGCCGCAGAAAGGATGGACGGGCAGATAGGGCAGCTCGCTGGGGCGCCCTGCGCACAGCCACATCGTCGTGGTCTCGGGACGATCCCGCTCGCCGAAGACGGTGACGGACGATTCCATGGTCGTGCCCGTGCAGATGCGGCGGATCTCCGTGTCGTGCGGCGCGCCGCCGGGGAACTGCATGCGCGCCCAGGCGGGGTCGAGGAACGAGCCTTCGTAATAGCAGCGCAGGATTTCCATGACCTGTTCCACGGCGACGGGGCGCTTCGGCACGACGGCGAAGGGGTAGCGGTCTTCGCGCCAGAAGGGGCTGCGCGTCAGGATCGAATAACCGGCGGCGCTGCGGTAAACGTTGCCGGGGCCCATCCAGTCCTTTTCGGCCTGATAGGCGCGCGCGAAGTCGAACGCGCCCTGCGAAGGATCGTACCAGCCCTTTTTCCGCGCGTACTCGACCAGATCGGGCGAGACGATGAAGTTGTCGCGGTCGTCGAAGTCGATCTCGTGGATCGTGTAGTAGTTGGGGATGAACGCCGCCTCGCGGTCGCCGACGCGGCGCGCGGCGTAACGGCGGCCGCTGACGACCTGAAGCATCCAGGCTTCGTCGGCGTCGGCGCAGGTGTAGGTGCGCCCGGAGGAAACGTAGCCGTAGCGTTCGAGCATTTCGACGCCGATCTCCACGGCATGGCGGGCGGAATTGGCGCGCTCGGCCATGACGCGGCGGAGGTTGAAGCCGATGCCGCCCTCGCTGAGGCGCGAGGCGTCTTCGAGGTCTTCCTTGGAATCGACGCAGCTGTTGCTGACGATCAGCACGCCCCGGTCGTTGTAAAAGGAATCGGCCGTCGACATGCCGCCGTTGGCGCCCTTCATCTCGCTCCAGTAGAAGCCGTGCGTGCGCGCCGCCTGCGGGATGAGCGCGTGCCCTTCTTCGGCGGGCAGCGTCTCGCCGGGCGCGTGGTCGGCGGCGGGAACGTAGCCGTGACGGTTGACGAGACGGCCGCCGTCGTCTTCGTTGTGGCCGACGATCACATGCCCCGTCGGCGAAGCTTCGCGCCCGACGACGACGGTGGTGCAGGCGCGCGCCGCCGCGGGCAGCGCGATCAAAAGCGCCAGAGCCAGAATGACAAGATCCATGGAAAACACCCTTTCCTGAAAAAGATGATGGGATCGAAACGGCCGCTGCAAAAAAAGAGAGGAAAAGTTTTTCCTCTCCTTTCCGCCGTCGATTATAGAAAAACTTCGAGCGCGCGTCAAAATTTTCAGCGGTCGAAAAGATGGCACTGCACCCAGTGCCCCGGCGCAATCTCGCGCTCTTCGGGCACGCGCTGCGAGCAGACGGGCATGACGCAGCGGCAGCGCGTGTGGAAGCAGCAGCCCGACGGCAGGTTCACGGCGCTGGGGATCTCGCCTTCCAACCCTTCGGCGTTGCGCATGTTGCGCCCCGTCAGCGTGGGGATCGAAGAGAACAGGGCCTTGGTGTAGGGATGCTGCGGAGACGCGAAAATCTGCTCCTTGCTGCCCTTTTCGACGATACTGCCGAGGTACATGACCGCCACCTGATTGGAAATGTGCTTGACCACCGAAAGGTTGTGAGCGATGAACAGATAGGAGAAGTGGAACTCGTCCTTGAGGTCCATGAGCAGGTTGAGGATCTGCGCCTGGATGGACACGTCCAGCGCCGACACCGGTTCGTCGGCGATGATGAATTCCGGCTCCACGGCCAGCGCGCGGGCGATGCCGATGCGCTGGCGCTGGCCGCCCGAGAACTGATGCGGATAGCGGCTCGCCTGTTCGGGACGGATGCCGACGCGGGACAGCAGGTCGAGCGCGCGGGCGCGCGCTTCTTTTTTGCCGGCGGCCACCTTGTGGAACAGCATCGGCTCCGTGAGGATCTCCATCACGTTCTGGCGCGGGTTGAGCGAAGCGTAAGGATCTTGGAAGATCATCTGCATTTTCTTGCGCAGCAGCAGCATCTCGCCCAGCGGGATGTGCGCGATGTCCTGCCCGCGGTAGCACACCGAACCGCCGGCCGGCTCGATCAGGCGGATGATGCTGCGCGCGGCCGTTGATTTGCCGCACCCCGATTCGCCCACGAGGCTGTAGACTTGCCCCTCTTCGAGGTCGAAACTGATGCCGTTGACGGCGTGGACGACGCGCTTGCGGCGCACGACGCGCCCGCGTTCGAAGCGGATCTGGCTGAGAAGCGAGCGGTCGAGGTCGAAGCGCTGTTCGAGATTTTTGACTGAAAGCAGACAGCCCATGTTACTTCACCTCCCCGCAGAGCGGAAAATGGCAGGCGGCACAGTGCCCCGGCGCGACCTCGCGCAGCTGCGGCGCTTCGCGGCGGCAGCGTTCCTGAGCGCAGGAACAGCGCGGACTGAAGTAGCATCCCGAAGGCAGGTCGAACATGTTGGGGACGATGCCGGGGATCGTGTCAAGGCGCTCTTTTTCCGTGCTCAGGTCGGGGATCGAGTTGATCAGCCCGTGCGTGTAGGGGTGCGCGCTGCGGTCGATCACGTCGCGCGCGGCGCCGCTCTCGACGATCTTGCCGCAGTACATTACGTTGATGCGGTCGGCGACCTCCGAAACCACGGCGAGGTCGTGGGTGATCAGCATCAGCGAACAGCCTTCGGCGCGGATCAGGTCGGTCATGAGCTTGAGAATCTGCGCCTGGATCGTCACGTCCAGCGCCGTCGTCGGCTCGTCGGCGATGATCAGTCGCGGACGGGCCGCCAGCGCGATGGCGATGACCACGCGCTGCCTCATGCCGCCGGAGAATTGATGCGGATAGTTCTTGAGCCGGCTTTCCGGATTGGAAATGCCCACGGCCCTGAGCAGGTCGACGCTGGCCCGGCGGCGCTGGGCCATATTCATTGACGTGTGCAGCCGCAGCGTTTCGTCGAGCTGCTGCCCGATCGTGTAAACGGGATTGAGAGAGGTCATCGGATCCTGGAAGATCATGGAGATGTCCTTGCCGCGCAGCTTGTTCATCTCGTGTTCGGAAAGTTTCATGACGTCGCGCCCGCCGAACAGGATCTCGCCCGATTCGATGGAGCCCGGCTCTTCGATCAGCCGGATCAGCGAGAAGCCCGTCACCGACTTGCCGCCGCCGGACTCTCCGACCACGGCCAGCACCTCGCCCTGCCTGATGTCGAACGACACGTCGTCCACGGCCTTGACCGTGCCCTTGAACGTCTTGAACCACGTGCGCAGGTGCTTCACCTGCAAAAGAAGTTTGTCGTCCATGGGCGGCGCCTCATTTCAGCTTGGGATTCATCTCGTCGCGCAGGAAATCGCCGAGAAGGTTGATGCCGAAGACGATGATCATGATGTACAGCCCCGGCAGGATCGAGACCCACCACAAGCCGCTGTAGAGCACCGTGAAGCCGTCGTTGCAGAGCATGCCCAGCGACGGGCGCGAGATCGGCACGCCCAGCCCGAGAAAGCTCAGCGTCGCTTCGGTGAGGATGAAGCCGCCCACCTGGATCGTGGAGAGCACGACGATGGAAGCGAAGACGTTGGGGAGCACGTGCTTGTAAAGAATGCGCCAGTCCGGCAGGCCGATCACGTGCGTAGCCTCGATGTATTCGCATTTTTTGACGCGCAGCGTTTCGCCCCGCACCGTGCGCGCGTAGCGCACCCAGCCGACCAGCATCAGCGACAGCAGAATGTTGGCGATGCTGCGCCCCAGCATGGACATCAGAAACAGCGCGATCAGCATCGACGGGAACGACAGCTGCACGTCGGCAAAGCGCATGATGAGCGCGTCCACCTTGCCGCCGAAATAGCCCGAGGCCAGCCCCAGCACGATGCCGATGCCGCTGGCCATGAGCGTGCCCAGCAGGCCGATGACCAGCGAGACGCGGCTGCCGTAGACCATGGCGCTGACCATGTCGCGTCCCTGCTGGTCGGTCCCCAGCAGGAACCTGGGGTCGCCGCCCTCCATCCAGAACGGCGGCTTGTAGGCGTCGCCCAGATTCAGCTCGGCCATGTTGTAGGGATTCTGCACCGTGAACTGCGGCCCCACGAGCGCGATCAGGACCACGAGCAGGACGATCGCCGCTCCGGCGATCGCCGTAGGGGAGTGACGGAAATTGTAAAAAAGTTCCGAGTCCAGAAAAGCGCGCCAGCGGCTTTTTTCTTGTGCGTCAGACATTTTTCGTCCTCCTCCTACTGCAAGTCGATGCGCGGATCGATGAAGACGTAGAGCAAATCCACGACGAAATTGATGAACACGAACATCACCGCCACGAACAGAATGTAAGCGGCGATGATCGGCCGGTCGGCGCTGGTGACCGCGTCGATGAGCAGCTTGCCGATGCCCGGCCAGGCATAGATCGTTTCGGTGATCGTAGTGAACGCGATCAGGTTGCCCAGCTGCAAGCCGAAAACCGTCACCACCGGGATCAGCGTGTTCTTGAGCGCGTGGCCGAACAGCACCTTGCGGTTGGGCACGCCCTTGGCGCGCGCGAACTTGACGTAATCCTGGCGCATGTTCTCCTGCATCCCCGCGCGGGTGAGGCGGATGATCGTCGCCACGTTGCCCAGCGCCAGCGTGACGGCGGGCAGGATAATGTGCGCCCAGCCGTCGGCGGTGGCGAGGCTGGTCGTGATGCCGAAGATCACGCCCGTTTCGCCGCGCCCCGAGACGGGCAGGACACCGAGATACAAACCGAAGAAATAGATCATCACCATGCCGATCCAGAACGACGGCATGGAGATCCCGGCGATGGACATGGCCATGACGCTTTTGCTGAAACGGCTCTTCGGGTATGCGCCGGACCATACGCCCAGCGGGATGCCGAGAAAAATCGAGAGCGCCATGGCGACGGCGACGATGTCCAGCGTGGCGGGAAGCCGCTCGGTGATCAGCGCCAGCGCCGGCAGGTGATACATGTACGACTGGCCGAAATTGCCGTCCAGCACGTTTTTGACGAAGATCCAGTACTGCACGTACAGCGGTTTGTCCAGCCCGAGATAAGCCGAAACGGCCGCGATTTCCTCAGGCGTCGCGTTTTCTCTCACCATCAGATAGACGGGATTGCCCAGCACGCTCGTGAGCACGAACACGATCAGCGAGACCACGAGCACGACCAGCACGAGCTGAGTCAGCCTTTTGACGAGAAACTGAAGCACCTTAAAGGTCACCTCCGCGGAAGAAGCCCATTCCGGATCGAAAAAGACGGAAAAAGACTTTCATCAAAGACAGACGGTTCTTTTCGCGTGAAAAGAACCGTCTGCGTTATGGTTGTTTTTCGGGAACCGGAAAATTATTTCTTGAACGTGACGTCCCACGCGTACACGTATTTGTTGTAGCGCGGCGCATAATTGATGCGCGGCCCGACGGCGTACACGTCCATCTGGAAGTGCAGCGGGATGTAAGCCACGTCGTCGGCGGCCAGCTTCCACGCCTGACGGACGATCTGGTCGCGTTTGGCGGCGTCGACGGTCGCCATCGCTTCCTCGACCAGCTTGTCTACTTCGGGATTGCTGTAGTAACCGCGGTTGACGCCGCCCCAGCCCTGTTTGACGTACTCGCCGGGCTTCATCGAGTAGATCATGTCGAGGGCGATCAGCGCACCCTCGCCGCCGGAATCGGCCCAGCCGGTCTGGCACAGATGGGTGTTGTCTCCCGACCTATTGGTCGCGCCGATGTAGGAGAAGAAGATGTTGCGCGACATCAGATTGGGGACGACCTTGATGCCGACCTTTTCGAGGTATGAGGCGCAGGCCGTGGCGATGGCGCCGTCGTTGATGTAGCGGTCGTTGGATGCGTCGAGCGTCACCTGGAAGCGCGTGCCGTCGGCCTGGCGGGGATAGCCCGCTTCATCAAGCAGCTTTTCGGCCAGAGCCGGATTGTAGGCGAGGCGCTCGATCTCGGGATTGTAGCCGTTGTAGCCCTCGGGGCAGTAGGTCGCGGCGGGAAGGGCGAAGCCGTTCATGACCTTCGCCACGATCTCGTCCTCGTTGATGGCGTGGTACATGGCGGCGCGGACGCGCTTGTCGGCCATCGGGTTCTTGCCCGTGGGGGAGACCAGCGGGAACTTGGAATCCTTGCTGGGATTCTCCACGCAGGACGGGTTGAGGTAAATGACGCGCAGGCTGGGCATCTTGACGATGCTGATGTTTTTGTTGCGTTCGATCATGGCGACGTCGCGCACGGGCACGTCGACGATCATGTCGACGGCGCCGGACATCATGTTGGCGGTGCGGGTGCCGGGGTTGGTGATCGGCTTGTAGACGACGTTCTCGGCCTCGGGCTTGTCGCCCCAATAAGTTTCGTTGCGCTTGAAGACGATGCGGTCGCCGCGCACGTGCTCGGCCAGCGCGTACTTGCCGGTGCCGATAGGATGGTTGGCGTTGTAATCGTCGTCGTGGGCTTCGTAGGTCTCCTTGTCGAGGATCACCACGTCCTTGACGTGGGCCAACAGCAGCACGTTGGGCGCCTTGCAGGTGATTTTGACGGTGTAATCGTCGATCTTCTCGCTCTTGTCGATGGTGGCGAACGCGTAAATGAAGGCCGACTTGCCGGCCGTGTTGGCGCGCTCGAACGAGAACAGGACGTCGTCGGCGTTGAAGGCACTGCCGTTGTGGAACGTGACGCCTTTGCGCAGATGGAACGTCCAAACCGAAGCGTCTTCGTTGGTCTCCCAGCTCTCGGCCAGAAGCGGCTGCGGCTTGATCTCCCTGTCCAGGGTCACGAGCGGCTCGAAGACATGTTCCATAATGGCGTTGTTGAGGTCTTCGTTCAGCGAATAGGGATAAAACGAATAAGCGTCGCCCGTCAGGCCGATCGTCACGTCCCGCGGCCCCGCCGCGCAGGCCGTCGAAGCGGCCAGCGCCAGAGCGGCCAACGCATACCACAAAGTACTTTTCTTCACGGCATTTTCCTCCTGTTTAAAGATTGAGTTTTTAAGGACCATCTGAATCATAATTTTTATGGATACAAAATTCAACAACAAAACATAGTGATCGATATGATAATAACAGCTGCTTTTACATTAAAATGTTTGTTGCAGAACTGTCACGCAGATAAGTACTTTTTTCTGACTTCATTTGCCGACAATTTTGCGAAAAGAAGCGCGCCGCGGCAGTCACAGAACATGGGCGGCGGATTCATTTGAATCCGCCGCCCATGTTCTGTGACTGCCGCCTTTTGTTCCGCGGGTGTCCGTCTCTTATTTACCGAAAAGGCTGTTCAACCCTTTTTCGAGCTCTTTGTTGAGCGCATCGTTGAGCTGATCTCTGACGCTGTTTTTGCTGGACCCGCTTTCGGCGCCGCTCTTGCCGGTGAGTTTTTCGGTGAGCTTGTTCACGGCGTCTTCTTTGGCCTTTTCAACGGCGTTCTTGGCCTGGTCCTTGACGTCGGTGACTTTGGCGTTTTCCTGCTGGGCTTCCTTGGCGTCCCAGGTCTTGCCGTTGACTTTGAAACTGCCGATCTTGGGATCGTCGACGGTACCGCCGATGTGGAAGGTCAGGTTGCGGAAGTCGTTGACGCCCCAGCTCTTGCTGGCGCCGGCGATACCGCCGCCGATCAGTCCGGCGATGCCGCCGGCTCCCCCGGTCAGCAGGGCCGCCGCGCCGCCGGCCGCCATCGCGCCGCTCAAGGTCGAAGCTGCCGTGTTCACGAGCATGGCGTTGATGGAGCCGTCGACGTTGATGTTCAGATTGCCGGCGTAGGCAAAGGTCCCGTTGGCCTTGATGTATTGGTAGATGCCGTCGCCCTTTTCGGCGTTGATGACAGTGCCGTCCCTGAGCGTCAGCTTTTCGATGTCGTTGGCGAAGGGGATCTTGGCGTTGGCGTAGGCGATGCCCTTGTTGCCGTGCAGCGCGGCGATGGTATTGATGATAGACTGGTATTCCTTGAACCCGTACATCCTGCCGCCCGCCGAGGAGACGGAACCTTCGCCGTCGAGCGTGAAGGGGCTGAGCTTGCCGGAAGCCTTGTACTCGCCGGTCAGTGTGCCGGTCAGTCCGCCGCCGAGCGCGGGCGCCATCTGATCGATGATGGTTTTGAGCTGGCTGCCCTTCAGGCTGGCGCCGATCGCGTAGGTCATCTTGTTGATGTCCATGCTCGCATTGCCGTCGATCGTTCCGCCGGCGAATTTGGAGGAGAAATCGGGCAGCGAAGCCACCATTTTGGAAAGCTTGACGGAAGACTTGATTTGCTCGAACTTCAATCCCGTGAGCGAGAAAACGGGGATGGAAAGCGAACCGTCGCCGGTGATGTCCGTGTCGGAAAGCTCGCCTTTGAGGCCGCCGCTGAGTTTGCCGGAAGCGCCCAGCGAGGCGGCGCCGAACGTGTTCATCACGCTGCCGAGGTCGATGCCGTTCAGTTTCAGGTCGTAGGTGCCGTTCAGATTTTTGCCGAACTTGAGCACCGAGTCCATTTTGATCGTTCCGTTGGCGACGGCCGCGGACATTTCCTTGAAAGCCAGATTGTCGCTGCCCATGGTGATGGAGCCGTTGACTTTGGTGACGGGCAGTTCCATGAAGACCAGCGAGGCGTTCTTGAACGTCACCGTGCTGCCTTGGAAGGCGACGGGCACGTTGACCTTGTCGATGTTCATGTCGTTCAGCGAGACGCGCTGCGAGTCGATCTTGCCGCCGGCGGCGATGGCGCTCCCCTTGCCCTTGACGGTGAAGGCGGCGTTCACTTTGCCCTTGATGTTTGCCGGCGCCGAAGGCACGATTTTGGGCAGCATGGCGAGGTCGAAATCCTTGACGCTGAAAGCCACGTCGGCCGCCACGTCCTTGCCGCCGGCGTTGACCGTTCCTTTAAGGGTGGCGGGATTGCCGGCGATATTGGAGCCTCCGGAAACGGTGATCAGCCCTTGGCTGTTGAACGCGGCCTTGAAAAGCGTGTCGGTGACGCTGGCGCCGCCGAGCGTGAGCTTGTCGGCCTTGACTTGGGCGTTGCCCTTGAGGGCGTTCACCGGCCCTTCGAGCGCGACGGTGACGGCGTCGACCTGTCCGCTCAGTTCGGCGGGCAGCGAGGGCAGATTCTTGCGCAGAGTTTCGGCGGTGACAGGGCCGTCGGTGTTCATGTTCACTTTGATGGAAGGCGTTTTGCCGCCAAGGTCGGCGAACACCTCGCCTTTGGTGGGAATGCCGATGGCATTGACGGCCAGAGGCACGAGATTGATTTTCATGTCTTTCATCGCGACCGTGGCGCTGGCCGAGACGGGGAAGGCCATGACGGAACCGTCGTCGAAGCTGACGGTGCCCGCTACGGCGGGATTGTCCGGCTCGCCTGTGACGGTCATGTCGGCGGTGACCCGGCCTTTGACGAGGAAGCTTTCCAGCTGGGGAACGAGGGCTGCCAGATCGCCGATCTGCACCTTGTCGACGGCGGCCTTGAGATTCAACGCCGGCGCTACGCCGCCGCTGACGCTGATCGTGCCGTCGGCGGTTTGGACGCTGCCTTTGTCGATTGTCAGTCCGGAAGCGAGGCTGAGCTTGAAGCTGCCCTTCATGGGCAGGCCGTTGAGGGCGATGTCGAAGGCCGCCTCGGCCTCGTCGCCGTCCAGAGTGCCGCCGACTGAATGGAGCTGGAGGTCGTTGAGCGGAACGGCGCTGGGCAGCGTGACTTTCCGGCCCGTGAAGATTTCGGCCAGCTGGAGCAGGTGGGGAATGGTGCTCTTGATGTCGCCCAGTTCTACCCAGTCGAGCGCCACGTTGCCGGTGATCAGCTTGAGCAGCGCCGGATCGACGAAAATTTTGCCGGCCTTGATCAGCGACGTGCCGTCGCGCGTCAGTTCGATGTCGTTGAAGGTGTAGCCTTTGACGGGATTGCCTTGGGCGCCGCCGATGGACACGCCGAGATTATAGGTGTTGGCCACGTATTCGGCGCCTTTCTGAGCGATCCAGCCTGTGCCGACGTCCAACGTGCAGACGGCGACGATGGCCGCCGCGAGCAGGACCGCAATGCCTATGAAAAACTTTTTCATCGGGATTTAACCTCCTCTATTCTGTCGTTTTCGCAACGGCAATGATGGTACGCTTCGCGATTTTGTGCCGGCATTCTTATGCCGGACTCATTATAGCACAGGCTTAGGAAAGAGACGTTTCCGAGCGGAAAATGAACAAGGGACTTCCCGCTTGCATCGTGTAGTGTTTATAAAACAATCGTGTTATCATGAAACAACACATTTGCGAAAGGTGCAGGAAATCAATGGAAAATCGTCGCGAAATGCTGGCGCAGGCACCGCTGCTGCCTTTGCTCGTGAAAATGTCTTTGCCGGCCATGATCGGCATGTTCGTCATGGCCTCTTACAACGTGGTCGACACGATTTTCATCGGCTGGGGCGTCGGCCCGCTGGGCATCGCCGCCACGTCGGTGGCGTTTCCGCTGCAGCTGTTCGTCGGGGCCCTGTCCATGTGGGTAGCGATGGGCACGGCTTCGTTGTCGTCGCGCAAACTGGGCGCGGGGCTTGACGACGACGCCGAGCGGGCGCTGGGCAACGGCTTCGTGATGTCGGTCGCGCTGGGCTTCGCGACGCTGGCTGCCGGAATCGCGTGCCTCGATCCGCTGATCGCCATGATGGGCGCCGACGCGCGGGTGGCGGGTCACGCGCGGCACTATCTCGGCATCGT
This sequence comes from Pyramidobacter porci, assembly GCF_009695745.1. Lineage (NCBI taxonomy): Bacteria > Thermotogati > Synergistota > Synergistia > Synergistales > Dethiosulfovibrionaceae > Pyramidobacter > Pyramidobacter porci. The sequence goes on from NZ_VUNH01000003.1 coordinate 50,577, forward strand.
TTTCCTCGGCAATCCGCTGGTGATCGTGGGCATGCTCTTCAACAACACGATCCGTTCCGAGGGCAACACGCGTTACGCCATGTACTCGATGGTGCTGCCGGCGGTGTTGAACGTTTTTCTCGACCCGCTGTTCATTTTCGGCTTCAAAATGGGCATGGCGGGAGCGGCCTGGGCGACGGTGATCGGCCAGCTGGTGACGCTGCTGTGGAATTTGCGCTACTATCTGACGGGGCGCCGCAGCCTGATCGCCCTGCGCGTCAGCCGCATGCCGCTGCGCTGGGTCATCGACGCCGAGATCCTCGGCGTCGGCGTTTCCGAGTTCGCGCGCCAGGGCGCGCTGACGGTGGCCAACACGATCCTGATGAATCAGATCTCGCGCTACGGTTCGGCGCTGTACATCGCCGCTTACGCGATCATGATGAAGGTCTCGTCGATCGCCGTGATGCCGATCTTCGGCATCGGCCAGGGCATGCAGCCGATCGTGGGCTATTGCTACGGCGCGGGGCTGTACGGGCGCGCCCGCAAGGCCATCGAGATCGCGCTGCTTTCGGCCACGGTCATCACCGTGACGGGCGAAATCATCCTGCTCGGTTTCCCGCACGTTTTCGTGCGCGCGTTCACCGACGACGCCGAGGTGATCCGCCTCACCGTCTGGGGCGTGCGCATCCTTCAGTCTACGTTCGCGATTATCGGCTTTCAGATCGTCGGCACGGTGACGTTTCAGGCGCTGGGGTTCGCCGGGCCGGCGCTGTTTCTGTCGCTGAGCCGGCAGGTGATCTTCTTCATCCCCTCGCTGCTGGTCCTGCCGCGCTTTTTCGGCGTCGCCGGCGTGTTCTTGAGCTATCCCGTGGCGGACGTGTGCGCCTGCTTCGTGACGCTGGCGCTGCTGATCTTCTACCGCGGGCGCTTCAAAAGGCTTGAACGCTGACGGCGCGCCGCCGCTTCACGTATCGCGGCGAAATGAAGATAATGGTTTTCACGATCCCATGGATAAGGCAGATGAGTTAAAATAAATTATAGCGAACATAATGAGAAAATTCAGTCCGGCACGTCCGCGGAGGCCATGATCGTGTATCGGATGCTGTTCGCGCGGACGTTCGACCCGATCGCGCTGTACCGCGTGGAGGAAGGATCGCGCCGCAGCATCACGGCCGACAGGGTGTTTTTCGTCGACGTCAATCCGTCCTACGAGCGCGTCATGAAGGTTCGCCGCCGCGACGTGATCGGCCGCAGCTTTCTTGACGTGTGGCCGATTTCCGAACCGCGCTGGTCGCAGATCATCGTCGATTGTCTGCGTCTGGGCCATTCGGTGCACTGCGAGGGCAACAGCAAGGAGGCCGGCAGCTTTCTCGAGGCGATCGCTTTTCCGTTGCCGCCGGGCATGGCCGCCGTGATTTTTCTCGACAAGACGAAATTGAAGGATGCCGACGAGGCGCTGGACCGCAAAAAAAACGAACTGCGCAACCTGGCCACGCAGCTGACGCTCACGGAGGAAAGCACGCGCCGTGCCATCGCCGCGGATCTGCACGACCGTATCGGCTACGATCTGGTGGCGCAGCTTCACAAGATCCGTGCGCTGCGCGAAAAAGTGCGGCCGGCGCTGGAAGCGGAGATGGCGGCCCTGGAAGCCAACACGGAGAAGTTGATCAGCGAAAGCCGTTCGCTGATCTTCGAGCTCAGCCCCCCCATTCTCAAGGAAGTGGGCATCAATCCAGCCCTGGAGTCGTTGGCCGACAATCTGCTGACGCCGCACGGCATCAAGTGGGAGCTGCGCGCGAAGGGAACGATGGCCGATTTCTGGGCGGACGACGCCGTTTGCGTGATCCTTTACCGCATGGCCCGCGAGCTGCTGATCAACGTGATCAAACACTCCGGAGCGACGCGCGTTACCATCATCGTCAACCGCGGCCCGGGAAAGATCATGGTCGCGGTGGAAGACAACGGCCGAGGATTTCCCGAGAACTTCGACCTCGATCATAACGAGGCGCGCAAAGAAACAAAGAGTTTCGGACTTTTCAGCATCAGGGAACGCCTTGAACCCATCGGTGGGACTCTGAAAATCATTTCCATTCCCGGGAAAGGCGCGACCGTTGCCATGGCCTGTCCGTTGAAGTTGAAGGAAGGGGAGTTCAAATGAGTATTCGCGTACTTCTGGCCGACGATCACGAAATGTTTCTTGAAGGCCTGCAGGAACTGCTCGGCAAAGCGGATGACATCGAGCTGGCGGGGTTGGCCCGCGACGGCGCGGAGGTCGTCGCGGCGGCGGAGCGCCTGCAGCCCGACGTGGTGCTCATGGACATGACGATGCCGCGGCTGAACGGCATCCAGGCGACGCAGAAGATTGCCGCCGGCTCGTCCGGCACGAAGGTGCTGGTGCTGTCCATGCACGGCGACAAGAATCTGATCGTCGAGAGCCTGAAGGCCGGGGCCCGCGGCTACGTACTGAAAGAGTGTTCGTCGCAGGAGCTGTGCCTGGCCATCCAAACCGTCGCGAACGGGCAGTATTACCTGACGCCGACGATCCTTTCGACGCTCATCGGAGATTATCTGCGCCTGACCGAGAGCGAGGCCCAGTCCTCGAACTGCCCGCTGTCGGACCGAGAGCTGGACGTGCTGAAGCTGCTCGTCAACGGCTGCAATGCCAAACAGATCGCCGAACAGCTCAGCATCAGCAAAAACACGGTGGACACTCACCGCCGCCACATCCTCGACAAGCTTGGCTGCAACAGCATGGCCGAGCTGACGCGCTACGCCATCCGCGAAGGCTATCTCGACCTCAGCTGAAACGCCGTCTCCGCTCGCAAAGAAAAAGAGGGACACGGCCGTCACGGCGGAACGCAAGGAGAAAATCGGAAACAGCGTCGCCTGTGCGGCAGACAACGAACCATCATGAGAATTTCGTCAGGAAACAACGGCAAAGAGCCGCCTCGCATCGATCGAGGCGGCTCTTTGTGCATGTTCCACGTGGAACATTTTGACCGGGAACGGGGGATAAAACACGTTGAGCGACGCCGTCGAATTATCGCGAGCGACGCGTCATAATTTTTACTACGGACATTTTCACATTTTTCATTATGGAAGTCATTCATTCTTTTTCATTATAATCCAATCGTGAAAAGCAACGCAGAGGGAATGGAGTGACCGGGCTGAGATCGTTCGGTCATCTCGAAGGGGCATCGGAGGGGATTTGATTCCCGCGAATCTTGAAGAAGGAGTGATTTCAGTTATGAGACTTGAAATCGGAGCCTTTCATGTGACCGACATCAAGTTCGGCGACCATACGGGCTACAGCAAGGGCATTCTCACCGTCAACAAGGAAGAACTGCTCAAGGTCGTCAAGGAAGACGAGCACATCACCACCGCCGATCTGAAGATCGTACATCCCGGCGACGAAGTGGTGCTCTGCCCCGTCAAGGAAGCGCTGGAAATGCGCTGTAAAGTATCCGGCGGCCACGGGATCTTCCCCGGCGTGCTGTCCGAGATGGAGATCGCCGGTTCCGGCCGCACGCATTGTCTGCAGGACTGCTCGCTGCTCGTCGTCGGCGAACATTGGGGGGGATTCCAGGACGGTCTGATCGCCATGGGCGGCAAGTATCAACATCACACCATCTTCGGCGATATGCCCAATCTGGTGCTGGTGGCCGACACCGACGAAGAGTTCGAAAAGCGTGAGCAGCAGAAGAAAAACCACGCCCTGCGCTGGGCCGGCATGCGCCTTGCCGAATACGTTGGCCAGTGCGTGAAAGATCTCGAACCCGAGAACATCGAAGTCTACGACCTGCCCGCCCTGAACGAACGCGGCCCCGAAGTGGACAAGCTGCCCCGCGTGGTTTATCTGCTCCAGCCGCAGACCCAGATGGAGACGATGGGCTACAACACGCTGATCTACGGCTGGGACGGCAACCACATCCTGCCCACCTTCATGCATCCCAACGAGCTGCTCGACGGCTGCATGGTGTCGGGTTCCTTCATGCCCACGTCCTCGAAAATCTCGACCTACGAGTTCGCCGTCAATCCGATGATCAAGAAGCTCTACGAGCAGCACGGCAAGACCATCAATTTCCTCGGCGTCGTCATGTCCACGCTGAACGTGAAAATGGACGAAAAGGTCCGCTGCGCCAAGATGGCCGGTCAGATCTGTTCCTCGCTCGGCGTCGACGCCGCGGTCGTCGTCGAAGAAGGGTACGGCAACCCCGACGTCGATTACACCGCCATGCTGGTCGAGCTCGAGCGCCTCGGCATCAAGACCATCGGCCTGTCGGACGAGTGCACCGGCCGCGACGGCGCGTCTCAGCCCCTCGTCTCCATGAATCCCGCCACCGACGCGCTGGTGACCACCGGCAACGTCTCGCAAATGTACGAGTTCCCGAAGATGGAAGTGATCGGCGAGCTCGAAGCGCTGGCCCGCGACGGAAACTCCGGCGGCTGGGAAGGCTGCATCCATCCCGACGGCTCCTTCGTGATGGAAAACAACGGCATGTTCTGCGCCAACCACATCAGCGGCTACTCCAAGAGAACCTGCGCTGATTTTTAAATCGGGGAGGCAAAAATAAAATGCTGAAAGCGATTCACTACATCAACCAGTTCTTCGGCCAAGTCGGCGGCGAAGACGCGGCTGACGCCAAGCCCATTTTCCACGACAATCTCGTCGGCTGCTCGATGATGCTGAACCAGATGGTGAAGCCCGACATCGAAGTCACCAACACCATCGTCTGCGGCGACAACTACATCACCAACCACACCGACGAGGCCCTGAAAGAGATCTTCGCCTGGCTCGACACGAAGAAATTCGACATCTTCTTCGCCGGTCCCGCCTTCATGGCCGGACGTTACGGCGTCGGCTGCGGCATCATGTGCAAGGCGGTGGCCGAGCGCTATCACGTGCCCGTGATCACCTCCATGAACGAGGAGAACCCCGGCGTCGAAGAGTACAAATCCGTGTGCTACATCTTCAAGGGCGGCCGCAAGGCGACTTTCATGAAGGACGACGTGACCGCCATGGCCGCGTTCGCCAAGAAGATCGCCAAGGGCGAAGAGCTTCTGCCCGCCGCTCAGGAAGGCTATTTCCCCCGCGGCATCCGCGCCGAGATCCCTCAGCCCGACGGGCGCATCGCCGCCGATCGCGTCATCGACATGCTGCTCAAGAAGCTCAAGGGCGAGCCGTTCCAGACCGAGCTGATCATTCCCAAGATGGAGAAGATCCCCCCCGCCCCCGCGCTCAAGGATCTGTCTCACGCCACCGTCGCGCTCGTTTCCTCCTCCGGCGTCGTGCCCGTGGACAATCCCGACCGCATCCAGAGCGCTTCCGCCCAGAAGTGGGGCAAGTACGACATCTCCAAGCTCGACAACCTGCCCGAGGGCGTGTTCAAGACGATCCACGCCGGCTTCGACCCCGCCGCCATGTGCCACATTCCCGATCGCGGCATCCCTGTGGATGCTATGCGCTACTTCGAGAAGCAGGGCAAGATCGGCAAACTCTATGATTATTACTATGTGACTGTTGGCACCGGCACGACCCAGGCTTTTGCTGCCAAGTTCGGCAAAGAGATCGCCGCCGAGCTTCACGCCGCCAAAGTCGACGCCGTCGTGCTTACCGCCACCTGAGGCACGTGCACTCGTTGCGGGGCAACGATGGGCAAAGAAATCGAAAAAAGCGGTATTCCCGTGGTCGTGATGTGCAATTTGATTGACGTGGCCAAGACCGTCGGCGCCAACCGCATGGTCCAGACCGTGTCCGTTCCCTATCCGCTGGGCGATCCCGAACTGAGCGCCGAAGCCGAGTGGCAGCTGCGCACCAGCCGCGTCGAGGCGGCTCTGAACGCTCTGGCGACGGATATTACCGAACCGACGGTGTTCCCCTCCAAGTTCTGATCTGACGGAACGGCGGAGCGAGATTCTCTCGACAAGAGACAAGGCAGTAGGTTCGAGGGGCTGAAAGGACGTTTTTCAAACGCGAATTTCAGCCCCTTGTTTTAAATGTTCCTTCCCATTGTGAAAGGAGTCACTTGAATGTCGGACAAAGTTTCACGGAATCCTCTCGACCACGGCCGGCTTGACTGGTCAGGCTGCGTTGATACCAAGAGCAACGCGGTTTATTACGTTTCGATATTGATCACTTTTGCGGCAGTCCTCTGGGGGCTGCTGTCGCCCGATTCCTTCGGCACTTTCGCCAAGTCGCTGTTCAACGGCCTGACGACTTATTTCGGCGCCGGATACATGTTCTTCATGAACGTTTTCGTCATCTTCTGCCTCTTCATCGCTGCCGGCCGTTTCGGCAAAGTCCGCCTGGGCAAGGCGGAGGACCGCCCCGAGTACAGCAATCTTGCCTGGTTCGCCATGCTGTTCTCGGCCGGCATGGGGGTGGGGCTGGTGTTTTACGGCGCCGCCGAGCCGCTGATTTATTTCACCAATCCGCCCTTTGGCGCAGCGCCCGAGTCCGTTCAGGCCGCCCGCGACGCGCTGCAGATCTCCTTCTTCCACTGGGGGCTGCACCCCTGGGCAGGTTACGCCGTTATCGCCATGCCGCTGGCCTACTATCAGTTCCGCTACAACGCGCCCGGTCTGATCAGTTCGATCTTCATCCCGCTGGCCGGAGAGAAGGCCGTCAAGGGGACGTTCGGCAAAATCGTCGACATTCTCGCCACGTTCGCCACGCTGGGCGGCATCACCACGTCTCTGGGCCTTGGCACGCTGCAGTTGAACTCGGGCGCCAACACCGTCTTCGGACTGCCCAAGACCACGTTCGTTCAGGTCGTCATCATCGCGATTCTTGCCGTGCTTTACACCGGTTCGGCCGTGCTCGGCATCAAAAAGGGCATTTCCAAGGTGGCCGATTTCAACATCCGCGTGTGCTTCATCCTCATGGCCCTGATGTTTATCGTCGGCCCTTCGCTGCCGATCGTCGAGTCTTTCATGACGGGTATCGGCGATTTCCTCAGCGGCTTGGTCGAAGAGAGCTTCATGATGGATCCCTACGGCGCCGGGTACCAGAAGCATCTCGCCAACTGGACGCTGTATTACTGGGCCTGGTGGATCGCCTGGGCGCCTTTCGTCGGCGCTTTCGTGGCCCGCATTTCCCGCGGCCGCACTATCAGCGAGTTCATCGCCGGCGTTCTGATCGTTCCCGCGCTCGGCAGCGCGGTCTGGTTCGCCATCTTCGGCACTTCGGCGCTGCATCTGGAGCTGGTCCAGCACGTCAAGATCGCGGCGGAGGTCATCAAGGACGTTTCCGTCGGCGCCTTCGAGCTGTACAAGCACTATCCTCTCGGCACCGCCATGTCTTACGGCATGATCGTGCTGATCACGACGTTCTTCGTCACTTCGGCCAATTCGGCCACGTTCGTTCTGGCCGCGTACTGCCAGCACGGCACCAGCGATCCGTCCAAGGCCAAGATGGCCATCTGGGGCGTCCTCATGGGCGCTCTGGCCGTCGTGCTTTTGACCACCGGCGGCCTGATCAACATTCAGACCATCTCGTTGTGCACGGCGCCTCCGTTCGCGTTCATCATGTTCTTCTCCTGCTGGGGCTTTTGGAAAGCCCTCAACGCCGACGAGCGGAACGGGCGTCTGTAAATCTCTTCAATTCAAGCGTGAAAAAACGGGCGCCTTTTTGCGAAAAAAGGCGCCCGTTTTGTAAAATTGTCATGGGAAAATTATTTCTCCTAAACGGAGGAGGAACGATCATGGAATCTTCGATCCTTTTGTTTTCTCCCGAATTTCCCTGCTGGGACGAGGAGACGGTGCGGCTGGCCGGCGACGACCCCTCGTCGCTGGCCGGGATGCTTGAAAACGGCGAGCTGGCGCGCCGTGGCGGCGGCTATGTGCTGACGCCCAAGGGCGAGGCGGCGCGGCGCGAGCTGGCGCGGTCGACCGGCGTTCCGGCCGCGGACATGGACGCGCCGACGGACGACGAGGCGCGGGCGCGCCGGGCACTGGAACACAACCGCATGTGCCAGCTGCTCGATCGTGCGTTCCGTCAGCAGTGGGGCGTCAAGGAAGTCACTCATCGCGAAACGTTCCCCGTCGTGCCGTGTCTGCCTGACGATCGGTATTTTGCCTTCGAGGGCGAGCGCGTCAGGGCGATCTGGCCGCAGCATCCGCTCGTCGAATCGTTTACGGAGGCCTTTCCGAATTGGGGCGTGGGGGCGCGCGGCCTGCCCGCTCCCGGCCAGGCGGGGCTTGATGCCTGGGCGAAAGAAAACGCTGCGCCCGCGGGAACGCTGACGATCGACTTCGTGCTGCGCAGCCGTTACGATTTCAACCATTACAAGGGTTTTGAGCCTATGGCGTCGGATCGCTTCGGGTTTTATAACGTCGATCTGCTGTTCGCCGTGAAATGCGGCGACGATCCCCGGAAGCTGCTGCCGCTGATCGGGCGGCTGCACGTCTTTTTGATGGAGCAGCGGCGCGTGTACGTCCCCGGCTGGTACGATCTCGACGCCGAGGAGCAGGAGGACTGGACGCTGCTGGCTCTTGTCACCGACGCCGAAGCGCAGCTGGCGGAGCTGACGGCGACGCTGCGGCGTTGGGGGCGCGATCTGATCGAGCCCTGCCGCCCGTTTTACATCCTCGGTACGAGCATCGAACGCCTGCGCGCGCAGAAAGAACCGAAAGACACCCTTTACGACTGGTTCCAGGAGGAGACCGTGCGGATCCTGCGCCCCGACGTGGACGATCAGGAGGATCTGTTGGGCTGACAGCAGAACAAATGAAGCGAGTGCGACGACATTGCCGTCGCACTCGCTTCATCATTAAATCATGTATGAACAGTGTTTTTTTCGAAAAATCCCTTCCGACAGTTCTGAAAAAAAGTGACGCTGACAAACGGTCGGAAGGGGGAAGAAAGCTGCGTTATCGTGAACGACGCGGTTTTATCGGCGTTTTTGACAGCGGCGAAAAGCGATATTTCATGGATTTGGAGTGTGCGCGGCGGAGGCTTTTATCCCGACGCCGCAGTTTTTCGTTCGATGCAGGTTCCGCGCTTCGCGGCGCAGCAGCAGCGCGGCGGCGAGACCGCCGACAAGGTCGATGGCTGGGAAGGTGATCCAGACGCCGTCGACGCCGAGGAATCTCGGCAGGATGACGATCAGCGCGATGCCGACGAGCTGGCGGATCAGGTTGAAACAGAAAGACGCCCGCGCCCGCCCGAGCGCCTCGAGCGTATAGCCGATGATGATCGCGGCACCGCTGAAGGGAAGGGCGGCGTAGCCGATGCGCATGCAGCGGGCCGTGAGGGCAATCAGCTCGGGATTGTCGTCGGTGAAGAGGGAGGCCAGTTTCTCGGCCCAGAGCATCGCCGCCGCTTCGGACAAAATATAGTAGCCGATCGAGAGCAGCAGGGCGATCTTCACGGTCTCGCGCAGGCGCGCGAAGTTGCGCGCGCCGTAATTGTAGCCGATGATCGGCATGGCGCCTTCGCCGATGCCGGTGACGGGCATGAAAAGCAGGCTGTCGAGGCCGAAGAAGATGCCCATGGCGGATATGGCCATCTCGCCGCCGTATTTGCCCAGCAGCAGGTTGAAGGCCGTCAGCATAACCGAGAAGAAAACGTTGATCAGGAAGGGGGACAGCCCCACGGCGCACATTTCCGCTATCACGGCGTGGCGGGGACGGAAACGGTCGAGCGTCAGCCGCAGCGCGCCGCAGCGCCGCGCGTAGAAGGCCAGCAACCAGAGGAGGGCGAAGAGCTGGGCTCCCGCCGTCCCCCATGCGGCGCCGGCCACGCCCATGCCGAGCCCGGCGATGAACCACCAATCCAGGACGACGTTGAGCAGCGAGCCGAGCACCATCGACCACATGACGTGGCGCGGATGCCCTTCGGCTCGCATGGCGGCGGCCAGAACCATGCCGAAAAACTGGAAGGGAATGGCGGGGCCGGTGATCTTCAGATAAGTTTCCGTCAGCGGCATGATGCGCTCCGTCGCACCGCACAGGCGCACGACTTCGGGCAGCCATATCAGCAGCGGCGGCACCGTCAGCGCCAGAAAAAAAGCGGTGGCCGTGAGGCCGTTGCCGAAAGCGATTTCGGCCCGCTCCAGATCCTGCGCGCCGAGATTGCGCGAAATCTGCGACGCCGTGCCCACGCCGATCAGGGCGCTGAAGGCGACGACCAGCAGGATGATGGGAAAGACGACGGAAATAGCCGCCAGCCCTTCGGCGCCGACGTAATGGCCGATGAAGACGCGGTCGACGATGTTGTAAAGGGCGTTGGCCAACACCCCGACCGTAGCCGGCAGGGCGAAGCGGAGGATCAGGCGGGGAATGGGCGCGCTGCCCATCGGGTTGAGGGCGTTTTGCATCTCAGACGAGGACGGCGATCACCGGAGTGACGGAGCTGACGGCTTTGAGCGCGCGCAGCGAAGCGATAAATCTCTTTACGCTTTCCACGTCGCCGCGGACGATGACGGTCTCGAGGCAGTGATCGTGATCGGCGTGGACATGGGTGGTGCACACGATGATGTCGCCGAAATCGTGCTGAAGAGCGGTGAGGCGCGCCGTCACGTCGTTGCTGTGGTGATTGTAGGTGAGCGTGATCGTGCCGTAGACTTGCCCCGACCCTTTCTGCCAGGTGTCGCGGCTGACGTACTCGCGGATCAGCTGGCGCAGTGCCTCCGAGCGGTTGGGGAGGCCGGCGCTTTCGAGGCGCTTGTCGAAACTCTGCAGAAGATTTTCCGGCACGGCGACGCCGAAACGAATCAGCGGTTCTTTTTCACGGTACATGGCCAAAGGCCTCCTTCCTTTCGGGGCGGACAGGCGACGACCCAGGGCTGGGTGCACTCGTCCCGTTCCATGACGAAAATATCGTACCAGGTGCTGTAAAACTTGTCGATGTGTTCCACCACGTAGCCGTCCTGGCAATGGTCGGCCGTGTCGTGCGGGTCGGCGAGGATCAGCACGCCGTGGGCGGGATTGCCCGTGCCCATGTCGTCGTAGCCGATGATGACCCGCCAATGCGCGCCCCAGTCGATGTTCTCGACCATAATCGGAGCGCCTTCGCGCAGCGTTCGGCGGCAAAAACGCGCGAAGCTGTCCAGCGTCGGGAAGCTTTTGGCCTCGGCGCAACGCCACGGATTATAGGGCGCGGCGTCTTGCGGCGCTTTGGCGGCGAAGGGCAGGTTTGACTGCACGTCCCAGCCGATCGCCTCGAAGAAATGAACCAGATCTTTGACCGGGATCGGGCGGCGCGACTCCGTGGGCAAGCCGTGAAAGGCCGCCATCTTGTCGGCGATTTCCAGCTCCCGCCAGTCGTAATAACCGAAGTGATACATGACCATCAGCGCTACGGCCGAGGCGCAGCTGTAATCGCGCGTCTGCTGGTAGGTGCGAAAACAGGGCAGGATCGTGCGCGAGCCTTGGCTGTACATGTGGTAAAAATCCAGCTCCGGAAAATAAGGCGAGTTGGGGCAGTCGGCCGCCTTGAAAAAGGCCGACGCGTCCGATTCGAGGTTGTAGCCTTCGGGCACATGAATGATCGGATCGGCGTTCCACCGCGTCGCGACAATGGCCGCCTCGTGCCTGGTCAGTTCCCACAGCGGCGGGAGCGGCAGTTTCTCTTTTTCTGCATATGTTGCCATCGACGCATTCCTCCTCTGGCAAATAAGAGCGTACGGCATAATTTCTTATTTTAACGCAAAGAACGCCGTTCGTGGCGGATGATTTGAGCGGAAAACAAAAATCGTTCTGCGCCGGCGCGGCCGTTTCGTGGTACACTTTGCGCAGAGAATCTTTTCTTAAGATGGAAAGGAGCGAATTATCCATGGATTACCGTATCGAAAAAGACAGCATGGGCGAGATCGCCGTTCCCGCCGAGCGCCACTGGGGCGCGCAGACGCAGCGCAGTTACGAGAACTTCCGCATCGGCACGGAGACGATGCCGCGCGAGATCATCGAAGCCTTTTTGATCCTCAAGAAAGCCGCCGCCGCGGCCAACGGCCGCCTTGGCGCGCTCGACGCCGAAACCGCGGAGGCGATCATGCGCGCGGCCGACGAACTGCTGGCCGGCGACTGCTGGGAAGAATTTCCCCTCAAGGTCTGGCAGACGGGCAGTGGCACCCAGAGCAACATGAACGTCAACGAGGTGATTGCCCGTCTCGCTTCCGAGCGTCTGGGGCGGAAGATCCATCCCAACGACCACGTCAACCGTAGCCAAAGCAGCAACGACACGTTCCCCACGGCGCTGCACGTCGCCGCCGTGCTGGCCGTGGAAAAAGGCGTGCTCCCCGCGCTGGAAAAGATGCGCGAGTGTTTGCAGGCCAAGTCGGAACGGTACATGGATCTGGTCAAGATCGGGCGCACGCACCTGCAGGACGCCACGCCGCTGACGCTGGGACAGGAGATCGGCGGCTGGGCGCGCATGCTCGAACGTTGCCAGGCCATGATCATGACGGCCGCGGAGTTCATGAAGGAGCTGGCCCTCGGCGGCACGGCCGTGGGCACGGGGCTGAACGCGCCCGAACAGTTCGGCAGATTCGCGGCGCAGGCGATCGGCGACATCACCGGCGTGGATTTCCGTTCCGCGCCCAACAAGTTCCACTCGCTCACCAGCCGCGACGAGATCGTATCGCTGCACGGCGCGCTCAAGGCGCTGGCCGCCGACCTGATGAAGATCGCCAACGACGTGCGCTGGCTCGCCTCCGGCCCGCGCTGCGGCCTCGGCGAGCTGAAGATCCCCGCGAACGAACCGGGCAGTTCGATCATGCCCGGCAAGGTCAACCCCACCCAGTGCGAGGCCGTGACCATGGTGGCCGTGCAGGTGATGGGCAACGACGCGGCCGTCGGCTTCGCGGCGTCGCAGGGCAACTTCGAGCTGAACGTGTTTTTGCCCGTGATTGCCTACAATTTTTTGCAGAGCTGCCGCCTGCTCGGCGACGCGATGAACTCCTTCACCGACCGTTGCCTGGCCGGACTGGAGGCCAACGAGGCGCGCATCGCCGAGAACCTGAGCCGCAGCCTGATGCTGGTCACGGCGCTGGCGCCGAAGATCGGCTACGACAAGGCCGCCGAGATCGCCAAAAAGGCGAACGGCGAAGGCACGACGCTGCGCGAAGCGGCGCTGGCGCTGGGGTACCTGTCGGCCAAGGAATTCGACGCTGCCGTCCGCCCCGAGCTGATGGTCGGGCGCCCCGTGGGGGCTGTGAAGCCGCCCGCCGCAAAATCGGCGGAAAAGGAGTAGCCGCCCGATGAGAATTTTTATCAGCGCCGACATGGAAGGCGCTACGGGCGTCACGTCCATCGCGCAGTGCGACAGCCGCCGCCCGGAATACGCCTTCGGCTGCAAGATGCAGCAGCGCGACGTGCTCGCGGCGGTGCGCGGCGCCCTGGACGGCGGCGCCGACGAGGTGATCGTCAACGACGCTCACAGTCACATGACCAATCTGGACATCGGCGAGTGGCCGAAGGGGGCGCGGCTGACCAGCGGTTCGCCCAAAACGCTGGGGATGATGGAAGGCTTCGACGAGTGCGACGGCATCTTCTTCCTCTGTTACCACGCCATGGCCGGCACGCAGTGCGCGGTGCTGGATCACACCATCGATCCGAACGTGGTTTACAGCGTGAAACTGAACGGCCTTGAAGTGGGCGAGATCGGCATCAACGCCGCGGCCGCTGCCGGCAAAAAAATCCCCGTGGCGTTGGTGACCGGCGACGACGCCGCCTGCCGCGAAGCCCGCGCCCTGTGGGGCGACACAGTCGTCACCGCCGCGGTGAAAAAGGCTCGCGGGCGCTTGGCCGCGACCTGCCTGGGGCCGGAAGAGACCTACAAGGTCATTTACGACGCGGCCATCAAGGCGGCGCAGCTGGTGCGCGGCAAAAAAGCGTCTGTGATGGATTTCGCTCCGTCCTGGACCGCCGAGATCGCTTTTCTCAAGACCGCTCAATGCGATGTCGCCGCAACGCTGCCGTTCGTCGAACGCCTCGACGGCCGCCGAGTCCGCTTCGGCGGCTCCGACCCCGTGGGAATGCGCTGTTGCGTCAGCGCCGTGCTCGATCTGGCGGGGACCGCGCCGTTCTAACGCTGAAAGTATGGGCCGATTCCGTCTGCGGCGACGGGATCGGCTTTTATTCGTCGCGGCGCCTTGTGTTCGGATTTTTGATGAGGAAATAGCGCGACAATCTTTGGGGGGATGGCAATTGAAGACGGACTATGACGTAGTCGTCGTCGGAGGCGGCGTGGTGGGGTGCGCCGTGGCGCGGGGACTGGCGCAGTATCGCATCGACGCCTGTCTCGTCGAACGCGAGCTTGACGTATCGCTCGGCACGAGCTGCCGCAACAGCGGCGTGCTCCACTCGGGCATCAACTACAAGCCGGGCACGCTCCGCGCCGAACTGGCCGTGCGCGGCAACGCCATGATGGATGATTTGTGCCGCGACTTGAAGGTGAAGATCCGGCGCATTGGCAAGCTGACAGTCGCCCTTGACAGAGACGATTTGCCCGGCATCGAACGCCTTCACGCTCAGGGGCAGGCCAACGGCGTGCCAGGGCTGGAAATTATCGGTCCGGCGCGCATGCGTCAGATCCAGCCCGACGTGCGGGGGATCGCGGCGCTGTGGTCGCCGACCAGCGCGATCATCTCGCCTTACGGACTGACGATCGCCCTCGCCGAAAGCGCCAAGGCCAATGGCGTCGACATCCGACTCGATTGGCCGGTGGCGAACGTGAACGTGCTGCCGCAGGGGCGCGGCTTTGAAGTGAGAAACGATCGTGGCGACATGCTCACCTGCCGAGTGCTGGTGAACGCGGCGGGACTTTTCGCGGCGAAAATCTGCGAGATGGCGGGCGTCGGAGATTATCGCATTTATCCCTGCCGCGGCGAGTACTATGTGCTCGACAAGCGCCTCGACGGTTCGCTGCGCACGCTGATCTATCCCACGCCGAACCCGAAGGACCCCGGCCTGGGCATTCACCTGACGCCGACGGTGGACGGCAATATCCTTATCGGGCCGAGCGCCGACTATCAGGATTCGCCCCGCGGGACCGGCAACAGAGCGCCGGTCATGGCGTCGCTGCGCGACGAAGGGCTCAAACTGCTGCCTGACATCCGCGTGTCCGACTACATTCGCACGTTCGCCGGCCTGCGCGCCAAACGGACGCCGCCGGAAGTCGGCGGCAACGCCGATTTCGTGATCGAGGACCGCCCTGACGTGAAAGGCTTCATCAACGTGCTCGGCATCGAGAGCCCGGGGCTGACCAGTTCTCCAGCGATCGCGGAGATGGTACTCGGTTTTGTGGGAAATCATCTGGAACTGCGGCGTAACCCGGATTTCAACGGCGTACGTCCTGGCAGCGCTCTGTCGTTCAGCGAGCGCAGTCCCGAGGAACGCGCCGACATGATCGCTGCGGATCCGGACTACGGCGAAATGATCTGCCGCTGCGAGGCCGTCAGCAAACGCGAAGTGCTGGACGCGCTCGACAATCCGCTGGGCGCGCGGGCCTTCGTCAGCCTCAAGTACCGTTCCCGCGTCTCCATGGGGCGATGCCAGGGCGGGTTCTGTCTTCCCCGCATCGTTCGCCTGCTGCGCGAGGAATTCGATTGGGAGTGGGCGGACTTTGTTGATCACAGCGTCGCGTCCAACATGTTTGCAGGCTGTGCGGTCGACGGGGGTGAAGGCCGATGATCGGGGAAAGACGCTGCGGCGTCGCCGTGATCGGCGGCGGTCCCGCCGGTCTGGCGGCGGCCATCTCGGCCTGCGAGGCCGGCTGCCGGAACGTGGTGCTGGTCGAGCGCGATCGACTTTTGGGCGGCATTCTCAACCAGTGTATCCATGACGGTTTCGGCCTGCATCGTTTCGGCGAGGCCATGACCGGTCCCGAGTACGCCCAGCGCGACATCGACCGCTTCGGCGAGTTGGGGCTCGAGGCCATGACCGGGTCGATGGTATTGGAACTTTCGAAGGAGCGCGAGCTGCTCGTCAGCCGTCGCGGCGAGATGGTCCGTCTCAGAGCGGACGCCGTCGTGCTGGCCATGGGGTGCCGCGAGCGCCCGCGCGGCGCTCTGTCGATCCCCGGCACGCGTCCGTCGGGCATTTACACGGCCGGGGCCGCGCAGAATCTTGTCAATCTCGAAAACATGATGCCCGGCAAAAAGATCTGCATCCTCGGCTCCGGCGACATCGGCCTGATCATGGCACGCCGCATGACCTTGGAGGGCGCCGGCGTCGAGGCGGTTTTCGAGCTGCTGCCCTACTCAAGCGGCCTGCCGCGCAACATTCAGCAATGTCTGAACGATTACGGCATTCCCCTTTATCTGAGCACCACCGTGACCGATATCGTCGGCGACGACCGCCTCGAAGCCGTGCAGGTGTCGCGGGTGGACGAAAGACGCCGCCCCATCCCCGGCACGGAGAGGATTTTCGAGTGCGATACGCTATTGCTGTCCGTCGGGTTGATCCCCGAAAACGAACTGACGCGCATGGCCGGTATCGAAATGAATCCTGCGACCGGCGGCGCGGCGGTGGATGACAACTTCATGACCAGCGTCCCCGGCATTTTCTCGTGCGGTAACGTGCTACACGTGCACGATCTGGTGGATTGGGTCTCTCTGGAGGCGGCCGAAGCGGGCGCCCGCGCGGCGGCTTATGCTCTCGGACAAGTCCCTCGCAGAGAGAGCATCGTCGTTCGTCCCGGCGCCGGCGTGCGTTACACTACGCCTTCGCGGCTCAGCGGCGAAAAAAACGTGTCCATTGCGTTCCGTCTCGTCTCTCCCGGTCGTGACCGCTGTCTCGTCGTGAGCGCCGATGGCCGTGAGATCCTGCGCGAAAAACGGGTGCGCCTTCATCCGGCCGTGATGGAACATCTCAGAGTCAAGGCCGCTGATCTGAAGGGCTGCTGCAGTTTGGAGGTGTCGGTGCAGTGAGCGAACGCCGCGAATATACTTGTATCGTCTGTCCCAATGGCTGTCCGTTGCAAGCGGAGACGAGCGGCGGCGAAAAAGTGAAGCTTGTTTCGGTGACGGGCAATCTGTGTCCGCGCGGTGCCAGATGGGCGAAGCAGGAAGTGGAGGACCCGCGCCGTACCATTGCCACGAACGTGCTGGTCGAGGGCGGCGCGCTGCCCGTGGCGAGCGTGCGCACGCTTGATGCCGTCCCGTTGAAGGACCTCGTGGCCGTGCGCGAAAGCCTGAAAGGAATCGTACTCCATGCGCCGGTCCGGGCGGGCGACATCGTGGCCGATCATCCGGCCGGCGTCCCCTGCCGCGTCGCCGTTACGCGCCATGTGCCTCGCAAGGGCTGATTTTTCGCAATGAAATAGAATCTATGAAGTAAGGGGCTCGCGAAAATTCCGAATGGATTTCGCGAGCCCCTTTGTATTCGGGACGGTTGATACTGACTCGTGATAAAAAACATTGACATGGCTCGCTGTACGGATTTCGCTTGAGACGCTCTCGCTGTCCAGCGTTTCAATCAAGAAAAAGTACAAGATTTTTGGAAGCCGAGGCGGTAGATTGATCATTGAACAGAGCGCAAGAAATTCCATTCTTATTGACAGGAAAGAAATCAGTTGTTAGAATCTCGGTAAGTTGTGTATAACTAACTCATGTCGGATTCCTGATGCTCCCGGGAAGCGGCAGATGCTTTGTGCCGAATTCACCTGATCATCAACGGCGCGGTCAAGCAAGCGATTGACGCAGAACGAAAAAATTCATCGAACGTAAGCTCGTTGCGCGGAACGGGATCGTGCTTCCGTGACACTGATGCGTCTGTCTTCAGCAGAAAAATTCATTGGCTCTGAAGCATTACATCGCGAGAAGGCAGAAAAAAGACAAAGAACAAGAGATCTGCCGTTGATAAGTTCCATTAAGAATTCAGTAAGAATACGAATGCGCGCATTCGGAGTCCCATCGCAGGATCCCGGGCGGGAAGGTCTCACCGAAAAACGAATGCCGCGCAGTCTCAGGAGGTATCTCATGTTCCCTCTCTCCTCGGCGCCGCTGAACGTCGACCTGAAAATCGTAAATCCCGGCGGCGGCGCAAGAATGTCCAAACGCCTCGAAAGCCTGGGATTGAGCGAAGGCAGCATCCTCACCCTCTTGCAGGAACGGGACGGCGACGTCATCGTCCGGCCGGCGGGAGGCGCGAGCTGCCTGGCGCTGGACCAAAACGTCGCCGCGCGCCTGATGGTGACCGTGAACGATTCGTAAATTCTTTCGCGCTCCCGGCGCAAAGATGAACCGCGTGCGCGGTGGAAATTCCGAACGCACGCTTTTACTGTTTCGAGAGAGGTGCAGACGATGAACGAAACGACGTTGGCAGACCTGGCTCCGGGAGAATCGGGGCAAATCGTGGAAATCGAGGGGAGAGGGATCCTCGCCCAGAGGCTGGTCGACATGGGCCTGTATCCCGGCGTCGCGGCCAAGGTCGTCCGCCGCGCGCCGCTCGGCGACCCGATCGAGGTGGACGCGGAAGGAACGTTCGTCAATCTGCGCCATGAAGAAGCGCGTTTCGTGAAAGTGAAAAAACTCTGATGTCAAAGAAGACCATAGCCCTCGCGGGACAGCCCAATTGCGGAAAGTCCACCGTCTTCAACAGCCTGACGGGAGCGAAACAGTTCGTGGCCAACTATCCCGGCGTCACCGTCGACAAAATGATGGGCTGGTATAAACGGAACGGCGAAGACGTGGAAGTCATCGACCTTCCCGGCACGTACAGCCTGACATCCTACTCTCCCGAAGAGCGCGTCACGCGCGACGTGCTCCTCTGCGAGCCGCTTTCCGCGGTCGTGAACGTCATAGACGCCGCCAACCTGAAGCGCAGCCTGTACCTGACGCTCCAGCTTCTGGAGATGGAGATCCCCCTCATTCTTGACCTGAACATGATGGACGTGGCCGAAAAACTGGGCGTATCCATCGACGTTCCGGGACTTTCCAGGGAACTCGGCGCGCCGGTCGTGACGACGGCCATCACCCAGGGACGCGGCCGCGAAGATCTGCTGCAGGCCATCGCCGACATGTCGCAGTCCGGCGTTCGCGCCAGCCTCGCCGTTTGCGAGCTCTATCCCGACCTGAAAGACGCCCTGGACGAGCTGGAAGTCCTGCTGAACCGCGAAGAGAACCTGAAAGGCGCCTTCCCCATTTCGTGGCTCGCCGTCAAACTGATGGAAGGTGATCCCGCCGTCGCCGCGCTGCTGCGCGGCAAAGGGAAAGAGAGCGCGTCCGTCCTTGCGCGGGCGGAAGAATGGCGCGCGCGATTCGAGCGGGAGAAGGGCGTTGGCGCGGACATCTACGTTTCGGGCCAGCGCAGCCGCCGTGCGGCGGCCATCGCCAAACGTTTCGCGGTCAAAAAGGAGTCCGCGAAAGCGCCGCTTTCCGAGCGCATCGACCGGGCCGTCTGCAACAAATTTTTCGGCCCCGTCTTCCTGCTTTTCGTCATTTACGGATTCTATTACCTTTCCTTTATCCAGGGCTACAATCTCACCCACTACACATGGCCCATCCTCGCCGGCATCCGCAGCTTTGCGGAGCGTATCCTTCCCCAGCCCGGGCTCATAGATATGCCCATCGTGCGGGAATTCGTACTCTGGATTGTGGACAATCTGAACGCGCTCTTCAACTACATCCCGATCTTCTTCATTCTCTTTGCGCTCATCGCCGTGCTGGAGGACAGCGGCTACATGCCGCGCATCGCCTTCGTGCTTGACCGCATCCTCAGCCGCTTCGGGCTGCACGGCCAGTCCACGCTGCCGATGATCCTCGGCGGCGTGGTCCTGGGAGGATGCGCCGTTCCGGCGGTCATGGCCACCAAGGGAATTCCCGACGAGAAGTCGAAACTGGCGACGATCCTGACGCTTCCCATGCTCAACTGTCAGGCGAAACTGCCGTTGTACTTCCTGCTCATCGGCATCTACTTCAACGAAACGGTGCGCCTGCCCTTGCTGGGGAACGTCAACCAGCAGAGCATCGTCATCGTCTTCATCCAGACGATCAGCCTGCTCTTCGTGCTGCCCATCGCCAAGATCCTTTCCATGACAGTGCTGAAGCACAAGGAAACGGCGCCTTTCATCATGGAGATGCCGCCCTACCACATCCCGACGCTCCGCGGCGTTCTGGGGCGCGCGGCCGAGCGGATCTGGCTGTACATCCGCAAAATCACCACCGTCGTCGCCGCGGTCGCCGTCATCCTCTTCGTCCTGCTGCGCTTCCCCGGCCTGTCTCCGGAACGCGAAGCCCATTACGAGGCGGAAAAAGACCGCGCCGTCCAGAGCTTCCTCGACAAAGCGAAGGGCAAGAAGCTGGGAACGGGGCTCAAGAGCGAGAAAGACGTCCTCGATCTGATCCTCTACCAGCAGGGCTACCGGGAATTACTCAAGTCCGGGGCTTCCGCCGAGAAGAAAAAAGCCTACGGTCTCGAAAATCCCGACTTTTTCGAGATCATCCAGAACAGGAAGGATCCCGAAGCGAAGGCGCTCGAAAAGGAGCTCAAAAAGCTGATCGTTTTCCGAACAAACGCGCTGACGGCCATCCGCAAAGAGCGCATCGACAACAGCCTGCTCGGCAAAACCGGCCGCGCTCTGGAACCCCTCTCGCGGTACGCCGGTTTCAACTGGCGCGTCAACGTCGCCGTGCTCAGCACTTTGGCCGCCAAGGAGAACAGCGTCTCCACCCTCGGGGCCCTTTACATCAGGGAAACGGGCGACGGCGAATCGAAGAACGCCGACACGCTGGAACAGCGCATGAAACGACAGGAGGAAGACCTCACGCCTTTGCACGCGATGGCGCTGATGCTCTTCATGGTGCTCTGTCCGCCCTGTCTGCCCACAATCATGGCGATCCGCGTGCAGACCGGCTCCACCAAATGGATGCTCTTCGCCTTTTTCGTGCCGCTCGTCCTCGGGCTGCTGGCCGCCGTGCTGGTTTTTTCCGGCGGTTCCGCTCTCGGCCTGACCGGATTTGAGGCGATGTGGATTTTCTACCTGATCCCGCTGGCTTTAACGATCCTGCTGGGGCTGATCAAAACCAAGAAAACTTATTGACCCGCCCCCCAATGAATCGCAACCGTTTACGCTTCGGCAGACGGCGGTCTTCGGACCGTTGACCTGACATACAATTACGGAGGTTTTAGGATGAACAGAAAGTTGTGGACTGGCGTGATCACGGCCGTCTTCGTCGCGGCGCTTGCCGGCGCCGCCCTGGCCCACACCCCGCTCTTTTCGTGCTGGGACAACGGCGACGGCACGCTCTCGTGCGAGGGCGGCTTTTCCGACGGCTCCTCGGCCGCGAACATCCCCATCCGCGTGACCGACGAGAAGAACGAGGTCGTTTTCGAGGGCAAGCTGGACGAGAGCGGCGAGCTGACGTTCGACAAGCCGCAGGGCGTCTTCTCCGTCACGTTCGACGGAGGTCCCGGGCACACGCTCACCGTCAAAAGCGGCGACATCAAGTAAGGCGGCCTGATTGAATCAGGCCGGGATACTGAATTTCAAAAAAGAAAAGGAGGGTATCGTACGTGAAAAAAGCGGTCCTGTTGTCGATATGCGCGCTGTTTGCCGCGGCTCTTCCCGCAGCGGCGCACTTTCAGATGCTCTATACCCCCGAGATGATTCTGGACAAAGGCGGCGAGATCTCTCTGAAGTTGGTCTTCACCCACCCCTTTGAGGCGGGGCATACGATGGACATGGAGACCCCGCAGGAGTTCTTCGTCGTGAACAAGCAAAAGAAGACCGATCTGCTCAAGACGCTGAAGCCCATCACGTGGACGAGCCTGGAGAACAAGGGCAGGGCCTTCGAGACTTCTTTCAGGCTGAAGGGGATGGGCGATTACGTCTTCTGCCTGGTTCCAGCTCCTTATTTCGAGAAGAGCGAGGATATCTATATCCAACAAATCACCAAAACGATCGTGAACAACGGCAGTCTTCCCACGGAATGGGATGCCGACATGGGCCTCAAGGCGGAGATCGTACCCTTGGACAAACCTTATGCGCTCTGGGCCGGAGGGGTGTTCCGCGGCGTCGTGAAGAGCGCAGGAAAGCCGGTTCCCTTCGCCGAGATCGAGGTGGAGTACATGAACCATCGCCCCGACCTGAAGAAAAACGCCTTCGAAAGGAAGGGCGCGATCTCCGCTCCGCACGATGCCTTCGTGACTCTGACGATCAAGGCCGACGCCAACGGCACGTTCGTTTTCGCCATGCCCAGGGAGGGCTGGTGGGGATTTGCCGCTCTGGGCGTCGGCCCCGATACGGAATTCAAGGGCAAGGAGCTCTCGCAGGATGCGGTAATCTGGGTTCAGGCTGCCAAGATGTAGTTCGTTGAGGAGGTTTACGGTAGAGAGAGGAGGTTTCAGGCTATGGGCGCACAGGAACTGATCGTTGTCCTGATCGCGCTTGCCGCCGGAGGATACCTGCTTCGCGGATGGATCGTTTCCGCACGACAGGGACGCTGCGGCGGGTGCGGATGTGGGTGTGGGGGCAGAAAATGCCCTCCGGACGAGGAATAATCGAGGGAACTTCGTTCCTCTCGCAGGAATCGACATTCGATGCATATACGCACAAGGAGGAGAATTTTCATGCGCAAAATTTTTTCCGTTCTGCTCGCAGGGGCGTTTTTTGCGGCTTCTTTCGGCGTTTCCGCCGAGGCTCACGAGTTCTGGGTGAACGCCGAGTATAAGGACGGCCTTCTCAAAGCCGATTTGGGCTACGGACACGAGTATCCCGACCCCGAACCCATTGCCGCGGACCGTACGCATCTCTTCGAGCCCCTGAAGCTCATTACCGCCGAAGGCGCGACGGAGATGGCCCAGACCGGTGCCGACAACTTCCACTACGAGGCGGCGGCCGACCTGAAGAAAGGCGACTACCTGGTGATCGGCAACTACAAGCCCACCTTCTGGGCCAAGGGAGCGGAAGGATGGAAACAGGCGGACAAGGCCAAGTACAAGGAACTGACGAAGGCCGACGCGACTTATGCCGAGGAAGCGGCGATGTACGCCAAGCTCGTCCTGAATCTTGACGGCGCCGAGGGGATGGACGTCATCGCCAAGCCGGTGGGGCAGCGCCTGGAGATGGTGCCGCAGGTGAATCCGGCGACGGTGAAGCCGGGACAGTTCTTCCCCGTTCAGGTCCTCGTCGACGGCAAACCGGCCAAGACGGCGGAAGTGAAAGCCGTTTACGCAGGTTTTGCCGGCGACGCGAAGGACGGCGATCCCGCCAACGAGTACAAGGCGTTCTATGGGCGTACCGACCTGAAAGGCATTATCAACATCATTCCCTCGAAAGCCGGCTATTGGAACGCCTCCGTGGAAGTGAAAGTGCCTTATGCCGACAAGGCCGTCGCCGACGAGTCCGTCCTGGTATCCCGTCTGACGTTCATGATCGCGGAGTGATTCCGGTTTCACGAGAACGACAAATTTTTGATCTTGCCGCAAACGAGCGGCCCCGCCATTTTTCTTTCAAGGCGGGGCCGCTTTTCAATCACCGATGGTTTGGGAAGCGTTCGATGAGTCGCGATTTCCGACGCGAAAACAATTGACGAAGCAGAGCGGGACTGCTAAAATCACATTCAACACTACTTATTATGGAGGTGGAGAAGATGTATGCGGCTGAGTGTCAGTACAAAGGCGTCATTATTATTATAGCGGCGGCCGATGCATCGTGTTCTCTTCCTCTGGCGACGCTATAATTTGTCGTGGAGCAATACAGGGAGGACGGGGCGCGGCTCTTTCCTCCCTGTTTTTTTGCGGTGTGTTCTGAAACAGGTTCATGAATTCCGCCTATGATGCGGAGCACAATTTAAATCAAGAGGTGAGGCATCATGTCGGTTGATTACAAGTCAACGCTTCAACTGCCGGTGACCGAGTTTCCCATGCGCGCCGGCTTGGCGAAGAAAGAACCGGAAACGGTCAGATTCTGGGAACAGAACGAGATTTACAAAAAAATGCTGGAGAGCAACAAGGACCGCCGCTCCTTCATGTTCCACGACGGCCCGCCCTACGCCAACGGCGCGATCCACATCGGACACGCGCTCAACAAGTCGCTGAAGGACTTCATCGTCAAGTACAAGTCGATGCGCGGCTACTACGTGCCTTACGTGCCGGGCTGGGACACGCACGGCTTGCCCATCGAACTGAAAGTGCTCAAGGACGAGCACCTGAACAAGGACACGACGCCGGCGCTCGAACTCCGCTCCAAGTGTCACAATTATGCGCTCAAATGGGTGGACGTGCAGCGCGAGGGCATGAAGCGTCTGGGCTGCTTCTCGCTCTGGGACGAGCCGTATCTGACGCTGAATCCGGAATTCGAAGCCCGCGAGCTGGAGACGTTGGCCACGATCGTGGAAAAAGGTTTCGTCTACCGCGGCACCAAACCCGTGTACTGGTGTATCGACTGCCAGACCGCCGAAGCCGCGGCCGAGATCGAGTACGCCGACGTCACGTCGCCCTCGGTGTTCGTCGCCTATCAGATGGACGATGACGCGGCGGAACGATTCCCCGCGCTGAAAGGCCGCGACGTGAACGTCGTGGTCTGGACGACGACGCCTTGGACGCTGCCCGCCAGTCGCGCCGTGACGCTGAACGCCAATTTCGACTACTCGTTTTTCGAGGTGGGCGACAAAGTTTACCTGATCGCCGACGGCATGGCCGATTCGGTATCGCGCGACACCGGGCTCGATTTCTCCAGACGCCTGCTGACCGTCGCGGGCAAAGACCTGGAGTTGCTCGCCGCCAATCATCCCATGTATCCCTGCAAAACGCCGCTCGTGCTGGCTCCGTACGTCACGCTCGACGCCGGCACCGGCTGCGTTCACACGGCGCCCGCCTACGGCGTCGAGGACTTCGAGACGGGGCAGCGCTATCACATCGAAAATTACAATCCCGTCGACGCCACGGGACATTACAAGCCCGACACGCCCGTCGTCGCCGGCCTGGATCTGGACAAGGGCGGCCGCAAGGCGCTGGAAGTGATCGAAGCCAACGGCCGTTTGCTCGGCCTGAAGAAGATCTCGCACTCTTATCCGCACTGCTGGCGCTGTCACAAGCCCGTCATTTTCCGCTCCACGCCGCAGTGGTTCATCGACGTCGCCGCGTTCAAGAAACGCGCGCTCGACGTGATCGACAACGAAGTGAAATGGATCCCCGGCTGGGGGCACGACCGCATCTACAACATGGTGTCCGAGCGCTCCGATTGGTGCATCAGCCGCCAGCGCGTGTGGGGCGTGCCGATCCCGGCGTTCGAGTGCGAGGACTGCCATGAGACGATCCTCGATGCCGCCCGTATCCGCCGCGTCGCGGAAAAAGTCGCCGAGGGCGGTTCCGACGTCTGGTGGGCGAGCACGTCCGAAGAGCTGCTCGGCGATCTGTCGGTCTGCCCTCGCTGCGGCGGTCATCATCTGAAGAAGGGCGAAGACATTCTCGACGTATGGTTCGATTCCGGCGCGAGCCACTTCTCCGTCATGGACGTGCCCAGCCGTCCCTATCTGAGCTGGCCGACCGACCTTTATCTCGAGGGGGCCGATCAGCACCGCGGCTGGTTCCAGACTTCGCTGCTCACTTCCGTGGCCGTGGCCGGAAAAGCGCCGTACCGGGCCGTCCTCACGCACGGGTTCATCGTCGACGAGCAGGGACGCAAGATGTCCAAATCGCTGCAGAACGGCGTCGCCCCCGAGAGGATCACGAATCGCGACGGAGCGGACATCCTGCGCCTGTGGGTGGCTTCCGCCGACTATCGCAGCGACGTGCACATCTCCGACGGGATCATCAAGAACCTGTCGGAGGAATATCGCCGCATCCGCAACACGGCCCGCTTCATGCTCGGCAATCTGAACGGCTTCGATCCGGTCAGGGATTCCGTGCCGTTCGACAAGATGCCCGAGTTCGACCGTTGGGCCATGTCGCTGCTGAACCGCGTTGTCGAGCGCGTGACCGAAGGTTTTGAGGCGTATGATTTCCATATGCCTATCACCGTTATCCATCAGTTCTGCGTGAACGAACTGAGCTCGTTCTATCTTGACGCCAGCAAGGATCGTCTTTACGCCGACGCGGCGGACGGCCTGAGCCGCCGCGCCTGCCAGACGGTGATGTGGAAGGCCGTCTGCGCGCTGGCGCGCATGCTCGCGCCCGTGATCAGCTTCACGGCCGAGGAGATCTGGCAGCAGCTGCGCACGATCGATCCTTCGCTGGCCGAGAGCGTCTTTCTGGGCGGCTGGCCGGAAGCGGAACCTGCCGAGACGGACGGCAAGCTTGTGGAAAAATGGGAGAAAGTCCAATTCCTGCGCGGTCTCGTCAGCAAGGCTCTGGAAGCCGAACGCGCCGCCGGCAAGATCGGCCAGGCGCTCGAAGCCCGCGTCGCCGTGGCCGCGCCCGAGTTCTACAAAAACGCCATGAGCGCCGAGGACTGGGCGATGGTGTGCATCACGTCGGGTTTCGAGTTCGGCGGGACGGTGGAAAGCGACGACGACATCCGCGTCGAAGTGTTTCCCGCCAAAGGCACGAAGTGCCCGCGCTGCTGGAAGTACGAAGAGACGTCTCACGTCGATGGGCTGTGCCGCCGCTGCGCGTGCGTCATCGAGCAGAAGTAGTCTGAAATAAATCAAAACGCCGAAAATGTTCCACGTGGAACATTTTCGGCGGACAGAGTACAATGAAGGGAGCGAAGATTCTTCGCTCCCTTTTATGATGGAGTGGTGATCGATCGAATGGAAAACGCGAATCGCGAAATTTACGAATTGACCGTTCCCGAAGAGGATTCCGGCACGCGGCTCGACCTTTTTCTCGCCGGCGAACTGTCGCTGTCGCGCAGCCGCGTCCGAAGCCTGATCGACGGAGGCGCCGTCAGTTCCGAACAGGTGAAAAAGATTCGGCCGGCCTTCAAAACTCAGCCTGGCCAGATTTACCGCGTGGAGATTCCCGAGCCCGCGCCGGCGGAGATCGCGGCGCAGGACGTGCCCTTCGGCGTCGTGTACGAAGACGCCGACGTGATCGTGGTGGACAAACCGGCGGGCGTGGTGGTGCATCCCGGCGCCGGGCGTCCCGACGGCACGCTGGTCAACGGCCTGATGTTCCGCTACCCGGAGATCGGCCGCATCGGCGATTCCGTGCGCCCCGGCATCGTTCACCGTCTCGACGTGGGCACGTCGGGACTGATGGTCGTGGCTCGCAGCGACGCGGCTTTTCGCGGACTGACGGAGGCGTTCCAGGCGCACGAAGTGCTCAAGGAATATCTGGGGCTGGGCGTCGGCACGCTGAAAGCGCCCGCGGGCACGGTGGACGCGCCGATCGGCCGCGATCCTCACAATCGCCTGAAGATGTGCGTGTCGTGGGACGGGCGCGAGGCCGTGACCGACTACAAAGTCCTCTGGACGCGGGCGCGTTACACTCTGATCAGGGTACGGCTGCACACGGGGCGCACGCACCAGATCCGCGTTCACATGCGCGCGCTCGGCTGCGCGCTCGACGGCGATACGCTCTACGGTCCCAAGGATCCGGCGCAGCACATCCTCAAAGACCGCGTCTTTCTGCATTCCTGGCGGCTGGGGTTCCGCCATCCCGTCGGCGGCGAGCGGCTCGAGTTCCGCGCGCCGCTGCCGCCGGAACTGATCGCGGCGCTGCGCGTGCCGCTGTCGCAGCCCGCAGACGCGGAGCGGAACGGCTGAAATATTCTATAAACACCGAAAATATTTTTTGTCGTAAAAAACGCGCGCGCTCTGCCGCGTCGATTGAAAAGTTTATTTTTATATAGTATAGTTAGCCTGCTCGTCATTCCGAGACTTCCCCTGGCGGGAGTCTTTCGATCACAAGGAGGAAAAAAATGAGAAGAAGCATATGGGCAGCATTGGCCGTCGGCGCGGCGTTGAGCGCAGGAGCTGCGGCTTCGTTCGCGGCCGACCGCAAGATCTCCGGCAGTTTTCTGATGGGAACGGGCAGCGCCACGGGAAATTACTATTCCTTCGGCAGCGTACTCGCGCAGGTCATCAACAGCCATACCGGCGCCAACATTACCGTCAGCTCCACGGGCGGCTCGGTTGAAAACGTGCGTCTTCTCAAAAAGGGCGAAAACGAGATGGCGCTGGTGCAGACCGACGTGAACAGCTACGCGCTGAACGGCGTGGAGCAGTTCGCCAGCGGCGCGGTGACGAATTTCTCGGCGGTGACGGCCTGCTATCCTGAAATGGTGCAGATCGTGGCGAGCAAATCCAGCGGCATCAAGAGCGTGGCGGACATGCGCGGCAAGCGCATCTGCGTGGGCGCGGTCGGTTCGGGATACGAGGTGGCGGCCCGCCAGATCCTCGGCATCTACGGCATGAACTACGACGACATCGACGAGCGCTTCCTGAGCCAGTCGGAGGGCAAAAACGCCCTCCAGGACGACCAGATCGACGCGTTCTTCATGTGCTCGGGCTATCCCAACGCCAACGTGACGGAGCTGTCACTGATGGGCAAGATCGAAGTGATCTCCATCGACGGCGAGCATTTGAAGCTGCTGCAGGAGAAGTACCCGTTCTACGCGCCGTTCACGACGCCCGACGATCAGTACAATCTCGGCCATCCCGTCACCTCGGTGGCGGTCATGTCGATGCTGGTGGTGCTGAACGAGATCGGCGACGACGACGTGTACGCGATGACGGCGGCGATCTACGATCATCTCGACGAGATCCGCGCGCTCAACAAAAAGGGTGAATACATGTCGCTCGAAGGCGCTTTCCGCGGTATCCCCGGCAACATCCATCCCGGCGCGGCGCGCTTCTACGAGGAGAAGGGGCTCAAGGTTCCCGGCAGGTAAACGGCGTTTGATTTCGTCGTGAGGCGATCCGGACGGTTCGACAGGCGCAGTGTTCGCTGCGGGCCGTCCGTTTTTTCTTGAAGGGAGAGGCGGCGCTTGAGCTTTTTGAGCCGAAAGAAACTGAACGAAGTTCCGAGGGACGTCGATCTGTCCGAATTGGAGCGCGATTCGCGCTATCGGATCTTTTCCGGCGGCATGAAAGTCTTTCTGACGGTCGTGCTGACGTGTTTCGCGCTGTTCCAGCTTTACGCTTCGCTGAGCGGACGGCTGCCGCAGCAGATTTTGCGCTACGGGCATCTGGGGTTCGCCATCAGCCTGGCCTTCATCATTTATCCGACGACGAAAAAGTCGAGCCGCCGCACAGTCAACATGCTGGACGTGATCTTTGCGCTGGCGTTCCTGACGGTGATCGGGTATTTTATCGGCAACTTCAAGGCGCTGCAGCTGCGCGCCGGCGAGTATACGGCACTGGACACGGTCATGGCGGGGCTGGGCGTTTTCCTGGTGCTGCTGGCCTGCTGGCGCGTGGTCGGCCCGCCGATCGTGATCATCGCCTCGTGCTTCATGATTTACGGTCTGATGGGCGCGCGCGGGCTGTTCGCGGTGCAGATGCCGGGTTTTCTGGCGCAGCGCGGCTATCAGCTGCCGCGGATCATCACGCATCTTTTCATCACCACGGAGGGCGTGATCGGCAACCCGATCGGCGTGTGCTCGACGTATATTTTCCTGTTCATCCTGTTCGGTTCCTGTCTCGAGAAGACGGGCATCGGACAATTCTTCATCGACCTCGCCAACGCGCTGGCCGGCTGGGCCGTCGGCGGCCCGGCCAAGGTGGCGGTGCTTTCGTCGGCGCTGCAGGGCACGGTTTCCGGCTCTTCGGTGGCGAATACCGTCTCGACGGGCTCCTTCACGATCCCGTTGATGAAGTCGCTGGGTTACGAGCCGGAATTCGCCGGCGCGGTCGAAGCGGCGGCTTCGACGGGCGGGCAGATCATGCCGCCGGTGATGGGTTCGGCGGCGTTCCTGATCGCCGAATCGGTGGGGATCCCTTATTCGCAGCTGATGCTGGTGGCGCTGATCCCGGCGCTGCTGTACTTCTCGGGCATCTGGATCATGGTGGACTTCGAGGCGCGCCGCAAGGGACTGAAAGGTCTGCCGCGCGAAAAGCTGCCGCCCGCCAAGCCGCTGCTGCTGCAAAAGGGGCATCTGGTGCTGCCGCTGGCCGCCATCATCTACTTCATGCTGTCGGGTTTCACGATCACGCGTTCGGCGCTGTGGGGCATCATGATCGCCGCGCTGGTGCCGTTTTTGAGAAAGAGCACCTGGGTCTCGCCGAAGCAGATTCTCGAAGCGCTGCCGCTGGCGGCGCGCAACATCGTCTCCGTCGCCACGGCCTGCTCGACGGCGGGCATCATCGTCGGCATGGTGACGCTGACGGGGCTGGGGCAGCGGATCGGCGGCGGCATGTTCCAGGTCGTGGGCGGCAACGTGTTCCTCGGGCTGATGTGCGCGATGATCACGTCGCTGGTGCTCGGCATGGGCGTTTCGACCACGTCGAACTACATCATCACTTCGACGGTGGCGGCTCCCATCCTCATCCATCTGGGCATCCCGCTGCTGGCGGCGCACATGTTCTGCTTCTACTTCGGCATCATCGCCGACATCACGCCGCCGGTGGCGCTGGCGGCCTATGCCGGTTCCGCCATCGCCAAGGGCAATCCGTTCAGGACGGGCGTCAACGCCTCGAAGCTGGCGATCGCGGCCTTCCTCGTGCCCTACATGTTCGCGCTCGACCCGAAGCTGATCATGATCGACGGCACGTTCCTCGAAGCGCTACCGATGATCCTGACGGCGCTGGTCGGCCTGTTCGGCATCGGCGGCGGGCTGATCGGCTACATCAACGCGCCGATCGAATCCTACTGGCGCCTGCTGATGATCGCGGGCGGCGTGGGACTGCTGATTCCGGGGATGACCAGCGACCTGATCGGCGCGGCGGTGATCCTGGCGGTTTACTTCTTCACTCGGCGCAAAAAATCGGGCGAATAAAAATCGGGCCGACGACGCGGAACGTCGCCGGCCTGTCTAAAAAAAAACGAACGCGGTTCGCGCGGCGTTTGGCGAAAAAACGGAAAGGACCGAACTGAAATGAGACTTTTTATGGTGCGCCACGGCGAGACGAAGTGGAACCGCGAGGGGCGCTTTCAGGGGCAGATGGATATCCCGCTGAACGAGACGGGATTGGCGCAGGCCGACCGCGCCGCGGAGCGCTTCCGCGGCTTTCCGCTGGAGGCGGTATTCGTCTCGCCGCTGTCGCGCGCCCGCGTCACCGGGGAAAAGATCTTCGCCGCGGCGCGGTGCGAAAAACTCGTGACCGATCCGGGGTTCATGGAGATCAATCACGGCGAGTGGGAAGGGTTGACGTTCGAAGAGGTGTCGGCTCGGTACGGGGCGCTGCTGGAGCGCTGGCGCGCGAACCCCGACGGCGTGAAGATGCCCGGCCCCGGCGGCGAATCGCTGGAAGACGTGCAGCGGCGCGCCGTCGCCGCGCTGGAGCGCACGGCGCTGAACTGCCGCGGCGACACGCTGCTGGCGACGCACGACGCCGTGCTCAAGACGCTGATCTGTCATTTCCTCGGCGTGCCGCTGTCTTATTGCTGGCGGCTGAAGATCCCCAACTGCAGCGTTTCCTACGTCGAGTTTTTGGACGGGACGCCGCAGGTCGGGCTGCTGGGCGACGTCAGCCACCTCGGCAGCGGTTTCGACAGCTTCGTCTCGAAGAGCCTGTAAGGGCGTTTGCGGCGAAAAATTTGCGGCGGGAATGCGGCCGCGTTCGAAAAGAGCGAAAACAAAAAAGCTCGGCGATCTTTGGATCGCCGAGCTTTTTACGTCGTTGCGCTTTTCTTCCGCGGCTTTGCGCCCCGGCGTCTTTTGTTTGAGCGCGGTCAGCGGCGTTCGAGAATCTCTTTCCAATCGTCGGGGCCGACGAGGACGGTTCCGGGGCGCTTGTAGGTGACGTTGGCGGGGCCGCCGCCCTGAATGTGCCGGACCTGCTTCTTTTCGGCGTAATCGACGACTGCGCTGCGTCCGGCGCACTCGCTGTAACACAGAGCCAGCGACGCGGCGGCGCGCACGGCGCGCTCCCGTTCCGCCGCGTCGGCGGGGGGATTCTTGAGGATCACGTGCGAGCCGGGGAACTCGTGCACGTGGAACCAGAGGTCGTTGGGGCCCGCCTCCTGAAACGTGACGTAACGGTTGCCGCGCTCGTTCATGCCCGCCAGGATGAGGCTGTTGCCGAACGTAAAGCGCAGATGGGGCGGCAGCGGCTTTTTCGCTTTGCGCGAGCGAGCGTCTTTTTCTTTTTTGCGGCCGTCGTCGTACTGCTGGGCGATCTGTTCGCACAGTTCCGCCAGTTTTTCCGCGCTGGCGACGCGCTTCAGATTCGCTTCCAGCGCGGCGAGGTCGTCCAGCTCCGCCTGCAGCGCGGCGACCTGTTCCCTGACGGCGGCAACGTCGGCGCGGAACTTCTGGTATTTTTTGAAATAGAGTTTGGCGTTGCCCTGCAGGTCGCGCGCGGGGTCCAGCTTTACGTCCAGCGTTTTTTCCCCGTCCGCGTCCCAGTAATTCAGCGTGACAAGATCCTGATGTTCTTTGACCTTGCCGAGGTTCTGCAGGATCGCTTCGCCGGCGGCGCGATAGGCGTCGCAGTTTTCGGCCTTTTGGATCTGGCTGAGCAGATCGGCGACGTGTTTGGCGCGCCGTCCGCGCTGGCGCTCGAGGATCTTCAGCGCTTGGGCGGCGAGTTTTTTCAGCGCGCGCCGCTCGATCTCGCCGGCGATGTAGGAACGGCAGAAGTCCAGCCCGCCGCCGTCGTAAACTTCGGCGCCCGGCAGCGCGGCGCCGAGGGCGGTCAGATATTTGCCGAAGCGCTGAAAGATTTTCGGCTCGCCGAACAGCGCCGCGCGGACCATTTCTTTGCAGCCGTTTTCCCAGAGCCGCGTCAGTTCGTTCGCCAGCGGCCGGCCGATGCCGCGCGGCGCTTTCAGGAACGCCGTCAGCTCGGCGTCGCTCATGCCGGGACGGGACAGCTCTCCCGGGACGGGCGGCGGAGGCGTGTACGGCGAGCCGGGGACGACGGAACGGTAGCGGTTCACCTCCGGGTACACGTGTTTGGCCGCTTCGAGGATGACGCCGTTCTCGTCGGTGAAAAGCGCGTTGCTCATGCGTCCCGTGAGTTCCAGCACCAGCGTCAGTTCCTTGCTGACGCCGCCGCCGACGAAGCGCTGGAATCCCATGAGCAGCACGCGGTCGCCGGGGACGCATTTCGCGTCCGTCATCGAGCCGCCGCCGAGGTGCCGCTGCAGCCCCATGACGAACGGGGTCTTCACGCTTTGGCTGCGCAGTTCGCGCAGTTCGTCGGAGCCGATCCGGCAGATGCCGAAAGTTTCCGGGTTCCACGTGAAAAAAATCGAGCCGGCGTTTTTGAAGGTCAAAGCGCACCAGTCGCTCCCCGCTTCGATGCGCTGCAGCTGGCAGCCGACGCAGCGTCGGAGCTCAGGCGCCAGCGCGCCGACAAGTTCCGGTCCGTAATTCATGACAGAGTTCTCCTTGAATGGCAAAATCCTGTTCCCGCAAGGTAGATTATCTCAAAAAACCCCCCTTGACAAGAACAGGCTTTGAGTCTAAAATGCGACCTGTTGGTTCTGAGGGGCTGTGGCGCAGTTGGGAGCGCGATTCGTTCGCAACGAATAGGTCGAGGGTTCGAATCCCTTCAGCTCCACCATATTCTCTCAATTCGGGGTGTAGCGCAGTCTGGTTAGCGCACCTGCTTTGGGAGCAGGGGGCCGAAGGTTCGAATCCTTTCACCCCGACCAGTGGATGAGGTTCGTGCGGAAATAGCTCAATTGGTAGAGCACTAGCCTTCCAAGCTGGGGGTTGCGGGTTCGAGTCCCGTTTTCCGCTCCATTACCGTGCGCCGGTAGCTCAGTTGGATAGAGCAACGGCCTTCTAAGCCGTGGGCCACGGGTTCGAATCCTGTCCGGCGCGCCATTCTCGTTCGCGCATTGTGCAAGGCAATACGGTGGGTGTAGCTCAGTTGGTTAGAGCGGAGGATTGTGGATCCTCAGGCCGAGAGTTCGAATCTCTTTACCCACCCCAATTCATATGGATCGTTAGCTCAACTGGCAGAGCATCTGACTCTTAATCAGAGGGTTACAGGTTCAAGTCCTGTACGATCCACCAAGTCCAGTAAATTCAAGGCGTCGAAGCGTTTCACGCATATCCTGCGTGATTTTTGTTTCGGCGCTTTTTTTGTGGCTCTTAGTCAAATGTTGGGAGCAATGCTATTTCTTAATAAAAAGCTGAACGCAAGGGCGCTGCGAGGGAGTTCAGTCGCTCAGGGCTGCCTCGCCGCGCCCGACAAACTATGTCAATGCTTTTTATCAAGAAATAGTATGAGTTACGGACGCCTGGGCTGGATTGTAAAGAAATAGTATGGAATATTTGCTGACTGTGAGTGTTCCACGTAGAACATTCTGAATGGAGAAGTCCCGATGATCAAGTGACCATCGGGACTTCTCGTTATCGAGCGGGCTAGATTTTTTTCTTCCACTTGGTGCCCTGCGGCGTGTCTTCGAGGATGACGCCCTGGGCGCCCAGTTCGTCGCGGATGGCGTCGGAACGTTTGAAGTCCTTGGCCTCACGGGCGGCGTTGCGTTCGGCGATCAGGGCTTCGATCCGGGCGGCTTCGTCGCCGCTTTCTTCTTTCTTTTCCTGTTCGAGGCCGATGATGCCCATGACGCTGTCGATGTCGCCGAAGAACTTTTCAGCGGCTTCAACGGCGGCGGGGTCGAGCTTTTCGTTGCCTTTCAGGTACTTGTTGACCTCGGTGACGGCTTCGAAGATCACGCCGATCGCGGCGGCGGTGTTGAAATCGTCGTCCATGGCGGCGATGAAGTCCGCGCGGGACGAGCCCAGCGCGGCTGCAAGCGCGGCGCCGGCTGCGGATGTTTCGCCGAGGCGGCCGCTCTTGGCGAACTGCAGGTCGCTCCAGCAGTTGCGCAGGCGTTCTACGGCCGCGACGGCCTGTTCGAGGCCTTCGGGGGCGAAGTTGATGGGCGAGCGGTAATGGGCGCCGAGCATGAACATGCGGATGGCCAGCGGCGGGAACTTCTGGCGCGCGGCGCGGGCGGTGAGGAAGTTGCCCAGCGACTTGGACATTTTTTCGGCGTTGATGAGGATGTATTCGTTGTGCAGCCAGTATTTGACGAACGGCTTGCCCGTGGCCGCCTCGCTCTGGGCGATTTCGTTCTCGTGATGGGGGAAGACCAGGTCGATGCCGCCGGTGTGGATGTCGACGGTGTCGCCAAGCAGATCGGTGGACATGGCGCTGCACTCGATGTGCCAGCCCGGGCGGCCGAGGCCCCACGGGCTTTCCCAGGCGGGCTCGCCGGGCTTCTGCGGCTTCCAAAGCACAAAGTCGAGCGGGCTGCGCTTGACGTCGTCCACTTCGATGCGCGCGCCCGACTGCAGGTCGTCGAGGTTCTGATGGCTGAGCTTGCCGTAGGCGGGGAAGCTTTTCACGTCGAAAAACACGGTGCCGTCGACCACGTAGGCGTGGCCGTTGTCGATGACGCGCTGGATCAGCGTGATGATCTTGGGGACGTATTCGGTGGCGCGGGGATAGAAGGACGCGCGCTTGATGCCGAGCGCGTCGGCATCCTCGTAATAATCGGCGATGGTCTTTTCGGCCAGCTGCTGTACGGTGACGCCGTCGCGGTTGGCGCGGGCGATCATCTTGTCGTCGATATCGGTGAAGTTTTGCACGAACGTGACTTCGTAGCCGCGGAACTCGAGATAGCGGCGCAGCACGTCGAAGACGATGAAGGGGCGCGCGTTGCCGATGTGAAAATAGTCGTATACGGTGGGGCCGCAGCTGTAAAAGGTGACCTTTCCTTCGTGCAGCGGGACAAAGGGCTCCTTTTTACGCGTCAAATCGTTATAAAGCGCAAGTGCCATAAACAGTTCCTCCGTTCTGGTGTAAAATTGTGCCGATCCAGTCGCTCTATTATAGCCGAGAAAACGAGAAAAGAAACTCCGAAAACGGCCATGGAATTAAGGGGTTCAAAAGGGGTTCAAATTGAAAAATCATGACGAAGGGGGCGCGGCGAATGGATGAACAGGAACGCATGGGGCGGATCCGCGCCATCCTCAGGACTCTGCCGCTCAAACCGGGCGTCTACCTGATGCACGATGAGACGGGCAAGGTGATCTACGTCGGCAAGGCGAAAAAGCTGAAGCGCCGCGTTTCGTCCTATTTCAACCATCGGGATTTTGCCATCCCGCGCCTGCGCAAGCTGGTACAGACGGTGCAGGATATCAGTTTCATCCGTACGGAAACGGAAGCGGAGGCGTTTATCGTCGAAAGTCGCCTGATCAAGGCGATCCAGCCGTTCTTCAACGTGGAACTGAAAATGGGTTCGCGTTATCCGTTCATCGTCGTCACGGCCGAAAAATTTCCGCGCGTGCTGGTCACCCACACGCGCCCGAAGGCGGGGCGGGTGTTCGGCCCCTACACCAGCGCCGGCACGATGCGCAGCATGCTGAACCTGATCAAGAATTTCTTTCCGGCGCGGAACTGTTCGATGAATCTGGAACGGGAAAAGCTGGCGCGCCCGTGTATAATGTACGATATCGGCAAGTGCCTCGGCCCCTGCGCGGGCAAGTGCACCGAAAAAGAGTACAACGAGACCGTCGACGACATCCTCATGCTGCTGAGCGGGCAGACCGCCGATCTGGTGTCGCGCCTGCGGACGCGCATGGAGCGTCTGGCGAAGGAGATGCGCTTCGAAGAAGCGGCCAAGGCGCGCGACACGATCCGCGACCTGTGGAAGTTTTCGCGCCAGAAACTGTCGGTGACGCTTACCGACGACCTCGACGAGGATACGTGGTTCGCGATGACGCGCCTGCGCGACCTCTGCGGCTTGTCCGTGGTGCCGTGGCGCATCGACGGCTTCGACATCTCCCATTCGGCGGGGCGCGAGACGTACGGCGTGGCCGTAGTCTTCGAACAGGGCTATCCCAATCAGTCGCTGTACCGCCGTTACTCTATCAAAACGGTGGACGGCATCGACGATTTCCGCTCCATGCGCGAGACGGTGCTGCGGCGTTACCGCGGCATGATCGAAAACCAGCTGCCGCTGCCGCAGCTGATCCTTGTCGACGGCGGCCCCGAACAGCTGGCGTTCGCCCGCCAGGCGCTGGCCGAAGTGCCCGTGAAAATCCACACGATCGCGCTGGCCAAACGCGACGAACTGATCTTTACCGAGCCGGATAAGCCGCCGCTGCGGCTCGACTGGAACGATCCGGCGCTGCGACTTTTGCAGCGCGTGCGCGACGAGTCGCACCGCTTTGCCATCACCACGCACCGCCGCAAGCGCGTTTCGCGCCTCAGCCGTTCGGCGCTGGAGGACGTTCCCGGCATCGGCAAGCACAAGGCGGCGCTGTTGCTGTCAACGTTCGGCAGCGTGCAGCGTATCGCTTCGCTCTCCGCGGAAGAACTGCAAAAAGCTCCCGGCATCGGCCCCGTCCAAGCCGCGAAGATCCTCAAATTCCTGACCGAGACGCCCGTGCCGGAAGCGCCGGCGCCCAAAAACACGGTGGAACTGGTGCGCGTGGAGCGCCCGCTAGGGATCCCAGTGCCGGAGACGGCTAAATATCGTTGGGACGAGACCATCGACGTGCCCTATCGCGAAACGCCGCCGGCGACCAATGAAGAACGGAGCGCCACTCGCGCGGTGCGCCGGACGTACGATCCCAAACGAAAGCGAGGCATCCATCGCGCATGAGACAGCAATGGAGCGACGAGTATTACATGCGGCAGGCCCTCGACTTGGCGCTGCGCGGCATGGGCAAAACGACGCCCAACCCCATGGTTGGCTGCGTGATCGTCAAAGACGGCGCAGTGGTCGGCCGCGGCTGGCACGACCATCTCGGCGGGCTTCACGCCGAGGCGGCGGCTCTGCGCGACGCTGGGGACAAGGCGCGCGGCGCCACCGCCTATGTGACGCTGGAACCATGCAGCCATCAGGGCCGTCAGCCGCCCTGCGCGCCAGCGCTGGCAGCGGCCGGCATCGCCCGCTGTGTGTGCGCCGTCGGCGATCCCAATCCGAAAGTCAGCGGCCGCGGCTTGAAGATCTTGAGCGACGCCGGCGTCGAAACCGTCTGCGGCGTGCTCGAAAAGGAGGCGTCGTGGCTGAACCGTGGCTTTTTGTCCCTGCAGACGCGCCGCCGCCCTTGGGTGACGCTCAAAGCGGCCCTGTCGCTGGACGGTTCCATGGCCTTGGCTGACGGGACCAGCCAGTGGATCACCGGCGAAGCGGCGCGCATCGAGAGCCACCGCCTGCGCGGCGAGAACGACGCGATCCTGATCGGTTCGGGAACCCTGCGGCACGACGACCCTGCGCTGACCGTCCGCGCCGTGGAAGGCCCGTCGCCGCGCCCCGTAATCCTCTGTTCCGCCCCTGTCGTTTTGAGAGAAAACTACAAAGCTCTGCGCCGCGACGCGATCGTCTTCGTTCCCAAAGAAACGGCGGTGCTGCCCGAACGGAGCGGACAAGTTTATGCCGTTTCCTCGTCTGCGGGCCGTCCCGACCTGAAAGCTGCGCTGGAAAAACTGGCGGAGCTGGGCATCGCCCGCGTGCTGGTGGAAGCGGGGCCGACAATCTGTTCGGCCTTCATCGCCGCCGGGCTGGCCGACGAGTATCAGCTTTTCGTGGCCCCCGTGTTCATGGGCGAGGGACGAAAAATCACCGATTCGATTCATTTGCAGCGCATGGACGACGCCATCCCCATGACGCTGCGCGACGTCCGCACCGCGGGGTGCGACCTGTGGCTCGAAGGAGGAAATCCATGTTCACTGGACTGGTTGAAGCAGTAGGGACGATCGTCGCCGTCTCCCGCCGTTGGGACGTGACCGTGTTTCACGTCGGCTCTCCGTTCGCCGGCGAACTGAAACGCGGCGAATCGGTGGCCGTCAGCGGCGTCTGCACGACCGTGACCGAGTGCGACGGCGCTTCGTTCGCCGTGGAACTGACCGGCGAGACCATGAACGTGTCGCGATTTTCCTTCGTGACCATGGGCGAGCGCGTCAATCTCGAACGAGCGTTGCCGGCCGACGGCCGGCTGGACGGCCATTTCGTGGCCGGGCATGTGGACGGCACCGCCCTGGTGATGTCGCTGCGTCGCGGCCGCCGCGCGGCCGAGCTGTGGCTGAACCTGCCGCAGGGGCTGATGCGCTACATCGTGCGCAAGGGCTCGCTCTGCGTCGACGGCGTCAGTCTGACCGTCGCAGCGGTGGAGGGCAACGCCTGTTCCGTAGCCGTGATTCCGGAGACGCTGGCCGGCACAACCCTCGGAACTCTGGCGGCCGGCAAAAGGGTGAAC
This sequence comes from Pyramidobacter porci, assembly GCF_009695745.1. NCBI lineage: Bacteria > Thermotogati > Synergistota > Synergistia > Synergistales > Dethiosulfovibrionaceae > Pyramidobacter > Pyramidobacter porci. Next base: position 89,716 of record NZ_VUNH01000003.1, read on the forward strand.
GTCGAGACTGACCTGATCGCCCGCTACGTGGAAAAGCTGATGGGGCTGGAAGCGCCGTGCGGCGCCTCGAAAACGCCGTCTGAATTGACGGCGGAACGGTTGGCGCAGATGGGCTGGTAATTTCGCAGCGGCGATTTTTCGATTTCCGGCTTGGATTATGTCTGAAATGATGTAAAATCAACAAGACGCCTTTCGTTTTCTATAAAAAGTTTTCAGGAGGATTGTCCATGAAAGTAGTTCAAGGGAATCTAGTCGCTCAGGGCGAGCGCTACGCCATCGTCGTCTCGCGTTTCAACGAGCTGATCTGCGGCAAGCTGGCGGAGGGAGCCAAAGACGCTCTCGCCCGTCACGGCGTGAAAATGAACGAGTTCGACGTTTATTGGGTGCCCGGAGCGTGGGAACTGCCGCTGACCGTGAAAGAGCTGGCCCTTTCCGGCCGTTACGACGCCGTGATCGCACTTGGCGCGGTGATCCGCGGCGATACGCCTCACTTTGAGTACGTCTCCGCCGAAATGTCGAAGGGACTGGCCTCGGTCGGGCTGGATCAGCGCGTGCCCGTCGCCTTTGGCGTGCTGACCACCGAGAATCTGGAGCAGGCCCTGCTCCGCGCCGGCAGCAAGGCCGGCAACAAAGGAGCCGAAGCGGCGTTGGCCGCGCTGGAGATGGTGTCGCTGCTGAGGCAGATCCGCGAGAACAAAGAATAAATTTTGGTAACTGAGGAAGGAGACTCCTGCCATGCTCGATATACGTATGATTCGCGAGGACACGGAGACCGTCAAGGCCTATCTGAAAGCGAGAAACAACGACTTCGACGTCGACAAAGTACTGGCGCTCGACGACGAGCGCAAGAAACTGCTGGCCTCCGTTGAGGAAGTCAAGGCCCGGCGCAACGCCGGCTCCAAGGAAGTCGGCCGGATCAAGGCGGCTGGAGGCGACGCCGCCGCCGTCATGGAAGAGATGAAAAAACTCGGCGAGCAGATCAAGGTCGACGACGCCCGCGTCGTTGAGATCGACGAAGAACTTCGTCAGCTTATGCTGCAGATCCCCAACCGTCCCGACGCCACCGTGCCCATCGGCAAAGACGAGACCGAGAACGTGGAAGTGCGCCGCTGGGGCACGCCGCGCCAATTCGATTTCGAGCCCAAAGCTCATTGGGACGTGGCCGAAGCCTGTGGACTGCTCGACTTCGAGCGCGGTCCCCGCATGGCCCAGAGCCGCTTTACCGTCTTCAAGGGATTGGGGGCCCGACTTGAGCGCGCCATCATGAACTACATGCTCGATATGCATACCCAGAAGCACGGCTACACCGAGTTCAACGTCCCCGTGATGGTCAACTCCGAGTCGATGCTCGGCACCGGTCAGCTGCCCAAGTTCGCCGAGGACCTCTACAAAGTCGAGAAGGACGATCTGTGGATGATTCCCACCGCCGAAGTGCCGCTGACCAACATGCACCACGACGAGATGCTCGGCGAGAGCGAACTGCCCAAATATTACACGGCCTACACGCCTTGCTTTCGCCGCGAGTCCGGCAGCTATGGGCGCGACGTGCGCGGCATCATGCGCCTGCACCAGTTCGACAAGGTCGAGATGGTGAAGATCTGCACGCCCGAAAGCAGCTGGGACGAACTCGAAAAGCTGACCGCCAACGCCGAAGACGTTCTGCAAGGACTCGGCCTGCCGTATCGCGTCATCGTGCTCTGCACCGGCGATATGGGCTTCGGTTCCGCCAAGACCTACGACGTGGAAGTCTGGCTGCCCAGCCAGAACTGCTACCGCGAGATCAGCTCGTGCAGCAACTGCGTCGATTTCCAGGCCCGCCGCATGAACACGCGCTATCGTCCCGCCGACGGCGGCAAGCCCCGCTACGTGCACACGCTGAACGGCTCCGGTCTGGCGATCGGGCGCACGCTGATCGCCGTGCTGGAAAACTGCCAGAACGCCGACGGCTCCATCGACCTGCCCGACGCGCTGGTTCCCTACATGGGAGGCGTCAAGCACATCGATCCGCTCGACAAAAAGTAAACGATCGCCTCCACAAAAAATCAGTACGGTCTCCAAAAAAGGACGGTTCGGCGCACTATGGCCGGCCGTCCTTTTTTGCTGCGGAATTTTTCGCTGGCCGTAAATTTGGGGGGAAACGTCTGCCGCCGTGTCACGTTCGCTTCGAAAGGAACGGGCGCTTTTGTCTTGACGGCTTGTCCGCAGGCATGTTTCCCGACGTCTTCTGAGCCGATGACGCAAAAAGGGATTTTTTTTTATCAATAACTCTGATACAATGTTTAAGACTAGCCGAGACGAGCGTTCTCGTCTGTTCTCGAGAGTGCAGACTGATAAAATTTTTCGGGTGAAACTATAAAGGGAGGAACCGGCTATGGCGTTGCCGTTCACCGCTGACGCGATCGTGCCGCTGCTTCTGGTGGCGGCCGGCTGCGTGGCGCTTCAGCGTTTTTTCAGGAAAAAACTGAGCCGAGATCAATATTTTTATATGAGGGACCTTTCGCTGATGACGGTAATGATGCTGCTGGCATTGTGGAGCGGCAGCGACCGCATCGAGGCGCTGGTGGCCTGTTCGCTGCTGTCCATGGTGGTGGGGCTGGCGGAGCGGGCTCGCCCGGGAAAAGGTTTCTTCGCTTTTATCATTCTGCCCGGGTTGATCTTCGCCCTGACGGGACAGCCGATTTCGTTCGTCTCTTCCAGCGGTTCCGCGTTTCTTTACCTGTCCTCATGGCAGTCCATTCTGCTGACCACGGCGTGGATGACGCTGTTTCCCGTGTTGTTCCGGCGGCTCGACCAGGTGCCGGGGCTGGCGGGACATCTGCTGGGCGTGAGCTTGTCGCTGATGGTCGCGGTGACGTATTTCTCGCGCCAAAATCTGAGCGAGGCGTTTTTGGTCTCGGTCGTGTCTCTGGTGCTGGTCGGCGCGTACTGGAGTCGGCTCGGCCATCAATTCCGCCAGTTGGGAACGCCGCTGGCGTCCTTGTGGGGCACGCTGGTGGCGGGGATTTCCATCATCGGCGTCAGCAAGGGGATCACGCTCACGGCGCTGATGGTGATTCCGCTGGGATTTTACGCCGTGCCCCTGGTGGAGCTGTCGCTGGGGCTGGTCAGTCATGCGTTCACGCACGGGCAGACTCGCGCGGCCCCCGACCTTTACGGCCGCGTGATCGAGCGCGGCGTGGACCATCCGGCGGCGGTGCGTCTGGTGACGGAGATCTGCCTGTTGGTTGGCGCTTCGGTGGCGCTGATGCAGCTGATCCCCGATTCCGCCGCGCTGAAAATGGCGGTGCCGGCCATGGCCGGCGTGCTGCTGCTGGTGCTGTGGGGGGTGCACGGCGGCCGCCGCGCGCGCGCCGACGATCATTCGCTGTGGGGCGTGCGGATCGACGGGATCTCCATGAACTACGCGCTGTCGAAGAGCCTGGCTTGGCTCAAGAGCGTCGAGCCGCGCTTCCGCATGGTGGTGACGATGAACGCGCTGGGGCTGAACGAGACGCGCTCCGACGCAGAGTTCCGCCGCATCGCCAACGCGGCCGATCTGAACCTTCCCGACGGCGCGGGGCTGGTCTGGGCGTTGAGAAAGCTGAAAGTGCCCGTGGTGGAACGCATCGCCGGCATCGATTACATGGATCGTCTCTGCCGTCTGGCGGCGTCCGAATCGCTGCCCGTGTACCTGCTGGGCGGCCGTCCGGGCATCGCCCGCCGTGCCGCGGAACGCCTGCAAAAGGAATATCCCGGTCTGGTCGTTTCCGGTTGTTACGACGGCTATTTCGACCGCGCTTTTTCCGGCGAAGTTGCCGGCAACGTGCGCAACAGCGGCGCCAAGATCCTTTTTGCGGCGCTGGGCATGCCGGCGCAGGAAAAATGGCTCGACTCGCAGCGCGCCAATCTGGACGGGATCCTTTGCGTGGGCGTGGGCGGCAGTTTCGACGTTTACGCCGGCGTTTTGAGGCGAGCGCCCCGTTTCTGGCAGAAAGTCGGCTGCGAATGGCTCTATCGCCTGTTCCAGGAACCGTGGCGGCTGAAGCGCGATTTCCAGCTGCTGGCCTTTGTGCTGGCGGTGTTTCGCGAGCGGCTCAACGTCTTTCCGTGGAGAGAAAAAGATCATGCGTAGCGGGATGGTGACCGCCGAGCAGCTGATGAAGCGCGACCTGACCGCCGTCATGGCAGAAGACACCGTCGAAGACGCCATGCACGTGCTGCACAGCCACAGCCTGAGCGGCGTTCCGGTCGTGGACGAGCGGTGGCGTCTGGTGGGCTTTCTTTCGGAATCGGACATCCTCCGCTCCGTGCTGCCGTCGTATCTGGAGATCCTTGCGCGGGATTCTTTCCTCTACGGCGAGCACGAACTGCTGGTAAAAAATTTTTCGCAGGTCCGCGCCGGCGTCGTGCGCGATTACATGCAGGCACGCTGTCAGGCGGTGCAGCCGGAGACGAATATCATGAACGTGGCCGATTTGATGCTGCGTCTCAAAGTTAAGCGTCTGCCCGTCGTCGACGGCCGGTTGCTGATGGGGATCATCGACCGAGGCGACCTGTGCGAGTATCTGATGAATTCCGGAGGAACCTCATGACGCCGAAGGAAAGCGAATCGCGCTGGAAAGAGCGATTGCACCAACTCGCTGTGGCTCAGCGGGCGCAGACGCTTGATCTGGAGCGGGAGCTCGAAGCGCGCGTCCGCGAGGCGGAACGGCGGACGCGACTGATGCTGGAGAACACGCTGAAACGCTGCGACGCGATCCAAAAGGCCAGAATTGCCGCTTATGAGCGCGAAACTCAGCAGCTTCTTGGCCGAATGCGCGGAGAATCGGAACGCCGCTGCGCCGAGGCCTCCTGTGCGCCGATGGATGCGGAGCTGGACCGCGCCTGGGCGGCGATAAGCGGAGAGGAGGAAACGCGCTGATGATCGAAAAAATGTGTCGGCTCTCGATGGCAGTTCCCGAATCTTTAGGAATGGATTTTATCGATTTCTTGCAGGCCGACGGGCGCGTTCATTTGATCCTGCCTTTTGAAGAACAGCACAACGTCGATCTGGCAGATCGTCTCCTGGTATTGCGCGAGAAGCTGCGCGCCATGGTGGAAACGCTGGAAGGCATTGCCGTCTCCGCTTCGGAGGAAGGCGTTCCCGCTGCGGCCGACGCCGAGGTGGAGCGGATCCTGTCCGAATCCCTCGCTCTGACCGTTCCCGAACTGGAGAAAAGCGTGGAAAAATTTCAGGCCGATCTTGCCCGCATCATGAAAGGGCATGAACGTCTCGCCGATGAAAAGAGGCTGCTCGAACGTATCCTCGCGCAGTTGGGAACGCTCGCTTTCAGGGATTCGTCAGGGCGGCGGTGCCTGCTCTGGTGGGCGGCGAAAGACCTTTGGCCGCTGGCGCAGAGGCAGATCGAACGTCTGGGCGCCGACGGCGAGAAAACGCTGTTCCACGTGCACGATACCGCCAAAGAGGGGCAGCTGCTGGTCGAGCTTTCGGCGCCGACGGCGCAGATCCCCGCCGTGACGGAAATCCTGCACGGCATCAGCGCCGCGCTGTGGACGCCGCCGCCTCAGTGCGCCGGCAAAAATTACGCCGAAAGTGTGGAACTGATGAAACGCCGTCTGTCGGAGATCCAGTCATTTCTCAAGGCGGAGCAGTCTGCCCTTGTCGCCATGAGAAAGCAGTGGGGCCTCGGGCAGAAGGCGTTTTTTTTGCTGATCGACCGCAAGGTCGACCAGTATCAGGTCTTCAGCCGCTGCGACCGCGTCGGCGGCGCGCTGCTGGTCGAAGGCTGGATGCCTCAGAGCGGGCTGGAAGATTTTCGCGCCCGCGTTGACGAAAAATTTGCCGGGCGTGCCGCGCTTCACGTTCGCGCGCCCGAACCCGACGAATATGGTCAAGTGCCGACCGCGCTGCGCCACGGCCGATTTTTCGCGCCCTTTGAAGTTTTTCTCAAACTCGTGCAGCCGCCGGCCTACGGCACAGCGGATCCCACCGGCCTGATCGGCGTGTTTTTTCCGTTTTTTGCGGGCTGTATCATCGGCGACGCAGGCTACGGGCTGGTCATGCTGATTTTGATGTGGTTCGTGCGACGCCGCGCCAAAAACGGAACGGCGCGCGATGTGGCCTTCGTCCTCATGAACATGTGCGTCTGGAGCATTCTCTGGGGCGCGGCCTTCGGCGAGTTCTTCGGCGATCTCGCCCACCGGATGTTCCACGTGGAACCGCTCTGGGTGGAACGTTCCCAGGCGGTCATGCCGGTGCTGATGTTTTCTGTGGCGCTCGGCCTGGGGCACGTGATGCTCGGTCTGGCAGTGGGACTGATTCACGGCCTGAAAGCCCGCCATAGAAAGCACGCTATGGAGAAGCTGGGCGGCATGCTGGTGATCGTGTCCTTGGTGGCGGCGCTCATGTCCGTGCGCCGGCTTTTGCCGCCGCAGGCTCTTCCCGGAGGCATGGTGGCGCTCGTCGTCGGTCTGGTGCTGCTGACGGCGGGGGGCGGCATCGGCGGCCTGATCGAATCGATGAGTTCTTTCGGGCACATCCTCAGCTACGTGCGCATCGGCGCCATCGGCCTGTCGTCGGCTATCCTCGCGGTAGCGGCTTCGAAGTTCGTTGACGTCCTCGGCGTTTCGGCGCTGGGGCTTTTCGTCGCGCTGGCCATCCATCTGCTCAATTTCGTGCTGGCTTTCGCCGAGTCGGGACTGCACGCGGCGCGTCTCCATTATGTGGAGTTCATGGGCAATTTTTATGTCGCCCAGGGCAAAGACTACCATCCCTTTGCATACAGGAGGAATTTACCGTGGAAAAAGGACTCGTAGCATTGGCGGCGGCGTTGGCCGTGGGAATCCCCGCGCTCGCGACCGCTTTCGCCCAGGCCAGGATCGGCAGCGTAGCGGCCGGCAGCGTGGCGGAAAAACCGGAAACGGCCGGCACGATGATCATTCTCGAAGCGATCCCGGAAACGATGGTCATTCTCGGTTTCGTCGTGGCCATCATGTTGATCTTGCAGTTCGCCTAGGAGTTTTCCGTTGACGGGCGAAGAGCTTCTGCCCCCGGCGTTTCTGCGCGCCATGGAGGCGGAACTTGCGGCGCGGCATGAGGCGATGCGGGAGTCTGCGGACGGCCGCGTCGGCGAGATGATCGCCGCTTGCCGCGACGAGGCGGCCGCGGCCGTGAAAAAACGCGCTGCCGCCTGTGAAGAGGCGCTGGAGCGCTTAAGCATGCGCCGTCGCCGCTTGCTGCGCGCGCTGGAGAATACTGTGCAGAAAGAGCTCGAAGCGCAGCATCTGCGGCGGCTCGAACGGGAGCTGCGGCAAAGGGTCGAACTTTTCCGAAGCAGCGAGAGCTATGGGGCGTTCCTGACAAGAATGGTGGAGCACTGCCGCCGCGCCGGTTTTTCCGACACAGGAACGTTCCAGGCGGCGGATCGCGAGGCCGGGCTGCTTCGCGCCGCCGGATTCTGCGTGGAAGAAAAAGATCCCGGGCGCTGGGGGGGCTTTATCCTGATCGAGGAGGGAGGCGCTCTCTTTGACTGTACTTTTCAGACCCGCTGGGAGCAATACTGCTGCGAACGTGTCGTCCACAGCCAGGGAAGAGCCTAATTACGAATACGTTAACGGCCGTCTGCGCGCCCGCATGCGGGATTTTCTCCCGGCCCAGGTTTTCGCCGAACTTGCGTGTGCGGATTTGCAAGGCGTGGAACGATATTTGCTCAATACAGTTTACGGTCCGTTGTACCGCCGGGATTTTATGCTCTCGGACATGCCTTTGACGCTGAAGCTGGAGAGCCTGCTCTCCGCTTCCGCCCGACAGCGTTTCGGCGAACTGAAAAGTTGGGGCAAAGGCACGGCGCGCTTGCTGACGTCGGTGCTTTCGATCCAGTCGGATCTGGAAAACGGCCAGCTCTTTTTGCGCGCGCTCCAATCGGGGCGGAACGATTACGAACCAGCTATGCCCGGTTGCGGTGAACTGAGCCCTGAATTCTGGCGACAGCTGGCCGGTGCCGGCGGCAACCGGGAGCAGATCGACGAACTGTGCCGCTACGATCCGACGGAACTGTCCAATGTGCTCAGCACGGCAGTGAAATTGCTTGACGAGTCGGGACGGCTCTGGGAGGCCGAGTGGTTCTACATGAAGAGCTCTTTCGACTGGGCCGGCGGCGTGCTGAAACGCTGTCGCGGCTCGAATGGAGCGGTCGTTTCGCAATGTCTCGGCTATCTGATCGACTTGTGGAATCTGCGCGTTTGGCTGAGTGTTCATTACGGTTCTGGCGCGCCGGTCGAAGCGGCTCATTTTCTCAAAGGCGGTTCGTTGCCGTTGGAGCGGCTGTTCTTCACCAAAAGTTACAAGGCGCTGCTGCGCGGCACGTTTTGGCGCTCCCGTGGGACGGACCCCGACGAACGTTCATTGTTCGAACTGGAGCGGCAGTATCTGCTCTGGCAGATGACGCTGCGCCGCGAAGACCCGCTTGGCGTGCAGGTGATCATCTCCTATCGGGCGCGCCTGTTCTGTGAGTGGCGCAACCTGATGACCATCGTTTCCGGACTGCAGAGCGGCTTGGACCGGGCGGCGCTGCAAAGCGTGCTGCTCATCGACCGTTAGGTGAAAACATGAAAAATCACGCGCTTTTGATCGGCTCGGCGTCGTTCCTGCGTTTTTGGTCAGTGCTGGGCTGCATGGAAAAAATTGTTCCCGCTCGATCCGGATTTCAGGAGCTGAAAGAAGCCGGACTCGCCTCCGGAGCGGAGGCTGTCTTGTACGAGGAAACGCTTGCGGAGAGCTTTTCCTTGTGGGAGAAAAAGTACTTTCAGGAGTCGGTCGCCCCTTACTGGATCCCTTTGCCTGCGGTGGAAGGAGGCGAGTTGAAATAGACGGACGTTTTGCGCCGGTTCAGTCGGTTTGTGCCGAAAGCGTTTGCATCGAAGCCGAATTTCCGGTCGTGCTGGGCGAATTCGCCTGCACCGAAGACAACTTGTGGTATGGGCAGGTGCAGAGTCATAACGGACGGAACGTGCGCATCCTGCCGCTGGATCTTCCGGAAAAGATCCGTCCGGGCGAACTGCTGCGTCTGAGCGGCGAGACGCTGGAAGACCGCTTTGCCCGCACGGAACCGGGCGTCGTGCTCGATCCGCTGGGACGATCGGTTATAAGAATCGGTGACGTGTCAATGGGCAATCTCGACTTTTTCGCGGCTCCGCAGGAGACGGAGGGCGGCAGTTTCTGGGGGCTGAAAACGTTGGGAGAGTTCATGAATCTGCACGATGGCGAGGGCGTGGTGCTACTCGGCACACCGCCGGGCGGATTTGCCTTGCTGTTCAGTCAGATCGCCGCGGCGCAGCGGGCGGATTTTCTGTATATTTTCTGCCAAGGCGGTTACCGCGAGCTGTATCGTTACTGCCGAGCCGTACAGATGGCCGGCAGTGCGGAAAGATGCGTGATCCTCTGGACGCCGCCGTGGAACGTGCCGGCGATGAAGACGCTGGTGCCGCGGGCGCTCACGTATCTGACGGGGCGTCCTCATGCTGCCCGGCGGCGTCTGGTCCTGATCGACGATCTGCATTATTGGTTGGAATCGGCGCGTGAATACGGCGAAAGCTCGGGCGAACTGCCGCTCCCCGACGGCTATCCTTATACGGCCCGGCGCCAGCTGGGCGAACTGCTGGATCTCAAATCGCTGCCCGATGAAGAGGGGCGTTCCACGTCGCTGCTTGTCGGCTGGCGCTATGAGGAAGGCTTTTCGCCTCTTGCTGAGCATCCTTATATGGGGCGTTTGCCGCGGTTCATGCGCACGGGCATTATCCTTGAGGAATCGTCGGAATACCTTGTGCCGTCGAAAGATTCCTGGGGCGAACTGTCGCCGGCCGGACGCTGCTGGCGGCAGCTGTCCCGCCTGACCGGGGAATGCGACGAGGATCTTCGCCCCGCAGTGGAAGCGCTGACGGGGCTTTTCGGCTCGCTCTTTGTGGAGTATTCTCCGCTCAGCTTTGTGACGGCGCCTGAGAATCGCGTGCAGTGGAGCGATGCCGACGGAAAGACACTTCTAAAACTGGCCTCTCGCCCCGGTCCGGCGCTGCTGGCGTCGGTGCTGAAAATCCGCGCCGAACTGCAGCTGAACTTTCGCGAATGGCCCGACGTGCGCCGCCGCAGCTTTATCGACTGGCTGCGCGCGCAGGAGGGACGGCCATGAAACTGCTTCGCCGCGGTTCGAACAACGTCAGTTTTCTCTCTGCTTCGTCGCTTTGGGTCGAGCGTCTCGCCGGCGCGGCGCTGAACGATCTGGTGACGATCCAGGACGACTCGGGCGACAGCTTTGTGGGGCGCGTCGTCGAAGTCCAAAACGACCGCTGTCATGTGCGCATCTGCGACGGCGAACATTCTCTCTGCCGCGATTCGCTGCGGGTCTGGCTGGGCAGCAGCGAACTGGAACTGCCGGCCGAACCTCCGCTGGTCGTTTCGCGGCTAACGCGCCGCTCCGTCTTCAAAACGGGGATCGCGCCGGTGGACACGCTTTTCCCTTTGCAGCACGGCCATTCGATCTTTGTGGCTGGAGTGTCGTTTTATCGGTCGCTGGATTTCTTTTCCGCGCTGCTGCACGGCGCGCTTTCGGATCGTCAGTGGCCGTGCCTGATCTCGCTCGACACCTCGAAAAACGAGGCGCGGGAGGTCCGCCGCATCTGGAACCATTACGGTCTGGAAGACGAGGGACTGTTCATTTCCGACAGCCGCGATCAGCTCTATCAGAGCATGACACCGCTGCGCCTGGGCTGGGAGGCGGCGATCGGGCGCGCCAATGAAGGGCGCGACGTGTTCATGATGGTGCTCGACCTCGAATCGTGGGCGCGTTTTTATCAGGAAGATCTGGCGCTGCGCGGCTATTACCGCAGCCGCGCCGGAGCGCTGAACGGCTTCAAAAACGCGCTGAGCACCCACATGCAGCTGTTGTACGGGCATAAAGGGCGCATCACCGTGGCGATGCTGCTTTCCGAGCGCAAGGTGGCCGGGCTGCCCTCGGAACTGCTGGCGCTGCGCGATCTTTTTGACGGCGTTCTGATCCTGCGCGGCGATGGCTCGCTGTCGCTGAACGGCTACACGCCGCAGCTTCCGCGGGGGATGGACCGTTCGGTCGAATACGCCCGTCTGCTGCGCCGCCAGTGCAAAGAGCTGAGAGCGGAATTGAAACGCCGGCGCATGGACGAATATCCGCTGGGCGATGAAGAGCGAGCGTTCGAACGCGCCCTGCATGAATTCATGAGCGACTTGGAGCCGCGCGCTGACGCTTCGCCGCAGCGCATCTGGCAGATCCTTGCCCTGATGCCGGAAAGCCGCATCGGACGCGTGCCGTTGTCGCTGCTGCGGGAGTACAGCCGCAACGACGTCGGGGAGGCGTCCCGATGAACGGAACGGACGTCCGTTCTCTGCCGGAGAGGCTGCGCCAGCGCATCCATCGCCTGACCGTCAGCCGGGAACGTCTCGGCGCCCGGAGCCTCGAACGAAAACGGCGGTTGGACGAACTGACGGCGCGGACCGCTTACGCCCTGGCGATGCTGAACATTTACAGCGGGCCGCAAAGCGCCGAGCTGTTCCGGCTCAGTTTTTTGCCGATCGCCGTCGAATCGAGAAAGGAAATTCGTTCCGGCGTGGAGTGTCTGCAGTTTTACCGTGCGGACGCCATCGTGCGGCACGGCCTGCTGCCGCGCTACACGTCGCTGCTTACCTCGCCGCAGGCGGAGAGTGCCTCGCTTCAAGTCGAAGAACTGATCTGCGCGCTGTGGGACTACATCAACGGTATGATGGAGCTGCGCTCGGCGGACCGTTTGATCCGCCGCCTGCGCCGTAGCCTGAAACAAGCGGAGCGGGAGAGCGGACAGACGGCGCGGTCTTTTGCGGCGCAGCGCGCCGCGCGTGAGCATGCCTTCGAAACGGAACGGCATCGTCGGAAAGTGGTTGAAGACCGATGAAAATTCGGGTGCTGACCATGGGACGTCCGCGCGAGCCGTTTATCGTCAAAGGGCTGGAACACTATCAGACGCGTTTGAAGCCGTTGCTGCCGGTGGAGTGGACTTTTCTGCCCGAACCGGGCAAGGGGAAAAATCTGACCGTCGAGCAGCGCAAAGAGCTGGAAGGGCAGGAGTTCCTCAAGCGCGTCGGTCGGGAGGACGTTCTTTTTCTGTTGGACGAGCGCGGCCGGCAGCTGGGCAGCGAGGAGTTTGCGGCTGAAATTTTCGAGCGGCTGGGCGGCGGCCGGGGCACATTGATTTTTTTGGTCGGCGGCCCCTACGGCACCTCGGCGGCGCTGCAGAAACGCGGAAACGTGATAATATCTTTGTCGAAAATGACCTTCACGCACGAGATGGCGCTGCTGCTTCTCAGCGAGCAGATCTATCGCGCGGCCATGATCCACGAAGGCTCGAAATATCATCATTGAATCGTATTTTGCGAAAGGATTGAAGAAAAATGAATTTTGGCGGCAGAGGCGGTGTGGGCAACATGAACCAGATGCTCAAGCAGGCTCAGGCGATGCAGGCGAAGATGATGAAGGCGCAGGAAGAGCTGAAGGAGGCCCGCGTGGAGGGCAACGCCGGCGGCGGCATGGTCAGTGCCACGGTCAACGGGCAGGGCGAACTGGTCGGCGTGAAGCTTTCCAAAGAAGTGGTCGATCCCGAAGACGTGGAGATGCTCGAAGACCTGATCCTCGCGGCGGTGTCCGACGCGGCCAACAAAGCCCGGGAAATGATGGAACAGCGCATGGGCTTGCTGACCGGCGGCATGAAGCTGCCGTTTTAGTGACCGGCAATGGCTCTGCCTGAACCAATCGAACGCCTGATCTCGCTGCTGAAAAAGTTTCCTGGCGTGGGCGAAAAGAGCGCCCGGCGCATGGCCTTTTACGTGCTTCAGGAGGGCGAGAGCTTCGGCGCCGACTTGGCGCGTTCCGTCGGCGAGCTGAACCGGCGCCTGACGACCTGCGAGAAGTGCGGCAACCTGACCGAGACGCAACCCTGTCCCATCTGCGGCGACCCGCTGCGCGACCGGTCGCTGCTCTGCGTCACCGAGACCATCGAGGACCTTGTCAGCATCGAGCAGTCGGGGCTTTTCAACGGTCTGTACTTTGTGCTCGGCACGTCGCTTTCGCCGCTTGAAGACCGCGAATCGCTCCCCGAAGAGACGGTGCGCCTGCTGCGCAAACGCTTCGAGGAGTACCCTATCCGCGAGGCGATCATCGCCACGAATCCGCGCATCGAAGGCGACATGACCTTTTACGCGCTGCTGGACGCACTGCGGGACGTTCCCGTGAAAAAATCGCGCTTGGCGTACGGCCTGCCGGTCGGCGGCTCCATCGAGTTCGCCGACCGCGTCACGCTTCACGCGGCGCTGGAGAGCCGGCAAGAGGTCAGGGAGTAGCCGGCGGAATTTCGGGAGCGCTTTTCGGGCGCTCTCGTTTCGTTCAAAGGAGGTGGGAATCCAATCATGACCGACGGACTGAAAAAAATCGTCAGGTACAGCTGCGGCGCTCTGCTCGGACTGCTGGGGGCCCTGGCCGGTTACCAGACGGGCGCGCCCGTTCTCAGGACGTATCTTCCGGATACGCTTCTTTTCCATGGACTGGCGATCGTTCTTTCCACTGCTGTTTTCGGCTTTATTGGCGTCCTTCTGGCGCCGTATTTCATGAAATTGCTTCACGACGTGGGGCTGCTTTTCGAACGCCAGCTGCGCAGTACGGCCTGGCCCGAGATCGTCGCCGCACTGACGGGCATGATCGTCGGGCTCGTGCTGGCCAACCTGCTGGTGTTGCCCTTTTCCGGCACGCCCTTCGGCCCGTACCTGACGGTACTGCTGAACGTGCTAATTGGCTTCGTCATGGCCTGGATCTTCGTGACTCGCCAGGCAGACATCCGCAGCGCCATGGCCTCGGTGAGGGAACGTCTCAGCCAGAAGCGGAAGGGCCGCGCCGGAAAAATTCAGACGGAAGAAGCCGAAGACCCCGAGCCGGCGGCCGATCCGGTGCCGCGCAAGATTCTCGACACCAGCGTGATCATCGACGGGCGCATCCTCGACATCGCGAAAACGGGGTTCCTTCAGGGCACTCTGATCCTGCCGTCGTTCGTTCTGCTCGAGTTGCAGACCGTGGCCGACTCGAAGGATCAGAACCGGCGCGCCCACGGCCGCATGGGACTGGACGTCGTCAAGGAGCTGCAGAAACTTCAGCAGGTGAAACTGGCGCTGACCGAGGCGTCGCTGGACGATTACCACACCGAATTCGTGGATTCGGCGGTGGTGTCCATGGCCAAAAAATTCGGCTGCGACGTGCTCACGACCGACTACAACCTGAACAAGGTCGCACAGATCCAAAACGTGCGCGTGCTGAACGTCAACGATCTGGCCAACGCGATGAAGCCCACCCTGCTGCCCGGCGACGAGGTGACGGTGCGCCTGATCAAGGAAGGCAAGGATGCGCGTCAGGGGATCGGCTACCTCGACAACGGCACAATGCTCGTCGTCGAAGACGGCGGACCCTTTATCGGCAAGACGGTGGAGGTGACGCTCTCGTCGCTGCTGCAAACCTCGGCCGGGCGCATGGTCTTCGGGCGCGTCAAACGCGAGGTGAAAAGTTGAGCCGCGCTTTCGTCATCCTCGCGGCGGGAAAGGGAACGCGCCTCGGCGGCGAACCCAAACAATTCCGCCTTTTGGGCGGACGCTCCGTCTGGCACTGGAGCTTGGAAACGGCGCGGAGGCTGCGGCGGGAAAAGCTGGTCGACCGGATCGTGCTCGTCCTGCCGCCGCAGATGACGCCGGCGCTGCCCAACGGAGCGATCGTCGTGGTTGGCGGCGCGTCGCGCGCGCTTTCCGTGCTTTCGGCCCTGCGTGCCTGCGATGAGGACGAAGTGCTTCTGCACGACGCCGCTCGCCCTTTTGCGAGCGTGCCTTTGTGCCGGCGTCTGATCGCCGCCTCGACGGGGAAAAACGCTGTGGCACCGCTGTTGCCGGAAGCGAACGCGCTGAAAAAGATCGAAGACGGGCGCATCGAACCGCTCGACCGCGACGGCGTTTACATCACCCAGACGCCGCAGCTTTTTCCCCGCGCGGCGTTGCGGGAACTGCTCGAGAACGCCGCCCCCCGCGCCGAGTTCAAAGACGAGGCCGAGTTGTGGCTGCAGCGGGGCGGAACTCTTGATTGGGTGGCGGGCGAGAGCGTGAACTTCAAAGTGACGGAAGGCGGCGATTGGGAGATGGCGCAGAAGATTGCCGGCGAAGGCGAGATCCGCACGGGCCTCGGCTACGACGTGCATCCGCTCGTGCCGGGACGGAAACTGATCCTCGGCGGCGTCTCCATAGACTCGGCGCTGGGGCTTGACGGTCATTCCGACGCCGACGCGCTCGCTCATGCCGCGGCCGACGCCGTGCTCAGCGCTGCGGGGCTGCCGGACATTGGCACGCTGTATCCCGCCGGCGACGAAAAGTTCAAAGATGCCGACAGCATGGCGCTGCTGCGCGACGCGCTCGCCAAAGTTAACGCCGAAGGCTGGCGGCTCGAATGGCTGAGCGCGGTGCTGACTTTGCAGACGCCGCGGCTGGCGTCGTGGAAAGAGGCGATCGTCCGTTCGCTGGAGACGGTTCTCGGCGGCGGAAGGCTGAGCGTGACTTTCAAATCGGGCGAACGCGTCGGCCCGGCCGGCGACGCGCAGGCCGTCTTCGTCTGGGCGTCGGCGACGCTGCGCCGCTGACGCCCAGACGGCGTTGGACGGAGGGGACGGAGGGGAACGAAGAGAATTTTTCTGTACGAAACAGGTTGCTAACTGAAAACTTTCATGTTACAATGCGTGAAGAATTTGGAGGCTGGGAGTGAAGAGTGGGCTGCGCCCACTCTTCGTTTTTTATAAATCGGCCAATCGTAAAGCGAGGTATCGTCGTGGATATGGAAAAAATTTTTGAGCAGCTGAAAGCGCTCGTCGAATCGCTGGGCTATGAATTCGTCGGCGCGGAAACCGTCAAGGAAGCCGGCTCGCAGATCCTGCGCGTGTACATCGACCGCGACGGCGGCGTCGGTCTCGACGACTGCGAACGAAGCGCCAAGGAGATCGGCGGCCTGCTCGATAGTGCGGAAGACGCCTTCGAGGACAATTATCTGCTCGAGGTCAGTTCCCCCGGGCTGGAACGTCCGCTGTTCAAAGCGGAGGATTACGCGCGTTTTGCGGGACGCTCCGTGAGCGTCCGCCTGAAAGGCGTTTACGAAGGGAGACGGCGCGTCACGGCCGTGATCGAGGGGGTAAAGGACGGCTCGGTCCTTTTGGACTGCGGCGGCGAACCGCTGGATCTCCCGCTGGCGGAGATCCAGCGGGCGCATTTGGTTTACGTGGAAGAGAAGGGGCAGAAGAAGACCTTCAAGAAAAGGGGAGGAAAAAGTTAGAATGGAACTGGGTGTTGATTTTCTGGGGGCTCTCAAACAGCTGGGCGAGGAGCGGGGCCTCTCCGAAGAAGTGATCCTCGCCAGCATCGAGGCGGCGCTGGCGCTGGCCTATCGAAAATTCAAGGATGGCAAATTCGATCCCGTCGTCGCCATCGACCGCACGACCGGCAGCGTGTCCATTTTCGACGTGCGCCGGGCGGTCGATTCCGAGGCGCACAGCGACAGCGAGATCAGTCTTGGCGAGGCGCGCGCCCTCGGCTACCCCGACGTTCAGGAGGGAGACAGCGTCAAGGTGCCCGTGCTGGAGCACCCCAAGAGTTTCGGGCGCATCGCCGCGCAGACCGCCCGTCAGGTGATCACGCAGCGCCTCAAGGACGCCGAGCGCGAAATCGTATATAATGAGTTCAACGACAAGATCGGCGACCTGATCACGGCCACCATCTTCAAGGCCGAAAACGACCAGATCCTTGTCCGCCTGAGCGAACGCAGCGAAGCCGTACTTCCAAGGGAAGAGCGCATCGCCGGCGAAGTTTACACGCCCGGCGAGAGCAAGAAGTTCTTTCTGCTCGACGTGCGCCAGACCGGGCGCGGCCCGCGCATCGTCGTTTCGCGCACGCACCCCGGCCTGCTGAGGAAATTGCTCGAACTGGAAATTCCCGAGATCCACGACGGCACCGTCGAGATCAAAGGCATCGTGCGCGAGGCCGGCGCCCGCGCCAAAGTCGCCGTGGCCTCCACCGACCCCGCCGTCGATTCCGTGGGCGCCTGCGTCGGCAACAGCGGCGCCCGCATCAGGAGCATCAGTGCCGATCTCTGCGACGAAAAGATCGACATCATCGTCTGGAACGAAGATCCTCTCGAGTTCATCAGAAACGCGCTCTCGCCCGCCCGCGTGACCAGCGTCGAGGCCGTCGAAGGGCAGGACCGCACCGCCAAAGTGTACGCTCCGGCTGATCAGCTCTCGCTGGCCATCGGCAAAGCCGGACAAAACGTGCGCCTCGCCGCCCGCCTGACAGGCTGGAAAGTGGACATCAACACCGACACCGGCGACGCGCCCGCCGGCAAGCCCGAGACCGAAGAGAGGGAGCGAGCTTGAGGCGATCCGTGAATCCCCGCAGCTGCGTGGCCTGCCGTCGCGAGCGCGCTCCTCGCGATATGCTGCGCGTGGTACGCCGGCCCGACGGACAGGTCGTGCTGGATGAACAGGGAAAAACCTCGGGACGGGGCGCGTACGTCTGTCCCGAGCCCCAGTGCGTGGCCCTCTGCCTGAAGAGGCGGCTGCTGGAAAAATCCCTCAAATGTTCCGTCCCCGCGGAGGTGCAGGCCAAACTGCGCGCCGCGGTGAACCTCGGGGAGAGCGACGCGCTTCCCGACGCGGCGGAACTCTTTGAGGAAATCAAGGGAACTTTGGGGCTGGCGCGCCGCGCCGGCGAGCTGATCGTCGGTCAGGACCGCGTGCTGAACAGCCTTTCCGCCGGGCAGAACCTGTCCGTTCTGCTGACGCGCGATCATTCCGAGACGCTGAAAAGAGCCATTGACGCCAAAGCTGCCGACGTGCACGTTTTGGCGGGAGTAAGCCGTTTAGAACTTGGACAACTCCTGGGACTGCGACAGGCTCAGATAGTCGCCCTTCCGCTCCGGAGCGGCTTTGCAGAGAAAATAAAAGGACTGCTTCCAGAAGGAGGAAATGCCGTTGAGTAAAATGAGAGTTTATGAACTCGCAAAGCTGCTGGAAATGAACAACAAGGATCTGCTGGCTTTGCTGGAAAAGGTGAATGTCTCCGTCAAGTCCCACATGAGCACGATCGACGACGACGCGATCCAGCTTGTCGAAGAGGAAATCGAAAAGAGCAAAAAGAAGAAAGGGCCCTCCGGAAAGAGCGCGCCCGCCGAGGCCGGGCCTGAAAAGAAGGCTCTCGCGCCGAAAGCCGAGAAGGCCGGAGGCAAAACGCCCGCTCCGGCGGCGGAAGAGAAGACGCCCGTTCCCGCAAAGAAGACCGTGAAAGTCAAACACGGCGGCTGTGTGAAAGACCTGGCCGACGCG
Source organism: Pyramidobacter porci (assembly GCF_009695745.1). Lineage (NCBI taxonomy): Bacteria > Thermotogati > Synergistota > Synergistia > Synergistales > Dethiosulfovibrionaceae > Pyramidobacter > Pyramidobacter porci. The sequence goes on from NZ_VUNH01000003.1 coordinate 108,139, forward strand.
CTCGGACTTTCCGCCGGCGAGGCCGTGAAGAAGCTGATGGGAGCCGGAATGATGGTTCCCGCATCCGCGTCCTTGAACGACGACATCCTGCTCACTCTCGGAGACGTCTGCGGCGTCGACGTCGACTGGAGCGACGAAGCTCCCGCCGCGGAAGAGAAAGAAGCGGCCGAGCCGAAAGCGCCCGCCGGCGGCAAAGCGGCGCCGCGCGGCTTGCATCTCAAACCGCGCTCTCCCATCGTCACCGTCATGGGGCACGTTGACCACGGCAAGACCTCGCTGCTCGACGCGATCCGCAAAACTCACGTGACAGCCCGCGAAGCCGGCGGCATCACCCAGCACATCGGCGCTTCGCACGTCACGTACAACGGCAAGGAGATTGTCTTCCTCGACACGCCCGGGCACGAAGCCTTTACCTCCATGCGCGCCCGCGGCGCCCAGTGCACCGACATCGCCGTGCTGGTCGTCGCCGCGGACGACGGCGTCATGCCTCAGACCATCGAAGCCATCAATCACGCCAAGGCCGCCGGCGTTCCCATCATCGTCGCCATCAACAAGATGGACAAGCCTACCGCCAACCCGCAGCAGGTCATGCAGGAGCTGAGCGGTTACGGCCTCGTGTCCGAAGCGTGGGGCGGCGACACCGTCATGGTGGAAATATCCGCCAAGTCCGGCAAAGGCGTGGATCAGCTGCTGGAAATGATTTCGCTTGTGGCCGAGATGCAGGATCTCAAGGCCGATCCCGCCGTCGCTCCCGAAGGCGTCGTCATCGAAGCGCGACTCGACAAGGGGCAGGGGGCCGTCGCCTCCGTGATCGTGCAGCAGGGAACGCTGTGCCGGGGCGATCTGATTCTGTTCGATTCCTGTTGGGGCAAAGTGCGCGCCATGTTCAACGATGCCGGCAAAAACGTCAAGCAGGCCGGTCCCAGCACCGCCGTCGAAATCATCGGCCTGAACGGCGTGCCGCAGCCGGGCGAACACTTTCACCAGATCGGCTCCGAGAAAGAGGCCCGCGACTACTTCGCCAACCTCGAAGCCGAACGCCGCAACGCTCAGAACAACATGGCCGTCAAGCGCATGACGCTGGAAGACCTCTACAGTCAGGTGCAGGACGGCGAAAAACCCGTGCTGAACCTGGTCATCAAGTGCGACGTGCAGGGCACCATCGAAGCGATCGTCGGCTCGCTGGAGAAACTCGGCACCGAGGACGTGGGCATCAACATCGTGCACACAGCCGTGGGGCGCATCTCCGAATCGGACATCATGCTGGCCACGGCGTCCAACGCCATCGTGGTGGGCTTCAACGTCCGCCCCGAGAACAGCGCCAGCAAACTCGCCGAGAAAGAAAACGTGCAGATCCGCCTGTACAGCATCATCTACGAGATCATCGACGACGTGAAGGCGGCCATGGAAGGTCTGCTGACGCCGACGATCAAGGAGAACTCGCTGGGCGAAGCGGAGATCCGCAAGATCTTCAAGGCGCCCAAGGTCGGCAAGATCGCCGGCTGCCGGGTCATGAAGGGAGCGATCAAACGCGGCAGCAAGGTGCGTCTGGTCCGCGACGGCATCGTGATCTGGGAAGGTTCGGTGGCCTCGCTGCGCCGCGAGAAGGACGAAGCCAGCGAAGTGCGCGAGGGCTTCGAATGCGGCATGACCTTCACCAACTATCAGGATTTCCGCGAGGGCGACGTGGTCGAAGCCTACGAGCTCGTGGAAGAGAAGAGAACTCTGTAAAAATTTGTGAAAGAACCGTTCGCGCGCCGGCAGACTGAAGTGACATCTCAGCGCCGGCGCGTCGAGCAGGAAGGACCGGTTCGCAAGAGAGGAAGGAAACGGATGCCTCGTTTCAGAATGGGAAGAATCAACAGCCAGCTTCAGCGCGAGATCTCGCTGATCCTCTCGCGCGAAGTGCGCGACGAGAAACTGGCCGAAGTGATCGTCACCTCGGTGGAGTGTTCGAAAGATTTGAAGTACGCCAAGGTCTATTACACCACGCTCCGCGAGGAAGGACGCGCCGAGATTGCCAAACTGCTCGAGAAAGTTTCTGGCTACGTGCGTTCGTCGCTGGGGCGCGTGCTGTCGTACCGTACCGTGCCGGAACTGACGTTCAGATTCGACGACAGCGAAGAGCTGGCGCGCGAGATGGACCGCGTGCTCGACCGGATCAGCGCCGAGCTGCCGCCGGAAACGCCCGTGGAGGCGGAAGACGCGCCGGAGGAACCCGATGACTGAAGCCGAGAAGATCGCGCGCATCCTTCTGGCCGAGCCGAAGTGGCGCATCGTCTGCCACGTCAAGCCCGACGGCGATACGCTCGGCTGCGGCAGCGCCCTTGTTTCGGCCGGGAAAAAACTGGGACACGACGTGATCTGGGGCGGCGTCGATTCGCTGCCGCCGCTGTACTCTTTTTTGCCCCACAGCGGCGAGTACCGGGCCGGCGCTTCCGCGTCCGAGGACGGACGCTGCGTGATTGCCGTCGACGTCAGCGCCCGTGATCGCGGCGTTCCCGGTCTGGAGCCGCGCATCAGCATCGATCATCACGAAAGCAACGAACGGTTCGGCGCCGAGGTGAACTGGGTCGATCCGCAGGCCGCAGCGACCGGCGAGATGGTCTACGAGGTTGTTCTCGCTCTCGGCTGCGCGATCGACGCGGACATCGCCGAAGCGCTCTACGTGTCGATCGCGACGGACTGCGGCTGGTTCAAGTTTTCCAACACCACCGCCGACACCATGCGGATCGCGACGGAGCTGGTCAAGGCTGGCGCGGTTCCCGCCAAACTGGACGAACGGCTGCATTTCAACGATACGCCGGCGAAACTGCGCCTGTGGGGACGCTGCATGGCGCGCGTCGGGCCGGTCGGCGCGCGCGCCGCGCTCTCGTGGATCACTCGCGACGATTTCCGCGAGACGGGGGCGCTCGAAAGCGACACCGAGGGGCTTATCAATATGTTGACGCATATGAAAGGCGCCGACGTCACCGTGATGGTCAGCGAGGTCGAAGGCTGTCTGCGTTGCAGCGTTCGTTCCCGCGGCCCCGTTTCCGCTCAGGCGATCGCCGCGAAGTGGAACGGCGGCGGGCATCGGTACGCGGCCGGCTGCAAGATCTATCTGCCCCTCGAAGAGGGGCTGAAAGCTTTGGAAGAGGAACTGAGCCGTGTATAACGGGATCCTCGTTCTCGACAAGATTTACGGCGCGCCCAGCCGCGGCTGCGTCACCGCGGTGTCGAAGGCGCTCGGCGGGCGGAAGCAGAAGATCGGGCACGCCGGCACGCTGGACACGTCGGCGTCGGGAACGCTCGTGCTGCTGGCCGGCAGCGCCACGCGCCTGAGCGAAGCGGTGATGAATCTGCCGAAAAGTTATCTGGCGCGCGTGACATTCGGCTGGGAGACCAGCACCGACGACGCGACCGGCGAGCCGCTGAGCGAACCGACGCCGGTCTTTTACGACGAGGCGGCGCTGCGCGGCGCGTTGCCGGCTTTTCAGGGCGTGCGGCTGCAAACGCCGCCGCGCGTCTCCGCGGTAAAAGTGGACGGCACGCGCGCTCACAAGCTGGCGCGTTCCGGCCGGGAGCCGGACATCCGGCCCCGGCCTGTGAACGTCACTTCGATCCGCTATCTCGGCCGCGACGAAACTGGCGCGGCCAGCCTGCTGGTGCGCTGCCACCGCGGCACGTACGTGCGCAGCTTGGCCCGCGACCTTGGGCGCGCTCTGGGAGCGGGCGCGCACCTCTCGGGACTTCGCCGCTTGTGCGTCGGCTGTTACCGCGCCGAAGAGGCGCTGCCTTACAATCCGCAGGCTCCCGCGGGCGGAGCGGAACTTGCCGGGCGGATTCAGTCCGTCGAATCGCTGGCTTCCCAGTATTACAGTTACGACGCCAACGCTTTCTGCGAGAAACGGCTGGGCAACGGCCTTGGCGTGTACGTGAGCTTCATGCGGTTCCGCAATCCCGGCGTGGTGCCGGTGGACGAGGGCGTGATGGTCGTGGGGAAGGACTGTCTTTGCCTCGGCGCGCTGAGAGTCGAAAACGACCGCGCGGTGGTCTACCCGCAAGCCAACATCCCCAAGGCGGTACGCCTGTGATCGTCTGCATCGGGGCCTTCGACGGCTATCATCGCGGCCATTTTTCCCTGTTTCGCCAGGCGCGGGAAATGGCCGCGCGCGCTCATACCGAATGGAACGTCGTGACCTTTTCGCCGCATCCCCGTTACGTGCTGGGCGGCCTGAAGGCACGGCTTTTCACGCGCGAGGACACCGCGTTCCTGCGACGTAATTTCGACATTCCCGAGCCGCTGGAGATTCCTTTTACTCGAGAATTCGCCTCGACGGAGCCGCGTCTGTTCCTCGACGAACTGCGCGCGCGTCTGGATGTGACGGGGATCGTCGTCGGGCGTGAGTTCCGCTTCGGGCGCGAGCGTTCCGGCGACGGCGAATTTCTTCTCCGTTACTGTGCCGAACACGGCCTGGAGCTGGCGCTGATGCCGCAGCTGGTCATGGACGACGGCATCGTCGTCAGCAGCACGCGCATCCGCGATATGGTGCAGGCGGGCAACGTGGATCAGGCGGCCGAACTGCTCGGTTATCCGTGGTTCCTCTTTTCCCGGGTGGTGAGCGGCGATCGGCGCGGACGCGCCATGGGCTATCCCACGGCCAACATGCTTCCCGACGAAAAAAAACTGACGCCCGGCGAGGGCGTGTACGCCGGCGCGATGTGGCACGGCGGCTGCTGGCGGCCAGCGGCCATCTCGGTCGGGCGCAATCCGACGTTTCTCGTTCAGGGCAGCCTGCGCATCGAAACGCACGTAATCGGTTTTCACGGCGATCTGTACGGCCGCCGGCCGTTGCTGGCCTTTTTGAAGCGGCTGCGTCTGATGACGCGCTTCAGCGGGCGCATGAGCCTGATGAAACAGCTGGCGCTCGACTGCGAGGAAACGCAGCGCGTTTTCGGCGTTTCGCAGCCGCTGTTGAAAGTTTTTCATTGTTTGCCGTCGTTCGATTGATACTCGTTTTCAACTGAAAGGGCTTAGTGAAAATACAGTTTTTTGAAATATTCTGAAGGTCCTGTGCCGCGTTGCCTTTCATCCTGATATTTTCTATCAGAAATCAGTATCGGCATGGACGCGAAAAAATTCGGAACGCCCGGTAAGAGGCGTTCCGAATTTTTTTATGATCTCGACCGAGATGGAAAAACTGACGATTGGTAAATTGAGCGGGACGGAGTATGATATTCGCAAGAAAATCATTTCGGTATTCTGCGGAGGACTTGGATGAAGGATGACAACATGCCGCTGGCGTACTGCCGGCGTTTTTCACTGCATTCGCTTGTTCTGACGGGTATGCTCGGGGCGATCGGCGCGCTGCTGATGGTTCTCGAATTTCCGGCGCCCTTTGTGCCGCCGTTTGTGAAGTTCGATCTTTCCGAGCTGCCGGTGGTCCTCGGCGGCTGCATGGTGGGCCCCGGCGCCGGGGCTTTTGCGGCGGCCGTCAAGGTGACGCTCAATTTTCTGTTCAACGGCACGACGACCATGGGCGTCGGCGAGCTGGCAAACCTGTGGGGCAGTCTGTGCTACGTCGTGCCCGCGGCGCTTTTTTACGGCCGCCGGCGTACGAAACGCGCCGCGGCGCAGGCGCTGCTTTGGGGCACGCTGTGCGCTTCGTCGCTGATCGTACTGGGCAACTTTTTCGTTTTCTTTCCCGCTTACGCGCGGCTGCTGGGACTGAAAATGGAGACGGTAATCGGCATGGGGCACGCCGTCAATGCCGCGGTGACGGATCTTTATACGCTGATGGTCTACGCGCTGCTGCCGTTCAACCTGTTCAAATACGGCGTCACGTCGCTGCTGGCGTTTGTGATGTACAAGCGGCTGAGGCGGTTCCTGCGCTTTTCCGGCGAGGAACGTTAAAAGAAAAATAGGAGCGCTGTGAATGATTTTGACAGAAAGACGCTGTCTTTGGTGCGCCGCCGAGCCACTGCTGAGAAAATATCACGACGAAGAATGGGGTGTGCCGCAACACGACGACCGCATCCTCTTCGAACATTTGCTGATGGAGTCCATGAGCTGCGGGCTGAGCTGGCTGCTGATGCTGCGCAAGCGCCGGTGCTTCGCGCGCAATTTCAGCCGGTTCGATTACGCTCAGGTGGCCGGATACGACGACGAAGAAACCGCCCGCATCATGGCCGATCCCGAGATGATCCACGCCGAACGCAAAGTGCGCGCCGTCGTGAACAACGCCCGGCGCTTTCTCGACGTGCGCCGGGAATTCGGCAGCTTCGCCGCGTACGTCTGGAGCTTTACGAACGGGCGCACCGTGATCTATCCCGCCTATCAGAAACAGCGCCTGACGCGCAGCGCCCTTTCCGATACGTTCAGCGCCGACCTGCGCCGGCGCGGCTTCAAATTCGTCGGCACGGTGAGCATGTTCTCGTTCCTCGAAGCCTGCGGCGTGATCAACGACCATCTGCACGGCTGCTTTCGCTGCGGCGAAACGCGCGCGCTGAATAAAACCGTGATCGTGGCGGATCCCGACGCGTCGTGGATCGCTGGGAAGTAAGGAAGTCGGCGTTCATTTCTTGCGGCTTTGAAGCGCTTGTGTTATGATGAACCCGCTTTTGGAAACGACCCCGTAGCCCAGATGGATAGAGCGACTGCCTCCTAAGCAGTAGGTCGCGCGTTCGAGTCGCGCCGGGGCCGCCAGGTTGCAACGACAGAGTCGTAGTGATAAAGCGTTCGCGAAAAAAGTCCCCTGTATCAGACGCCGTTTGGACGGCAGCTGGCGCAGGGGCTTTTTGTGAAGAATGCTTCATAAATTTGAATGCCTGCCCCATATATCCCGGCAGAGAACTTCCGACGGCGCTTTGCCGGTCGGCGGCTCCGTCGGGATCGGCGTGTCGACGATGCTCTGTTGACGAAATTTTGTTCTGCAAGGTAACACTGATTCTTGATAGGCAGTATCGCCATCGTTTGCTGGCGCGGCGAGAAAATGCCGGCGTTCGGGACAAGCTCGACTGCTGTGCAGCCCGCTTTGTGAATCTTGCTGGCAGCGCCCAGTATTCGCCCTTTTAATTGAGAAACGGTGTAAGAAAGAGTTGGCGTGAGGGGGGAGACGTAGCGTGAAAAATTGTTTTTTGAAGAGACACTGTCATTTTTGAGTTCTTTGGGATAGAATGTCAGGAGTTTTCGAGCGGAAAGCTCGGACCTGGGAGGCGTGGAAAATGAAAAGATCTGTGATCGGGAAAGTGGCGCTGGCCTGTGCGCTGGCACTGGGGCTGAACGGCGCGGCGGGCGCGGCGAGGGTGGTGAAGATGTCGCACATCGGCCCGGCGAACGTCGAGAACAACGTGGTGCATTACTTCGTCAAGGAGTTCGCCTCGCGCGTCGCGGAATGCACGCAGGGGAACATCACGTTCGAACTGTATCCCGACGAGCAGCTGGGCAGCGAAGAGCAGCGCATGGAGCTGATGATGAAGGACGGGCTGAATCAGCCGGTGGCCGACGTCTCCTCGTTCGCCGCCATGGGCACGGTGCTGCCGGAGCTGTATCCCTCGTCGGTGCCGTTCATGTTCAACAGCTACGAGGCAGCGCACGTTTTCTTCGACGAGAGCGAATACTGGGCCAATTTGAAGAAGCTGTTCCGCGAGCGCACGGGCTGTGTACTGATCGAAGCGGTGGAGGAGGGCGGCTTCCTCGCTTTCACCAACTCCAAGCGCGAGATCCGCAGCCCCGCCGATTTCCCCGGCCTGAAGTTCCGCGGCATGGACGAGGGGCAGGTGGCAATCTTCAAGGCGTTCGGCGCCAGCGGTACGCCTATCCCCTGGGGCGAACTCTACATGGCGCTGAAAACGGGCGTCGTCGACGGGCAGATGAACCCCGCCTTCTACGTGCTTCTGGGCAGCCTGACGGAAGTGCAGAAGTACATGACGCTGGCGAACATCCAGTACTCCGACCAGTTTCTGGTCATGAACGGCGATCTGTTCGACAGCTTCAGCGACGAAGAGCGCGCCGTCATCCTCGAAGCGGCGAAGGAAGCCAACCGCCTTACCCGTGCCCGCATCGAGGCGGAGGATTCGCAGCAGGTGGAAAAGTGCCGCCGGCTGGGCATGCAGGTTTACGCGCCTACGCCCGCGGAGATGGAGCAGTTCCGCAACGTCGGCCAGCCGGCTTACATCGAGTGGCTGAAGAGCAAAGTTCCCGCCGAGTGGCTCGAAGCGGCTCTGCGCGACGCCAAGGCGGCCAACGAAAAAGCCTCTGCGAAGTGAGGCCCGGCAGCGCATGAATTCTCTCGAACGGCTGAGCCGTTGGGTGGGGCTCTTCAGTCTCTGGTTTGGCGGGCTGCTGCTGATGATCAACATCGGCGACATCGTCATGGGCGTGGTGCTGCGCTATTTATGTCACGCCGCCCCCATCTGGACGGAGGAACTGGCGCGCTTTTCGCTGGTGTGGATGGTGCTGATCGGCGCGGCGGCGGCCTTTCTCAACGGCGATCAGATGTCGATCGATTTCGTGGTGAACGTCCTGCCGCCGCGCGGCAAGGCGTTCTGCCGCTTCCTGTCGGCGGCGGTCCAAGTCGCGGTCCTCGGCGTGATGGTCTGGTTCGGCGCTCAAAACGTGATGGGCGGCTGGAAGATGAAGACCATGGCGCTCGGCGTGCCCAAGGCGGTGCCTCTGACGGCGGTGCCGGTCGGCATGGCCATGCTGATGGCCGTCGTCGTCGGCAAGTATCTGCATGACTCCGGAAGCGGGCGCGAAAAACGATGAGCGGCATTTTTCTGCTGGCGGCGTTTTTTGCGCTGATGCTTTTCGGCGTGCCGCTCTACGCTTCGCTGACGATGGCGGGGCTGCTCGGCATTCTCGGCGCGGGCGGCCTGACGCTGCTGCGCGTCGTACCGCAGCAGTTTTTCGGCGGCATGGATTCTTTCTCGCTGATGGCGATTCCCTTTTTTATCCTCACGGGCACGCTGATGAACCGTTCCGGACTCACCGACCGCCTCATCGACTTCAGCCGGCTGGCGGTCGGCTCGGTGCGCGGCGGACTGGGCTACGTCAACGTGTTGGGCAGCGTGATCTTCGCCGGCGTCAACGGCAGCGCTGCGGCCGACGCTTCGGCGCTGGGCTCGATCCTGATCCCGGCCATGGTGAAGGAAGGCTTTCCCGCCTCCTACGCGGCGGGAATCACGGCGGGCAGTTCGCTGATCGGGCCGATCATTCCGCCGAGCATCTTCATGATCATTTACGCGTCGATGACGAACACGTCCATCGGCGGGCTCTTTGCCGCGGGAATGGCGCCGGGGGTCGCGCTCGGGCTGGCCTACATGGTCATGAACTGGTACTACGTGCGCAAGTACGACGTGCCGAAGACCGATCTGACGGGCGTGTACGCGCAGAAATGGCGGATCCTGTCCCGTTCGTTTCTGGCCCTGCTGGCGCCGTGCATCATCATGTGCGGCATCATGTCGGGGATCGTCACGCCGACGGAGTCGGGCGCGCTGGCCGCGGGCTACTGCGTTTTCGCCGGCGCGGCGGTGACGCGCCGGCTGACGCTGCGCGGTTTCGCCGCAGCGGTCGGCGAGACGGTGCGCCTGACCAGCGCGATCTTTCTGATCATGGGCGCGGCTTCGGTGGTCGGCTGGTACCTCAAGTGGGAGCGCGTCACTCAGGCGTTCAGCCAGGTCATCGTGGACGCCGGCCTGCTGGGACATCCCTGGCTGCTGATGGTCGTGCTCAGCCTGATCGTCTTCGTGATCGGCATGTTCATGGAGGAGATCTCGGTGATGACGCTGCTGACGCCGGTGTTCGCGCCGCTGGCGGCCAAGGCCGGCATCGACCCGTTTCATTTCGGCGTGGTAATGACGCTGAACGTGACGATCGCGTTGATCACGCCGCCGGTGGGAGCGTGCAACTATATCGTCGCCGCGGTGGGCAAGGTGCCGCTGGGCGAGATGTTCCGCCGGATCTGGCCGTTCGTGCTCGTGGCGTTGGCCGTGCAGCTGATCATCGTGACGTTTCCGGTTTTCACGACTTATATTCCCCGCGTCATGGGGCTGTAGAAAAATATTATAAGACAGGCTGGCCGACGCGCCGGCCTGTTTTTTTGCGGCCGGCGTTCTTTTCGTGAAAAATATAAACAAAATTGCAATTTTCATCTGGCAATAAACTGATAGTTGATTTATAATGAACGCATTTCAATGGAGGTGAGCGAATGTGACTCACGCGATAGAAGTGAAGGATCTGCACAAGTCGTTCGGCTCTCTCGACGTACTCAACGGAGTCTCGCTGACTGTCGACGAGGGCGAAGTGATCACGGTCATCGGCCCGAGCGGTTCGGGCAAGAGCACTCTGGCGCGCTGCATCGCCCGTCTGGAGAAGATCGATTCCGGCGAGATCTCCGTCTACGGCCGCCGCATGGACGGCGGGAAGATATCCAACGCCAGGGAGTCCGAGCTGCTGGGCATGATCTTTCAGCAGTTCAACCTGTTCCCGCATCTGAGCGTGCTGGAGAACGTGGCGATCGCGCCGATGAAGGTGCGCGGCAAATCCCGCGCCGAGGCGGAAAAGACCGCACGGGAGCTGCTGGACCGCGTCGGTCTCGGCGACAAGTTCGAGGCGTTCCCGGCGCAGCTTTCCGGCGGCCAGCAGCAGCGCGTGGCTATTGCCCGCGCGCTGGCCATGGACCCGAAGGTGATGCTTTTCGACGAGCCGACTTCGGCGCTCGATCCCGAGCTGGTCGGCGATGTGCTCAACGTCATCGCCGACCTGGCCAGAAGCGGCATGACGATGATGATCATCACGCACGAGATGCTTTTCGCCAAGGATGTGTCGGATCGCGTCATCTTCATGGCCGACGGGCGCATCGTCGAGCAGGGCGCGCCGGACGACATTTTCGTGCGTCCGCGGAAGGAGCGCACGCGCGCGTTCCTGCAGCGCGTGCTTTCCCATTACGGCACGGCCGTAGCAGAGGAGGCGGAGTAAATGGAACTGGACTTTTCCGTGCTGATCCCGTACATGCACATGTTCTGGAAGGGCGTGTGCGTGACCATTCAGGCTTCGTTCCTCGGCGTGCTGTTCGGCTCGGCGCTGGGCATCTTCATCGGCTCGTTCCGCGTCATGCCGTTCAAGCCGCTGCGCTATCTGATGGCGACGTACATTTACGTGCTGCGCGGCACGCCGCTGATGATTCAACTCTTTTTGATCTACTTCGGACTGCCGGCGCTGGGCGTCAATCTCGACGCGGCCACGGCGGGCATCCTCGGCATCGGCATCAACTCGTCCGGTTACGTGGGCGAGATCGTGCGCGGCGGCATCGAAGGCGTGCCGAAGGGGCAGTGGGAAGCGGCCAAGATGCTGGGGCTGTCCTACTGGCAGACGATGAAGAGCATCATCCTGCCGCAGGCGATCCGTCACATGCTGCCGGCCATCGGCAACGAGTTCGTGACGCTGATCAAGGAATCGTCGCTGCTCTCCGTGCTCGCCATCAGCGACCTGACCATGGTCGGCCAGCAGGTGCGCAGCGTCACCTACGCCTCGTTCGAGACGTTCATCTTCGTCGCGCTGGTCTATCTGGTGCTGACCAGCGTCACCTCGGGGGCCTTGCAGCTGCTGGAGAATCGCTGGAAGGTGAAATAGCGCGGCTGGATTGAGCTGAACAAAAACATCCCGCGCCGGCGGGCCGAAAATTTTCGGCCCGCCGGCGCGGGATGTTTTTGTTGCGAAGTCCGCGGAAGCGGAAAAGGTCACTGCATTTTCACGCCGGGACGGTCGGGGTCGGTCTTCCAGCGGCGGTGGAACCAGAACCACTGCTCGGGAGCGAGGCGCACCATGTCTTCGAGCACGGCGTTGGCTTTTTGCGTCAGGGCGGCGATGTTTTCGCGGCTGCGCCCGGAGAATCCGGCGGCGAGGTCCGGCAGGAAGACGACGCGGTACTTGAACGGGGCCAGACGCAGCGAGTAAATGGCGAGCAGCGGCAGCTTGGCCGTCAGCGCCAGCGCGGCGGGGCCTTCCACCATGGTGGTGCGGCGGTTCAGAAACGTGACGGGCACGGCGCCGGGGCCGGCGTCCTGATCGGCCAGCAGGGCGATCCATTGGCCGGACTGCGCGAGACGGAGCATATGGCGCACGTTCATGGCCCCCTTGCGCAGCGTGGTCTCGCCGAGGTTGGCGCGGTAGCGTTCGATCAGCGCCGCGAACTCGGGGTTGTCGGCGTCGCGCGCGGCAGCCTGCACGGGATAACCGTTCTGCGGAAACCATGCGCCGCAGATCTCCCAGTTGGAAAAGTGCCCCGAGAGGATAAAGCATCCCTGTCCGGAGGCTTTCAGCGCGTCGGCGTGCTCGCGTCCTTCCACTTCGACGACCATTTTCGTGACCAGCGACGGATCGTTCTGGCAGGCGAGGAACTCCACGATCATCCAGGAGAAGTGGCGGTACATGCCGCGCAGCGTGCTTTTGCGCCACGCCTCGTCCTTTTCGGGAAACGAGGCTTTGAGCGCGTCGAGCATCAGCCGCCGGCGGATGGGCGCGAGGGCGAAAACGCTTCGGAAGAGGCCGTAGAGCGCGCGTCCGCGCCAGCCGGGGTAGGCGAACGTTTTGCGCAGGAATTCTACGGCCGAAACGGCGAAGCTCATCTACTTGCGGCCGATCATAAAGTATTTCTTTTTGCCGAGGCGGATCAGCGAAAAGTAGCCGCAAAGCACGTCCCTGTCTTCGAGCTGCGCTCCCTCGTCGGCGCGGACGCCGTTGACGGACACGCCGCCGCCGGCGATCAGGCGCTTGGCCTCGCCCTTGCTCTTGCACGCGCCCACCTCGGCGAGCGCGTCGGCGAGCGGCACGGGCAGCGAAGCGACTTTGCCGCAGGGCGTCTCGGCCGCCAGCGTGTGGAGCATGTCTTCCGTCAGGTCTTCGGGCGTATAGGAACCGCCGAAGAGGATCTCGCTGGCGTGCCTGGCGTTGGCCGCCACGTTTTCGCCGTGGACGAGCTTGGTGATCTCGTAGGCCAGCACGCGCTGCGCTTCACGCTTCTCGGGCGCCTGCATGTGGCGCGCGACCAGCGCGTCGATCTCGTCGAGGGGCAGGAACGTGAAGTAGCGCAGCGTCTTGGCGATCGTGGCGTCCTCGCTGTTGACCCAGAACTGATAGAACTGGTAGGGCGAGGTCTTGGCGGGATCGAGCCAGACGGCGCCGCCCTCGGTCTTGCCGAACTTGTGCCCGGCGGAAGTCAGCAGCAGCGGATTGGTGCCGCCGTACACCGCCGCGCCCTCTTCGTGCTTGCGGATGAAGTCGATGCCGCTGGTGATGTTGCCCTGCTGGTCGTTGCCGCCCAGCTGCAGGCGGCAGCCGTAGGTCGTGTAGAGATGGTAGAAATCGTAGGACTGCAGCAGCGTGTAGGCGAACTCGGTGAAGGAAAGGCTCTTGGTCGGGTCCTCGATGCGGCTCCTGACGTGTTCCTTGGCGATCATCTTGTTGATCGTGAAGAACTTGCCCACGTCGCGCAGGAATTCGAGGAAGTTCATGGCGCTCAGCCAGTCGTAATTGTTCACGAGCAGGGCGGAATTCTCCCCGCAGTCGAAGCTGACGAAGTGCATGAGCTGCTTTTTGACGCCTTCCACGTTGTGGCGGATCTGATCCATCGTCAACAGATTGCGCTCCGCGCTCTTCATGGAAGGATCGCCGATCATGCCCGTGCCGCCGCCGGCCAGCACGATAGGCCGGTGCCCGAGCCGCTGCAGCCAGGCCAGCCCCATCAGCGGGATCAGATGGCCGACGTGCAGACTGTCCGCGGTGGGGTCGAAGCCCACGTAGGCGGTAACCATGCCCTTGTCGAACAATTCCCTGACGCCGGCGTCGTCCGTCGTCCAGTCGATGAAGCCGCGTGCGCGAAGCACCTCAAGCGCATTTTCTGCCAATTAAATCAAATCCTTTCGCGTTCGAAGAATGAAAATTTGCCGATGAACGAGTCAATAAAGTACATCTTAACACATTCGGACAGGAATGTTCCATGCGCCGCGGCATGTTTCCCGTTTTTCGTTCGGTCAGGGAAGGCATAAGCGGAACTTGACTGACAACTTTGGAGGATTATTCGTGAAAGATCACTCAATACGCTATTGCAAAAATATAAAAATTATGGCTAAATATTGACGGTGTTTATACTTTAAGCACAAGGTGAGAAAGATGTATGATCAGAATTCAGAAGGAAACGTCCTGCTGCGCAAATGCGCCCAGGAGATCGCCGCCGCCGTCGCTTCGGCCATTAATTTCGACGTAATCATCACCGATACGGAGGGCGTTATCGTCGGTTCCAGCAACAAGGACCGTCTTGAACAGTTTCACGAGGCATCGCTACCCGTCGTCGCCAGCGGACAGAACGCTCGCACCGGCGAAAGACAGGCGCAGCAGCTCAGAGGCACGCTGCCCGGCGTGACGGCACCCATTCAGAGCATGAACGGGCAGATCGCCGGCACTGTGGCCATCGCCGGAGATCCTGAAAAAGTGGCTCCTTTCGCTACGATCGTGAAGCGGCAGATCGAACTGCTGCTGCGCGAGCGCGAGCTGTACGCCTATTCGGTCAATCGCGAAAGCACGCTGCAGAATCTCGTTCAGGACATCGGCTCCTTCGTCCCCGGCGTCAGCAACGAGGCGCTCCTTTTGTCGCGCGCGTCCGAATACGGTTACGACCGCACCTGGCACTACATCCCCATTGCCGTCGACCTGTACCAGTTCGGCCGTTTCGCCCTGCAGGTCCGCGAGCAGATGCGCCGCCAGAGCGAGAACGCCGAGACGCGCATCCTCAACGTGAAAAAAGCCGTGCTCGCTTCGATTCGCAAACTCTTCGCCGAGCCGCGCGATCTTTCGGCCATGCTCGGCAACAACCGCTTCGTGATCCTTTTTGCGGCCGGCGGCGAAAAGACGGAGCACGAGAATGCCATGATCGACGAAGCCGCGGCGCGCGCACAAAAGATTCTCCAGGCCATCGAAGCCTTCGATCTCAAGGCCGCCATCGGCATCGGCTCGCCGGCGCTGGGCATCTCCGCGTTGGCGATAAGCTATCAGGAAGCGTGGAAAGCTTTGTTTCTCGGCAAGAAATTCCGACAGCAGCCGGGCGTGTACAACATCGCCGATTACCGCCTCGAAGACGTGATCACCACGATCGATTCGCCTGTGCGCACCCGTTTTGTCCAGGCCGTGACGGGCGCTTTCCGCCGCTACCCCGACTGGGAGCAGATGCGCGAGACCATCCGCGAGTGGTGCGAAAGCGGTTTTTCGCTGGTCGAGGCGGCGCGGCGCATGCACGTGCACCGCAATACGCTGATTTACCGCCTCGACAAGCTCAACAAGGAATCGGGACTGGACCTGAAGGACTTCCGCACCTGCCTCAATCTCTACCTGGCGCTCGTGATGGATCGGTACGTCGGCCCCGCGGTCAAGGAGAAGGATCTGTAACCCGAGGCGGCCCTCTTTTCCCGTGGAGCGCTAAAAAATTCGCTTTTCGCTCGACCCCCCTCTTGACATCGCGTAAAAATATGATATTTTTAGTCAGGGTTAATTAACGCTAATCCGAAAAACATTCAAGGGGGTAATTCCATATGTCTCTTATCAACAAGGAAGTTTCCGATTTCAAGGTTTCGGCTTATCAGAACAACGAGTTCAAGACCGTGACCAAGGCCGACATCCTCGGCACGTGGAGCGTGTTTTTCTTTTATCCCGCGGATTTCACCTTCGTCTGTCCGACCGAGCTCGAGGATCTGGAAAACAATTACGAAAAGTTCAAGGCGGCCGGGTGCGAGATCTACTCCGTGTCCTGCGATACCCATTTCGTGCACAAGGCCTGGCACGACCATTCCGAGAAGATTTCCAAGCTGACCTATCCGATGCTGGCCGATCCGACCCAAGCGCTGGCGAAGGATTTCGAAGTCCTCATCGAGGCGGAGGGCATCGCCGAGCGCGGCACGTTCATCGTCAATCCCGAGGGCAAGATTGTCGCCTACGAGGTCAACTCCGGCAACGTCGGCCGCAACGCCGACGAGCTGCTGCGCAAGCTGCAGGCCTGTCAGTTCGTCGCCGAGCACGGCGACCAGGTCTGCCCGGCCAAATGGAAGCCCGGCGCGGAGACGCTGAAGCCGAGCCTCGACCTCGTCGGAGCGCTCTAAGTGAGCGCGGGCGAAAATCTCTACGACGCGATCATTATCGGCGGCGGTCCGGCAGGACTGACCGCCGCTCTTTATCTGGCGCGGGCGTGCTACCGCGTCCTGGTCGTGGAGAAGGAAAAATTCGGCGGACAGATCACGATCACGTCCGAAGTGGTCAATTATCCGGGCGTCGAGCGTGCCAGCGGCGCGGAGCTGACGGAAAAGATGCGCCGCCAGGCGGAAAATTTCGGCGCGGAGTTCCTGCTGGCCGAGGTCACGGGCATAGATGCCGGCGGAGAGATCCGCAAAGTCTCGACCAGCCGCGGCGTCTTCGAGTGTTTCGGCCTGCTCGTCGCCACGGGCGCGCATCCGCGCGCGGTCGGATTCGAAGGCGAACTGGATTTCCGCGGGCACGGCGTTGCCCACTGCGCGACCTGCGACGGCGAGTTCTTCACCGGCAAGCCGGTCTTCGTCGTCGGCGGCGGTTTCGCGGCGGCGGAGGAGAGCGTTTTCCTTACCAAATACGCTTCGCACGTCACCGTGCTGGTCCGCGGCGACGACTTTTCCTGCGCCAAGTCGGCGGCCGACGAGGCGCGGCGGAACGAGAAGATCACCGTGCTCACCAACACTTCGGTGGAAAGCGTCTCGGGCGATTCCGTGCTGCGCCGCTTGGTCTACGTCAACAGCAAGACCGGCGAGCGCACGGTCTTCGAGCCGGAGAACGGCGACACCTTCGGCGTGTTTGTCTTCGCCGGCTACTCGCCGAGCACGGAACTTTTCAAGGGCATCGTCGAGCTGGACGAGCACGGCTACGTGATCACCGACCGGCAGCAGAAAACTTCGGCGGACGGCGTCTACGCCGCCGGCGACGTCTGCATCAAAAATCTGCGTCAGGTCGTCACGGCCGTCGGCGACGGAGCTCTGGCGGCGACCGAGCTTGAAAAATACTGCGCGGGAATGCAGAAGAAGACGGGACTGAAGCCGGAAGTGCCCCACAAGCGGGCGGCCGTGCATCAACCCGTCGATTCCGGCCGCACCGAGAACGCCCCGACGGTTTCTCCGGACGGCGCGCTCTTCACCGACGACATGGTCCGGCAGCTGAACGACCTGTTCGCCAAGATGGAGTCGCCGCTGATCCTGCGTCTGTCGCTGGACGAACGGCCCGTTTCGCGCGAGCTGGAACGTTACATGGACGCGCTGGCGGCCTTGACGGACAAGCTGACCGTGGAAAAATCCGCCGCGGCGGACGACGGCGCCCCCTGCGTCAGAGTGTGCCGTGCCGACGGGCGCGAGACGGGCGTGGCGTTCCACGGCGTGCCCGGCGGACACGAGTTCACCTCGTTCGTGCTTGGGCTGTACAACCTCGCCGGTCCCGGACAGCGCATCGACGAGCGAACGAAAACGCAGGCTCAGGCGCTCGATCGCGACGTCCACATGACGATCATGGTCAGCCTGACCTGCACGATGTGCCCTGAGCTGGTGACCGCGGCGCAGCGCATCGTCTCGCTGAATCCGCGCGTCTCCGTCGACATCTACGATCTCAACCACTTCCCGGCGCTGCGCGAGAAGTACAACGTCATGAGCGTTCCCTGCTGCGTCGTCAACGACGGACAGCCGATGTTCGGCAAGAAGACGGTCGAGGAACTGTTGGCGCGGTTCTGAAAAATCGTACATAAAGTCAATAACGGCCCGGCGGGAGCTGAAATTTTCCAGCTCCCGCCGGGCCGTTGCCGTTATGGGCTGACCGCGTCGAAAGGCAGATCGCGAAATAGATCTCGTACTGCTTCTTGATAAAAAGCGCTAACATGGTTTGCCGGGCGCTGCGGGTAAGTTCAGTCGCTCAGAACCATCTCGACTGCCGCGCAGTCTGCGCAGCTCGCTTTGCGGATCTTACGCGCCTTGCCGCAAGGTTCGATTTTTTGATAAAGAAACCGTATCATGGCATCGCCCGCCGTCGAAAAAAATGGATCCATTGACACGCTCAGGGAAAATTATTATACTCAAGCCGAGGTCTTTTTGGATACATTTATTTTTTGTTTACGACGCCGGATTTTAGGCGTGTGCGATATTCCTGAGACCGGGAAAGGGGGCGTGTTTTCAAGGTCGGCGGCGGAGGTGCGGCAGAGGCATTCCTTTTGAAAGGAGCGGCTTGAATGGATATTTTCAGCAATAGTTTTGAAAAAAAATGGGCGCTGATATTCGGTTTTCTGTTTTTTATCATCATGGTCCCGTTCCCGTTCTTTTACGCGACCCGGTATATCCCCGTGATTTACGGGCTGCCCAGTTTCATCGTGGGCTGGACGGCCCACACGGCGATCACGATGATCCTCATCGTCGTGTTCTATGCGCAGGCCATGCGCCGTCCCGAGTATCACGAGTTTGACGAAGAGCGGAAGGGAGAGTAGTTCATCATGGACGTAGGGACAATGCTCAAGCCGATCCCGTCGGTCTTTTACGGCGTTCTCGCTTTTTATTTCGTGCTGATGGCGGGCATCGGGTATTTTTCGGCGAAAAACACCAACACGCTGAAGGACTTCTTCGTCATGAGCGGCAAGGCCGGCGCTATCGTCAGCGGCTTCGCCTATTTCGCCACGCAGTACAGCATGAGCACGTTCATGGGCTGCCCGGCGACCTGCTACAAGGTCGGTTTCGCGGGGCTGTCCATTTCCGTGCCGGGGCTGGTGTTCTCCATGATCATCCCGGTGCTGCTGGTGGGGCGTAAGCTCATCAGGCTCGGGCACACGCAGGGTTTTCTGACGCTGGCCGACTATCTGGGCGACCGTTTCGAGTCCAACGGTCTGCGCACGTTCCAGGCGCTGCTGATGATCCTCTTCATGATCCCGATGATGGGCGCGCAGACCATCGGCGCCGGCGTGATCCTGCGCGTTTACACGGGCGCGCCCGAGTGGGTGGGCATCGTGGGCATGGGGATCGTCGTTATCCTTTACTGCATGAGCGGCGGCATCCGCGGCGCCATGCTGACCGACGTGATCCAGGGCGGCCTGATGCTGGCCACGGCCATCGTCACGTTTGCGGTGTCGCTCGATCTCGGCGGCGGCTTCGAGGCGATCTCGGCGAAGCTGCTCGAACTCAATCCCGCCTACATGTCCCATCCCGGCGTCGGCGGGGCGTACGGCTGGGCGAACTACGTGTCGATGATCGTGCTGTGGAGCTTCTTTTCGATCTCGCAGCCGACGCTGGTGACGAAGTTCTTCGCCATGAAAGACTACAAGGTCATGTTCAAGGCAACGATCCTCGGCACGCTGGGCATGTGGATCGCCGCGACGCTGATCGAGTGGTCGGGCGTCAACGGCATCGTTTCCATTCCCGGCCTTCAGGGCAAGGACATCGACTTCATCGTGCCGCTGCTGCTGCAGAAGAGTCTGTCGCCCGTCATTTCCTCGCTGCTGATCACGGGCATCATGGCGGCCGGCATGTCGACGATCGACTCGCTGCTGATCTCCGCCACGGGCGCGATCACGCGCGACATTTACCAGATGCGCATCAACCCGCGGGCGACCGACGGCCAGATCCTGCGACTGTCGCGCTACGTCACGGTGATCATCGGCGTGATCGCCATCTGCTTCGGCGTTTCCCGTCCGGCGACGATCTTCAAGCTGATCCTGTTCGCTTTCGGCGGGCTGGGGATCTGGACGGCGCCTGTGCTGCTGGGGCTTTACTGGAAGGGCGCGACCCGCGCGGGCGCGTTCGCCGGCGTGGCGGTGGGCGAGGTCCTCTTCGTGCTGATGACGCTGAAACATCCCGGCTGGGCCTTCGGTTTCAACCCGCTGATGGTCTGCTGGGCTTACGCGATGATCGTCATGATCGTCGTCAGTCTGGTGACCCGCAGGGCTTCGGACGAGACGCTGAAGCGCCATTTCGCCTAGGGCTCGTCCAGTCATGACGGAGGTTCCCGCCGCGGCCGACCGGCGCGCGGCGGGGATCTCTCCTTGCTTTTGTTCGGGAAGTACGGGAGGAATTGAAAATGTATCTGGCTTCGATGACGTGGTACGAGTTCCGCGAAGCGGCTTCCGACGATCTGCTGGCGTTGGTCCCGCTGGGAAGCACCGAGCAGCACGGCTCCATCGGCCCGCTGGGAACCGATTTCACGATCCCGGAAGAGATGGCGCGCCGGCTCGAAGCGCGCTCTCCCGACCGTCTGGTCGTGCTGCCGGCGATGCCCTACGGCGTGTGTCCCTATCACACGGAGTTCAGCGGCACGATCGACATCGGCACGGCGGCGCTGCAGTCGGTGATGACGAGCGTCGCCGAGCATCTGATGAACGCCGGCGTGCGCCGGTTCGCCTTTCTCAACGGACACGGCGGCAACGATCCTGCGCTTGAAGCGGCGTGCCTGCGGATCTACGAACGCGGCGGGCTGGGGGCGATCCTGGACTGGTGGACGATCGCCCGCGAGCTCGATCCCCGGTGGGGCGGCGGCCACGGCGGCGGTCAGGAGGCGGCGGTGATGATGGCGCTGCGCCCCGACTGGGTGCGCAAGGAAAAGAACTTCGTCCCCGAGGAGATCCGGTCCCTGACGCCGGAGCTGAAAAGCACGTACGGCAACGCCATTACTTTCAGGGGCGCGACGGTGAAGATCATCCGCTCGACGGCGGCGTTCACCAAGACCGGTACCTTCGGCGGCGACGACGACGGCTGCGCCAAGGCCAATCCCGAATGGGGACGCCAGATTTTCGAAGGCACGGTTCGCTATCTGAGCGATTTCGTGGAGGAGTTTCTGAAAGCTCCTCTGCCGGCGGCGAAATGCTGACGTCCGCGGAACGCGACCTTCTTGGCGCGATCGATCACGGCCGCGTCTGGAAGGACGTCGAAACGATCGCCGCTTTTGACCGCCGGTCGGGGCGCGAGGGCGAGGCGAAGGCGGCGGACTTTATCGCCGAACGCCTCAACCGCGCCGGCGTGAAATGGACATTGCACCGTTATCCCGTCTGGCTCAGCGATCCCGTCTCGGCGCGGCTGACCTTGATCGACGCGGACGGAAGCGAGCGCCGCCTGCCGTGCAAGACGTGGAGCTTCTGTGCTTCGACGCGCGAGCCCGTGCGGGGGACGCCGGTCTTTGTCGAAAAGACGGAACTGCTGCACAATCCGCTCGACCTTCTGGCCGCGCGCGGCGCCCCGCGCGAGCGCGACTTGTTGGGAAAGATCGTCGTCGCGCGCACCGCGTCGCCGGTCGCGGCCATGGACGCGCAGGACCGCGGCGCGGCGGCGCTGGTCTGCGTCTGGGAACAGGGCGACGAAACGCTGATCCACGAGGGCAACGTCAATTTTATCTGGGGACAGCCCGACCCATGGGAAAGTTCGCTTTATCCCGCGCTGCCGGTCGCGGTCATGCCGCGCGGCGAGGGCGAGGAACTGATTCGCCGCGCCAGAGGCGGAGAGGCGGTTCTCGAACTCGAAACGCGAGTGGAGAGCGGCTGCCGCGATATACCCGTGCTCGAAGCCGACCTGCCCGGCGAAAGCGAGGAGTATGTGCTGCTGGGCAACCATCTGGATTCGTGGCATTACGGCGCCTGCGACAACGCCACCGGCAACGCCGTCGCGCTCGCGATGGCCGGACTTTTCGCCGGACGACCGCTGGCGCGGGGAATCAAGATCTGCTGGTGGTCAGGACACTCGAACGGCCGCTACGCCGGCTCGTCGGCCTTCGCCGCGGACAATTTCGATTCGCTGCAGCGCCGCTGTCTGGCGCTGTGCAACGCCGACATGCCGGGGCTGCGCGGCGCGGACGACTTCGCGCGCGGCTCTTCGGGGCCGGACCTGCGCGGTCTGTACGCTTCCGTCGTCGCCGACGCGACCGGTCAGATCCTGCGCCCCGGCGGCTTCGTGACGGGCTGGGACCTGTCGTTCAAGAACATCGGCGTTTCCAGCTGCATGAGCTGGAGCTCGACGCTGCCCGACGGTTCGCCGGACGGCACGGCGAACAGCTTCATGAGCTGGTGGTGGCATACGGAAGAGGACGTGATGGAACACGTCGATGCCGGCGTCATGAAGCAGGATGCGCGACTTTACGCGCTGGCGCTGAGCCGCCTGGCGTCGCCCGAAAAATTCCCCTTCAACGTGTCGGCCTTGGCCGCGGTGCTGGAACGGGAGCTGGCCCGCTATGAAGACACGGAAGACCTGCGCGCGCGGCTGCAAGAACTGCCGCTATCGCGGATAGAACCCCTGCGCGCCACGCGGCTTTTGAACCGCGCGCTGTACGCCTTCAAGGACGCGCAGCAGCAGGATTGGGCTCTGCCGCTTGATTGGCTGCCGGGACTGTCCCTGGCGCAGAAAGCTTCTCCGCGCGGCGGGCGGGCGAAACTGATGATTCAGGCATTCCGGCGCGGACAGATCAACCGTCTCGGCGATCTGGTCTGCGCGCTGGAGAGCCTGGCGTCGTAGTCGTTGAGAGAAGACGGTTTTCAACGAAGAAGCCGAACGATTTTTTTTTCAATCGGCGAAGAGAATCAGAGAGACGAAAGAGAAGCGCGTTTTCGCGATCGTTTCAACCGCGGAAGCGCGCTTCTTTAGTTTTTTTTGCCGCGAGATCATGGGGCGGCGCGGAGCGTAAGCAGCGTGATTTCGGCGGGATCCATGAGCCGCAGCGGAAAACCGCTCCAGAGCGACGTGCCGGGGCTGTTGAACAGTTTCATGCCGCCGACGTCGTACCATCCCTTGACGAAGCCGCCGTTGAACCGGGCGACGAGCCGGTCGAGCCCCGGCATCATGCCGCCGTGCGTGTGCCCCGACACCTGCAGGGCTACGCCGCGGGCCGCGTTTTCGCGCGCCGCCTCGGGGCGGTGGGCCATGAGGATGACCGGAACGCCGCGAGGCGCGCCGGCCAGCGCTTTGTCCGGATCGGGCGCGGCGTAGCCCAGGCGCCCTCCCTGCTGGTCGGAAACTCCGGCCAGCACCAGCCGTCCTGCGCCGCGGATCAGCACACGATGCTCGTTTTCCAGCATCGTGACGCCGAACTCGCGCAGCTGCTTCATCCAGGCGTCGAAGCCCGAATAGTATTCGTGGTTGCCCGACGAGCCGAAAACGCCCAGCGGCGCTTTCAGCTGCGCCAGCGGCTCCAGATCCGCCCTGCGCTGGCTGACCAGCCCGTCGACGAAATCGCCGGGCATCAGGATCAGGTCGGGCTTGAGCGCCATCGTTTTGTCGACGATGGCCTGGATCAGAGGGCGGCGGTTCAGCGCGCTGGCATGAAGGTCGACGAGCAGCGCCACCCTGAGCCCCTCGAACTCGGGAGCCAGCCCGCGGATCGTCACGGGGCGCTCGGCGACGTCCGGCACGCGGATCGCCTCCCACGTGCCGTAAAAGGTCAGCGCCGCGGCGAGGGCGAAGACGAGCAGCGAGGCCCCCGCGGCGGGAAACGGGCGGTGGACGCAGAGTTTCCACAGCAGC
The DNA here is from genome assembly GCF_009695745.1 of Pyramidobacter porci. Classification (NCBI taxonomy): domain Bacteria; kingdom Thermotogati; phylum Synergistota; class Synergistia; order Synergistales; family Dethiosulfovibrionaceae; genus Pyramidobacter; species Pyramidobacter porci. Next base: position 131,653 of record NZ_VUNH01000003.1, read on the forward strand.
CAGGCCGCGTCCTTGATCAGCAGCAGAAACAGCGCCACGATCAGCAGATTGTAAAGCAGCGAGCCCGCGATCATGACCCAGCGCGGCAGATCGGGGGCGAAGAACATGCCGCCGCCCAGCCGCTGGTAGATGGAGTTTTTGAAAGCTCCCGCCAGCAGCAGCGCCGCGGCGGCCAGCTTGCCCCAGAGAGGGAGCCGCAGCGGCCAGATCATGCTGAACGTTTCGTACAGGAAAATAACGCCCGAAATTGCGATGATGATGCGCACAGAGAACCTCCGTCACTTTTGATCGTCTATGGCGGCCGGAACCGGGACGGCCGAAAACCTCGAATAATTTAACACTGGAAGTCCGCTTCTGGTCAAGTGTCGTTTTTTTATGGGCGTTTTCGAGGCGTTCATGAGCACCATTGTGAGTTGATGGTAAAATCCGGACATTGCCGTAGGACGGCGATAAATATATTGTTGTTTTCAACGGTCTGGACGGAATCGCGTCTTTGCAGTACAATGACCACGTCAAAACAGACTGAACCAAGGAGGAATTACCAAATGAAGAAGTTTTTCCGTGTCTCTACGCTGCTTGCAGCTCTGACGCTGGTCATCGCCGGCGCGGCTTACGCCGATACGAAGATCGGCGTGGCCGACATGCAGAGGATCCTTTTCAATCATCCCAACTTCGCGCAGGTCAGCAAGAGAATCGAAGCGGTGTATCGTTCCAAGGAACAGGAGCTGAAAAGCGCTCTCGAAAAGGTCACCGACAAGAAGAAAGGCGCCGAGACGATCGAAGCCAAACGCCGCGAAGCCGCGCAGGAAGAGATGAAGCTCAAGGAGCCCATCTACAAGGAGATCCGCCAGGCCGTCCGCACCGTGGCCAAGAACAAGGGCTGCGACGTGGTTCTCGATTCCCAGGCCGTTCAGTTCGGCGGCGTTGACCTCACCGCCGACGTCATCAATGAGTTGAAGAAAAAGAAGTAGCTCCGGTACAAAAAATATCCTGCGTCCTTCGGCGCGGGATATTTTTTGTCGCGATTTTACGGCTGACGTTGTATGATTGAACAAGCTCTCAAAAATGCTTGAAATGGAGGAGAATACAATGGCGGACATTCAGTGGCACATCGTACAGGCGGAATTTCCCTCGGACTGCAACGTGATCGTCGGGCAGAGCCACTTCATCAAGACGGCGGAAGATCTTTACGAGGTCATGGCGACCTCGGCGCCGGGCATGGAGTTCGGCGTAGCCTTCTGCGAAGCGTCGGGCGACTGCAAGATCCGTTACGAAGGCAATAATCAGGAGATGGTCGATCTGGCCGTCAGGAACGCCCGGGCGATCGCCTGCGGGCACACGTTTTTTATCATATTGCGCAAGGCGTATCCGCTCAACGTGCTGGACCGCATCAAAAACTGTCAGGAAGTGTGCCGCGTTTTCGCGGCGACGGCCAACCCGCTGCAGATCATCGTCGCCCAAACCGAACAGGGACGCGGTATTGCCGGCGTGATCGACGGCTTCCCGCCGGCGGGCGTCGAAACGGCGGAAGATATCGAGGCGCGCCGCGATCTGCTGAACCGGATCATCGGCTACAAGCGTTAGCGCGCCGTCAGAGGCGAAGGAGGAACCATGGCGAAAAAAGACGGCAAGCGGTACAGCTGCATTGAGTGCGGCTATGTTTCCCTGGTCCCTTCGGGCAAGTGCCCGCGCTGCGGCGCCTGGGGCACCTTGGAAGAAGAGATTCCCGTCGCGCCCAGCATGGCGGCCGCCGGCACGGCGAAGATCCTCACGCCGGTGGACATCAGCACGCTGGAGCCGCCTCGGCGGCTTGCCTCCGGATTCGGCGAACTGGACCGCGTGCTGGGCGGCGGCTGGGTGCCCGGCGGCGTCGTGCTGCTGGGCGGTCAGCCCGGCATCGGCAAATCGACGCTGCTGCTGCAGGTCTGCGGTCACATTTCGTCAACTGGGCGCCGCGTGCTCTACATCTCCGGCGAAGAGTCGCCGTCGCAGCTGGGGCTGCGCGCCAAACGACTAAAGATTCTTCACGACGGGCTCGACGTCTGTTGTCACACGGTCATCGACGACGCGCTGGCGCTGGCGAAAGACCACAGCCTGATCGTCGTGGACAGCGTCCAGGCCATGCGCACCTCGCAGGCCGAAGGCTGGCCGGGCACGCCCACGCAGGTGCGCGCCACGGCGCAGGTTTGTGTCAACTACGCCAAAGAGCACGGCATTCCCATGGTGCTCGTCGGGCACATCACCAAGGAAGGGCGCATCGCCGGCCCCATGCTGCTGGAGCACATGGTGGACGCGGTGGTCATGTTCGCCGACGACAATTCGTCGGTGTACCGCACGCTGCGGGCCAGCAAGAACCGCTACGGCGGCACCGACGAGATGGGCATTTTCGAGATGCGCAGCGACGGCTTGGCGGAAGTGCCCGATCCCAGCTATCTCTATTGGAATCGTTCCGACGGGGCGGTATCCGGCGTCGTCATGACCGTGATCATGGAAGGCTCGCGGCCGCTTGTGGCGGAGATCCAGACGCTGGCGAGCGAAAGCAGCTTCGCCTACCCCAAGCGCGCCGGCATCGGTCTTGGCGCCAACAAGATCGGCATGCTGCTGGCCGTGTTGCAGAGCCGCTGCGCTCTGCCCTCGTTGCGCGACGACATTTACTGCAACGTCGCCGGCGGGCTGGAGATCCACGATCCCGGCGCCGATTTGGCGCTGGCGGCGTCGATGGCTTCGGCGCTGACGGGGCGGAACGTCCTGTCCGAGTGCTGCCTGATCGGCGAGGTCGGACTGGCCGGCGAAGTGCGTCCCGTTTCCGGTTTGGCGCAGAGATTGCGCGAGGCGGCCCGTTTGGGCTTTAAACGCGCCGTGGTCAGCTCCCGCGAGGAGAAGCCGCGGCTCGACGCCGAAATCGAACTGATTCGCGTGCTTTCGGTCGGCGAAGCGCTGGCCCGCGCCAGTGTGGTTGAGCCATAGTTTTTCAAAATTTTGTGAACAGATCCCGAAAAACTGCTATAATCGCAGTGATTTTTTCTTGTGCGCAAGAATTTTCGAGGAGGAAGCTTCTGCATGGAATACGATTTCAAGTCAATTGAGAAAAAATGGCAAGACTACTGGGACGAGCACAAAACTTTCAAGACGTTCGAAGATCCCGCGGTGCCTGACGACAAACGCCGCTACGTGCTGGACATGTTCCCTTATCCTTCGGGAGCCGGGCTTCACGTGGGACATCCCGAAGGTTATACGGCGACGGATATTTATTGCCGCTATCTGCGCATGAACGGCTACAATGTGCTTCACCCGATGGGATTCGACTCTTTCGGACTGCCGGCCGAGAACTACGCCATCAAGACGGGCACTCATCCCAAGGTGACGACGGAGAGGAACATCGACATTTTCCGCGCTCAGATCAAATCGTTGGGGTTCAGCTACGACTGGGATCGCGAGGTCTCCACCTGCGATCCCGAATATTATAAATGGACGCAGTGGCTGTTTTTGCAAATATTCAAGAAAGGGCTGGCTTACGAGGCACAGATTCCCATCAACTGGTGTCCTTCCTGCCAGACGGGACTGGCCAACGAGGAAGTCAAGGAAGGACATTGCGAACGCTGCGGTCATCAAGTGCATCGCCGTAACCTGCGTCAATGGGTTCTGAAGATCACGGATTACGCCGAGCGCCTGTTGAACGATGTGGACAAGCTCGACTGGCCCGAACCGATCAAGATCATGCAGCGCAACTGGATCGGCAAGAGCGTCGGCGCTGAAGTGACCTTCGAGATCGAGGGCGGGCACGGCGATCTCAAGGTTTACACGACTCGCCCCGACACGCTTTTCGGCGTCACCTACATGGTGCTGTCGCCGGAGCATCCGCTGGTGGAGAAGATCACGACCTCAGAGTGTCGCGAAGCGGTGCGGGAATACGTGAGCGAGGCTTCGCTCAAATCGGAGCTCGAACGGACGGAGCTGAACAAAGAAAAAACCGGCGTCTTCACGGGCGCGTATGCGGTCAACCCGCTGAACGAGCAGCGCGTGCCGATCTGGATCTCCGACTACGTGCTGATTTCCTACGGCACCGGCGCCATCATGGCCGTGCCGGCGCACGACGGTCGCGACTGGGAGTTCGCCAAGAAATTCGGCCTGCCCATCGTCGAAGTCCTGAAAGGCAACGTGGACGTGCAGGAAGAAGTTTACGAAGGCGACGGTCCCCACGTCAATTCCGGTTTCCTCGACGGTCTTGGCATGCAGGAGGCAATCGATACGGTCATTGCGTGGCTGGAAGAGCATGGCAAAGGCAAAAAAGCCGTCAACTACAAGCTGCGCGACTGGATCTTCTCGCGCCAGCGCTACTGGGGCGAACCCATGCCGCTGATCCATTGCCCGCATTGCGGCACCGTGCCCGTTCCCGAGGAGCAGCTGCCTCTGCTGCTGCCCGAGGTGAAGAAGTACGAGCCGACCGGTACCGGCGAATCGCCGCTGGCCAACGTGGAAGAATGGGTGAATACGACCTGCCCCGTCTGCGGGGCTCCCGCTCGGCGCGAGACCAACACCATGCCTCAGTGGGCCGGTTCGTGCTGGTACTATTTGCGCTTCCTTGACCCGCACAACGACAAGGAATTCGCGGCCCGCGACACCATCGACTACTGGATGCCGGTCGACCTGTACGTCGGCGGCGCCGAACACGCCGTGCTGCATCTGCTGTACGCCCGTTTCTGGCACAAAGTGTTCTACGATCTCGGCCTGGTCAACACGGACGAGCCGTTTGCCCGCCTCGTCAACCAAGGCATGATCACGTCTTTCGCCTATCAGCGTCCCGACAAATCTTTGGTCGCCGTGGATCAGGTGGAGGAGCCCGCTCCCGACTCGTTTGTCGAAAAGGGGACCGGCGTGAAGCTGGAGCGCGTCGTCGCCAAGATGTCGAAGTCGCTCAAGAACGTCATCAACCCCGACGAGATCGTCAAGAGCTATGGCGCCGATTCGCTGCGGCTGTACGAGATGTTCATGGGGCCGCTGCAGATGTCCAAACCCTGGTCCACGCAGGGGCTTCAGGGCGTGTACCGTTTCCTCGAGAGGGTGTGGAAGCTGGGCGAAAAGCCCGTCAGCGACGGACCGTTGCCGGCCGAACTGGAGAAGACTCTGCACCGGACCATCAAGAAGGTGAGCGACGATACGGCGGCGCTGAACTTCAACACCGCCATCTCGCAGATGATGGTGCTGGTCAACGACGCCAGCAAGGCCGACGTGTGCTACCGCGGCATGATGGACGTCTTTGCCCGTTTGCTGTCGCCTTATGCGCCGCATCTTGCCGAAGAACTGTGGGCTAAAATCGGCAATAAACCGTGCGTGTCGTTGGCCAAATGGCCGGAGTATGACGAGAGATTGACTGTCAGCGAGACGGTGACGGTCCCCGTGCAGTTCAGCGGCAAAGTGCGCGAGAAACTCGAACTGCCGGCCGGGTTGGACAGGGACGCGCTGCTGGCTGCCGTCATGGCCGACGAGGCGGTCAAAAAACGCCTCGAGGGCAAGACGATCGTCAAGACCATCATCGTTCCCGGAAAGCTGGTCAACCTGGTGGTGAAGTAAATGCCCGCGCTGGTGCTCATCGCGGCGCCGGCGGGCGCTCAGCCCCGTCTTCGCGCGGAAACGCTCTCCGCTTACGAAAAGAAAGGCTACGTGCTGGACCGGCGTCTGGAAACGGCCGCGTGGCCTGAGCTGTTCGAAGAGGCTCTGACGCCGAGCCTCTTTGTCCCCCGGCGGATTTTCGAGGTCGACGACGGCCGGTCGCTGGGCGTTTTGCCCGACAAGTACAAAAAATATGTCGAGCGCGGCGACGCCGACGTGATCTTTCTGATCCATTCCGACAAATCTTTGCAGAAGGAATTGGGCGACGTTTTCGAAACGGCCTTTTCCGTACCCTATGAAACGGCGCCTTATTGGCCGAGCCAGCGCGTCGGCTGGCTGCAGAGGATTGCCCGCGCTTCGGGCTGTACGCTGGACGCCGCGGCGGCGGCGCTGCTGGCGGAGTGGATCGAAGACGAAGAAGAGCTGCGCAGCGAGGTGGACAAGCTGGCCAAAGCGGCGCCGAACAAGCGCATCACGGTGCAACAGGTCAATTCCCTTTCCATGGACGAAGGCGGCAAAGGCGTGCTCAACCTGCTCGACGCCGTCGCCAAGGCCGACGTCGCCGCTGCCGTGAAAAATCTCGCGATCCTGCGCGAGGAAGGCGAACTGATCCCCGCGCTTGCGGCGGTACATAAGCGCGTGCGCGGCGCCATGTTCGCGGCTCGCTTGGGCGATGCCGGAGCGGGAGCGGTGCATCTCACCAATTTTCAGACAAAAACGGCCCGCGCCATGGCGCAGACCTACGGTCCCGAACTCCTGTCACTGTGGCTGGGCGAGCTGATCCGCCTGTCCTGGAGCGAGCGCAGCGGCGAGGGCGAAGGCTGGGAAGGGCTGGAAAAGCTTCTTCTCGCCGTCATGTCCCGCGCCGCGGGATAAAAGCCGAAATCGGAAAAACAAAAAATGCCGCCGGAAGACGTTCATTCATCTTTCGGCGGCATTTTTTATGGTCGGTGAAGCTTATTCGGCGGGCTTTTCGGCGGAGAGGGACTTGACCTTCGCAGTCATCAGGGCCTTTCTGCGGGCGGCTGTATTGCGATGGAGCACGCCTTTGACAACGGCTTTGTCGAACACGGACTGGGCCGCGTTGAGCTGGAGCACGGCGGCTTCGGCGTCACCGTTCTGGACGGTGGCGAGGACCTTTTTCATGGCGGTCTTGCAGCGGCTCTTCCAGTAGCGGTTGTAAAGGCGGTTTCTCTCAGAAGTGCGGACGCGCTTGATAGCGGACTTCTTGTTGGGCATTCGGTTCACCTCCTCCGGTTAAACGATAAGAATTCTACCACGGACCGTGGTTTATTCGCAACAGACAAATGATATTCTACCAGAAAAACAATAAAATGGAAATGTGGGCCAAACGGTGCAAGTCGTTGTAAAATATCTTTTCGGAGCGCTTTGAAAAACTCCGCCTATTCTAACAGAAAAACACGGTGATCGCATGGAAGATTTTTTCGGTCCCGAAGGGATTCTCAACGCGCGCCTTCCAAATTTCGAATATCGCCGGCAGCAGCGCGAACTGGCTGAAAAAATAGAGAATTTTTTGCAGTCGGACCGGCGTCTTCTGGCGGCGGAAGCGCCGACGGGCGTCGGCAAAACCTACGCGATGCTGGTCCCCGCCATGCGCTGGGCGGCCGCGAACAACAGCACCGTACTGGTGCTCACGTCGGGCATCACGCTGCAGGAACAGCTGATCTACAAGGACATTCCCGCGCTGCTGGACGTGCTGGGGCTCGACCTGCCGTATGGGCTGCTCAAAGGCCGCGGCAACTATGCCTGCATCCGCAAAGCCCGCGAGATCGGCGCGGAAGGTTTTCTCGACTTCGGCGGCGATAAGGGGCAAGCTTCGCGCGACATCAGCGGCTGGCTTTATGCCACCGAAACGGGCGACCTGAGCGAGCTGAGCTTGGGCGACACCCATCCGGCCCGCGAGCGCATCGCCTCGTCTTATCTGACCTGTCTCGGTCCTTATTGCCCGCATCACGAGCGCTGTTTCTATAACAAGGTGATACGCAACCTGTCGCATTGGCGTGTCATCGTCGCCAACTATCACGTCTATTTCTCCTACGTGCTGGGGCAGCGCAAGCCCTTTCCGGCCCCTTTCGGGCTGCTGATCTGCGACGAGGCGCATAAGATGGAGGACGCGGCCCGTGCGGTCACGCAGGTGGGCGTCGACGCGCGGGACTGGCAGCGTCTTCTGCGGCGCGCGCCCCGCCTCGACAAGGTGGAGGCGTCTCTGCTGCGCAGCGTGGACTGCCCGGCCGATCGTTTTGCCGAGGAAGTGGCCGATCTGAGCCGGGTCTTTGAGAGCGTTTTCGATCAGCTTGCCGCGCTGCTGCCCGACGGGAAAAGTTTCACGGCCTATCCGCCGGAGCTGAAAAACGACACGGCCGAGCTGCTGGTCAAATGCGACCGGATCATCGGCCATCTGGACGAACTTCAGGAAGCGGCCGCCGGCGGCGGGCACGACGCGAACGCCCTGCGGGACGACGGCGGGATCGCCGTCTGGAACGGCGAACTGACGGCGTTCCGCGACTCGCTGCGCTGGTGCTACGACACGCAGAACTATCCCGAGTGGGCCTATTGGCGCGAGGGCGGCAGCCTGAAGAGCTCCTGTGTGAACGGCGGCGACCTGATCCCGCCGGCCTTCGACGACGATGAGATAAAAGTCGTCGCCCTGTCGGCGACGATGACGGTGGACAATTCGTTCGAGTATTGGGCCAACGAGACGGGGCTGGCCCCCGACGAGACGGCGGTGCTCGATTCGCCGTTCGATCTGTCTTCGCTGATGGAGATCGACGTCGTCGATCTGGGGATGCCGGTGATGTCGCCGGGCTACGCCGACGCGGTGGCGCGGGTGTGCCGCAAATACGCGCGCGAAAACGGCGGCGCGACGCTGATCCTGCTCTCGTCGCGGCGGCTGCTGACGGCCGTTTCCGCTTATCTGAAGATGAACGCTGAAAAGGATCGGCTGAATATCCTCGTGCAGGGCGACCTGCCGCGCACGGAACTGCTGGAACTGTTCAAGGAAAACGAGCGCAGCGTGCTGGTGGGCATGGCGTCGTTCCGCGAGGGCATCGACGTGCCCGGCGAGGCGCTCACGCAGGTGATCATCGACCGCATTCCTTTTCCCCATCCCGACGATCCCGTCGGCGAGGCGCGCGCCAAACTGGAGGGCCGCGAAAATTTCGTCAAGGTGGTGCTGCCCAGCGCCAAAATGCAGCTGCGCCAGGCGGCGGGGCGGCTGATCCGCTCCGGCGCCGATCGGGGGCGCGTGGTGATCCTCGACGGGCGCATCGTGACCCGCCCCGACTGGAAAATATTGAACAGCCTGCCGGCGGTCCCTGTAAAAAAATACCGCCTGGTCGGCGCTCGTAAATGAATTTGCGTATTTACAACTTCGCCCCGGATGTGATATAGTTCGAGGGCTGAATTGACTATCCAGAAAAGTATTTTCATGCTGGAGTTCCTAAATTAGGAGGTGTACATCGGATGAAGCAGACTTTTCAGCCTCACGTCAGATCGCGCAAGAGGGGCATGGGATTCCTCGCCCGTTCCCGGTCCCACGGCGGACGCGGCGTGCTCGCCGCGCGTCGCGCCAAAGGCCGCAAGCGCCTGGCCGTCTAATCCGCAAGCCTTGGTCTTCCCATATCCCGCTTCATTACGGCTTAAACAGGGCTGGGAATACGACACACTATTCCGCACCGGCAGTCGTTTAAAAGGCAGGCTGGTGCGGTTGTTGTTTGTTAAGGCGCCTGACGGTAAAACGCGCTTCGCCATGGCGGTCGGCAAAAAGGCGGCCAAAGCGCACCTGCGCAACCGCGGCCGCCGTGTGCTCAAGGAATCGCTGCGCCGTCTCCATCCCTGGATGAAAGAGGGCTGGTGGTTCGCCTGCATGCTGAACGAGCAGGGGCTTCGGGCGAAAGCCGACGAGGTGTATGCCGATCTTGGCGCTTTGTTGAAGCGCAAAGGCTTTATGAAAGATGACTGGCCCGGTGCGATCTGGTATCAGTAGATTTTTCGTCTGGCTTTTGGTGTTGCCGATCCGCGGCTACAAGCGCTGGATCTCGCCGCTGCTGGGCCATCGCTGCCGTTTTTATCCCAGCTGTTCAAGCTACGCCGTCGAAGCGCTGAAAGTTCACGGCCCCGTCAAAGGGCTGGCGCTCGCCGTCTGGCGGCTGCTCCGCTGCGGCCCCTGGAGCGAGGGCGGTTTCGACCCGGTGCCGCCGGCGCGGAAAAAACGTTTCTGACCATTCTTATGGTTTATAAAATTTCTGAGAAGGTGACGGAATCTTGTGGAAAGCTCTGAGTGATTATCTTTTTCAGTTTTTGAACCTCCTTTACAGCATGACCGGCAACTGGGGCTGGGCTATCGTCGCCCTGACGGTGATCGTCCGCCTGGTGCTGCATCCCCTGAACGCCAAGCAGATGCGCAGCATGCAGCAGATGCAGCGTCTTCAGCCTCGTCTCAAGGTGCTTCAGGAAAAATACGCCAATGACCGCGATACCCTCAGCCGCGAGACGATGGCGCTCTACAAGGAGAACAAGGTCAATCCGGCTTCGGGCTGTCTGCCGCTGATCATCCAGCTGCCGATCCTGATCCTGCTGTTCAACGTGCTGCGCGACGCCAGCGCTCAGTTCGGCGAAGCCACTTTCTGCGGCGTGCCTCTGGCCGGCACGGTGCTTTCCTCGATTGCCAAGGCGGTCGGTTTCAGCGGCGATCCTCTGACGGCCGGTTTCATGGACACGTGCCGCGCCATCGGCGCCAATCCCGCGGGACTTTCCGCCGTCGGCGTCTGGCTGCCGATTACGTTCCTGCTGCTGTTCATCGTCTTTTTGACTTGGTACCAGCAGAAGCTCAGCGCGCAGGGCAATCCGCAGATGGCGACGATGAACATCGTCATGCCCATCTTCATGGGGTTCATCTGCCTTTCCATGCCCGGCGGACTGCTCCTTTACTGGATGCTGTCCTCGCTGTTCGCCGTGATCCAGCAGTGGTTCACGGTGCACAAGGTGGCTAAAGAGGAGAAGCCCGTCCTGTTCAAGGACAAGCCCCGCGAGGGCGAGGCGCCCGCTCAGAAGGCCGTCTTTGCGCCCCGTCCCGTCAGAGAAAAACGCCCCGCTTCCAAGCGCGAGCTCGGGGAAATCCCCTCCGCCGCCGTGCAGAGCGGTGAAGCTTACGATGATTTCAGCGACTTCATCCCCAAACGGCATAAGTAAGGCCTGACACCGAAGGAGGTTCCCGCACGATGGAAGAAAACATTCTGAAGACTCAGGACGACGAAGTGCTGGTGCTGGAAGTTTCCTCGGAAGACGAGGCGCGCGACCGCGCCGCGTCTCATTGGAACATCGCCAGGGAAGATGTGCTCCTCACCATCGTCGGCGAAGAGAAAAAACTCTTCGGACTTTTCGGCCGCAAGCTGAAGGTCGAAGCGCGCCGCCCCGCCGTCCCCGCGGCGGGACCGGCGAAAGCGGCCGAAGCGAACGGCGGATTTGTCGTTTTGCTTGAAAGAGTCCTGAAGGCGGCGGGGCTTGACCTCGAAGTCAATGTCCAGTCCGACGGCTCGGTCAACCTCTCCGGCCCCGACAGCCGCATCCTGCTGGCCGGCCGTCAGGGCGAGGGACTGAAAGCCCTCGATTACATCGTCAACCTGATGGCCCGCAACGACGGTCCCGTGCCTCACGTGCGCATCGACTGCGAGGGATTCCGCCGCAAGCGCGAGAAGGATCTTGAGCGCATCGCCATGGACGCCGCCAAGGAAGCGATGAAGACGCGGCGCACCGTGTACCTTCAGCCCATGTCCAGCTGGGAGCGCCGCATCGTCCATCTGACCCTGCGCGAAAGCGCCAACGTGGAAACTCATTCCATCGGCGTCGAACCCGGCCGCAAAGTGGCCGTCCGCCTGATCAGCGGCGGACGCCCCGAGCGCCGTTACGAGAGTGAGGGCGAGGAGCGGCGCGAACGTCCCGACCGGCGGCACGGCGAACGCTCCGGCAGCCGCCGGCCCCGCCGCCGCCGTTCCAGCCGCCCGGACATTTCGCCGGCCGGGCAGTCTCGGGTTCCAACGGACGACAACGCAGAATAACAAAAAAACCCATCCCGATGTTTAAGGTATCGGGATGGATTTTTTTGTGCCCGTCTGTGGAAATGAAACGGCGAAAGAGGGGTCAGCCGGCAGTGCGTTCGAGCCTCAGATGCTCCGTCAGAAATGCGTCCATGGCGCGGTAGAAGTCGAAACGGTTTTCTTCGTTGTGGAAGCCGTGTCCCTCGTTGTCCTTGACCATGTACTGCACTTTCACTCCGCGGCGGCGCATGGCCTCGACCATGGCGTCGGACTGCGCCTTGACGACGCGGGGATCGTTGGCGCCCTGGGCGATGAACAGCGGTACGCTGATCCTGTCGGCGTGGAGCGCGGGCGAGGTGGCTTCGAACTGGGCTTTGTCCTTTTCGGGATGGCCGATGGTCTCGTACATCTGTTCGAGCAGCGGTTTCCAGTATTCGGGGATGGACTGGAAGAGCGTGAAGATGTTGCTGACGCCCACGTAATCGACGCCGCAGGCGTAGAGTTCGGGCGTCTTGATCAGCCCCATCAGCGTGGCGTAGCCGCCGTAGGAGCCGCCGTAAATGGCGATGCGCTTGGGATCGGCGATGCCCTGATCGATCAGCCATGTGACGCCGTCGGTGATGTCGTCCTGCTGTTTCAGTCCCCACTGTTTGAAGCCGGCCTCCCAGAAGGCTTTGCCGTAGCCGGTGGAGACGCGGTAATTGACCTGCAGCACGGCCAGGCCGCGGTTGGCAAGGAGCTGGGCTTCGGTGTCGTAGCCCCAAGTGTCGCGGGCTTCGGGGCCGCCGTGGACGACGACGATCGCGGGCAGATTTTTCGCTTCCACGCCGACGGGCAGCGTCAGATAGCCGTGAATGGTCAGTCCGTCGCGGGCTGAATAGCTGATCGGTTTCATCTCGGCGAGATATTCTTCCTTGAGCCACGGGTAGAAATCGGTGACCTGCGTAAAGGCGCCGGGCTGGTCTTTGTCGTAGTAATACAGCCGTCCGGGCACGCGGTCGGAGCCGACGGAAACGAACATGCGCTTTTCGTCCTTCGACATGTCGCTGACGCCGACGCGCAGGCCGGGGAACTGCGCCTGAAGCTTGTTGTAAAAGGTCTCGGCTTCCGTGTCGAAGTAGACGCGGTGCAGTTTGTCGGTGTAGTAGGTGGCGCCGAGCAGTTTTTTGTGCAGATTGGACCAGATGATGCCGCCGACGCCGGCTTCGTCGTTTTCATAGATCAGTTTCTGCGTGCCGGCGGCGGGATCGTACTCGAACAGCGCACCCTTGTCGCGGCCGATGTCGGAAATGACGTAGAGGCGTTTGTTGTCGGCCGTAAAGACCTGGGGCGAGACGCTGTCGCGGAAATCGGTCTCGAACAGCGTTTTCCACGGCAAGTTTTCGCTGTCGCGATAGAGCAGCCGCGTGGTGGTGCCCACGTATTCGGTGGCGAGGCGTAGTTTGCCGTCGTGGTCGGTGCCCCAGCCCACGATTGTGCCGGGATTCTCGGCGATCAGTTCAAGCGCCCCGGTGAGCACGTTCAGGCGGTAGACGTCGAAGACACGGCGGTCGCGTTTGTTCATTTCGATGAGGATGTGTTCGTCGTCCTCCTCGAGCTGGTCGACGATGCCGCTTTTGACGCCGTCGAACGGCGTCATGTCCCTGACGTCGGAGCCGTCTCTGGCGACGGAATAGATGTGGTGGTTCTCGTCGCCGCCCTTGTCCTGCATGTAGACGAGGCGGTCGTTGCTGACCCAGCCGTAGCCGGCGATGTCGCGTTCGGTGGCCGAAGTGACGCGCGTGCCTTCGCCCGATCCGAGCGCGTCGACGGCGGCGACGTAGACGTTCATGCGGCCTTTCCAAGGGGCCAGCCAGGCGTAGTGGAGCCCGTCGGGCGCGATCGTGAAGCGGGCCTTGTCCGGCAGACGGAAAAAGTCCTCAACGGGGATCAGCGGCGGGCGCTGGGCTGCGCCGGCGCTCGAGGCAAGCGTCAGCAGAGCGGCGATCAGAAGCAGAAATTTCAAAGCGATCAGTCCTTTCGATAGCGTTGAATTGGAAAACACCTTTGTAGTTTAGCAGAATCGGCGGGAAAGAACATGGCGAAACGCACAATATGGAATTTTTTTTGCGGCAGCCCGTCGAGGGGAGGATTTTGACTTTCGCCTTTCAATCTTTCGCCGCCGAGTGTATAATCGATACATAAAATCGCGTCAGAGGTCGCTTCTCCTGTGGCGCAAATCATCCAAGGGGGAATTTTTATGGAACAGCTTCGCAGTCTGAGCGCGCTTCTGGATTACGCCAAGCAGATCACCGCCGCCAAAGGTCCCAAATGCATCGCCGTCGCCAAGGCGGACGACCCCGGCCTGTTCGAGGCCATGGAAGACGCCCGCAAGGCCGGCATCGCCAAATTCACGATCACCGGCGAGCGCGCCAAGATCGAGGCCGCCGCGAAAGCCGCCGGCGCCGATCTGGCCGACTACAACGTGATCGAGTGCTCCGCCAGCGAGGCGGAAATGGCGATCAAGGCCGTCACCGAAGTTTCCTCCGGCAAGGCCGACATCTACATGAAGGGACAGCTGCACACCGCCAACTTCCTGCGCGGCATGCTGAACAAGGAAGTGGGCCTGCGCCGCGGCAAAAACACGATCTCCCACTGCTTCTTCCACCACATCAAGGGCTACGACCACCTGTTCTTCGTCACCGACGCCGCCTTCAACATGTATCCCGACGTGGCCCAGAAGGCCGACATCGTCCGCAACGCCGTACAGCTGGCCCATTCCTTCGGCATCGAGTGCCCCAAGGTCGCCTGCCTGGCCGCCGTTGAAGAAGTCAATCCCGACATGCCCGCCACGCTCGACGCCGCCGCTCTGACGGCCATGAACAACCGCAAGCAGATCAAGGGCTGCATCGTTGACGGCCCCTTCGCCCTCGACAACGCCGTCAGCGAAAAGTCCGCCCAGATCAAGGGCATCGACTCGCCCGTGGCCGGCAAAGCCGACATCCTGCTCGCGCCCAACATCGAGGCCGGCAACGCCCTGTTCAAGGCCATCGTTTACTTCTCCGAGAACGAAACGGCCGGCCTGATCATCGGCGCCGCCGCTCCGATCGTGCTTACCAGCCGCGCCGATTCGCCCCGCACCAAGCTGCTTTCCGTGGCAGCCGCCGTCGTTTTCGCCGACAGCCTCAAAAAGTAATTCCCGCGCGCCCCGCCGCGCTTTCCGAGCCGTCCGACGCCGCGCGTCGGACGGCTCTTTTGGGATTCGGAACAAAATTTTCTCCGCGCAAGGAGGAACCGATATGATCCGCTTCAACTGCGATTACAGCGAGGGCTGCCACCCCGCCGTCCTCGAAGCCCTGGTCCGCACCAACATGGAGCAGACGCCCGGCTACGGCGAAGATGCGCACTGCGAACGCGCCGCCGCGCTGATCCGAACCGCCTGCGCCGCGCCGGAGGCGGCCGTGCATTTCCTCGTCGGCGGCACGCAGGCCAACTTCGTCATGATCGCCGCGGCGCTGCGCCCGCATCAGGCCGCCGTCTGCGCCGGTACCGGGCACATCAACGTGCACGAAAGCGGCGCCGTGGAAGCGACCGGGCACAAGGTAATCGCCGTGCCGGGGACGAACGGCAAGATCTCGGCCGCCCAGGTGCGCGCGCTCGTCGAAAACCATTGGGATGACGTGACCCACGAGCACATGGCGCAGCCCAAGCTGGTCTACGTTTCCAACCCGACCGAGCTGGGCACGATCTACAGCCTGGCCGAGCTGACGGCGCTGCACGATCTGTGCCGCGAGAAAAATCTCTATCTCTATCTGGACGGCGCGCGCCTGGGCTACGCTCTGGCGGCCGCGGGCAACGACCTGACGCTGGCCGACGTCGCCCGCCTGACCGACGCCTTTTACATCGGCGGCACCAAAGTCGGCGCGCTGTTCGGCGAGGCTCTGGTCATTACCAACGAGGCGCTGAAGGAAGACTTCCGCTACATCGAAAAGCAGCGCGGCGCCATGCTCGCCAAGGGGCGCCTGCTGGGAGTGCAGTTCGAAACGCTCTTTACGGACGGTCTGTATCTGAAAATCTCCCGTCACGCCGTGGATATGGCCATGCTGATCCGCGACGCCTGCCGCGCCGAGGGCTGGGAATTCTTGGTGGAGTCGCCGACGAACCAGCAGTTCCCGATCGTTCCCGTCGAAGCGTTGAAAAAACTCGGCGAGAAGTACGCTTATTCGCCGTGGGCGAAAATCGACGGGCGGCGCGAGGCCGTGCGCTTCTGCACCAGCTGGGCGACCAGGGAAGAAGACGTTCGCGCGCTCGCCGCCGACATCGCCGGATCGTAGAAAATTTTGCCGACAGAATGTCCCGCGCGGAACGCAGGACGCCGCCTCGAAACGATAATCGAGGCGGCGTCTTTTTTGCGGTATATCGGAAAAACTTGGGCTTTTCTAATCGGCGTGCATCCTCTGCCAGCTGGGATCGCCGCGGTGCTGTTCGTCGAGCCGGTCGGCCATGCCGTTCCAGATCGCGCGCAGCTCCTCGACGGAACGGCGCAGCTTGCGCGCGTACACGGGGCCGCCGGTGGAACTGTACGAGGGATCGACCTTGAAGGCGTCGGGCGCGATGTTCTTGTTCATGCGCAGCGGGGTCAGTTCGGGATCGCGCAGGACGGCGATCTCGGCGATCACCTGGGCGGTCAGCTTGTCGACGTTGTCGAGGATCTGATAGTCGTCCACGCCTATGTTGCCGAGCGCGTCGGCGCCGGGCAGTTTCGACACGGCGTCTACGGCCTTGTCGTAGGAACTCCTGGCGGCTTTTTGCCGTCGATCCAGCTCCGCGAAGAGTTCCTCGCATTCTTTCAGCTTGGCGTCGCTGACGGCCATGACGTGATTGTCGATGATGCGGGCGAGATTGTTGATGCCGCTGGCGGCGCGTTTGCCGCCGGTGTTGACGTATTGAGAGAGGCCGGAATAAAGCAGCACGTCGTTGAAAAGATAATTGTTCGGGTACGCGCCGCTGCGGGAGGCGCGGCCGGAAATTCCCTGCCCGCCGCGCAGCGATTCCACCATGGAGAGAAAAGCCCGGTAAGCGACGTTGTACTCTCGAAGCGTCTCGGCGTACTCCGCATCGTACTTGCGAAACCACTCGAAAGACTCGTGGAGCCGGTTGGCGCGCAGCACCATGCTGTTGGCCATGATGACGGCGACGAGCTGGTTCATATATTGGTCGAGAGTAGATTTTTTGACGTAAGTGTAGTAGGCTTCGATGATTTCCTTGACGCGCTGGATGTTCTGAGCCGTGTCGCGGATGGCGGTCCGCTCGTCGAACATGTTGCGCGCCGTCGTGTAGACCTGGAAATTCTTGAGGGCAAATTCCATGGAGGGGTCTTTGAAGACCGTGCCGACGACCAGCGGATGGCGGATCGTGTGCATCTGCTCCAGCAAATCCATCGCGACTTTGAGGTTCAGTCCCTCGGGACTGACTTCCGGCATCGGGAGCCGAGGCGGATCCTGATCGGCCGCGGCGGGCTGCGCGGCAGCCGCCAGGCACAGAGCGAGAACGGCGATAACGGCGCGGAGTTTCATGGCGATCTCCTTTCTGCGGCTAGAAACGGAAGCCGATGTCGTAGACGAACCAGCGCCCGCCGTCCTGGCGGCGCAGGCGGTGCGGCTTGGGCGAGCCGACGACCTTGCCGTTGGCGTCCCAGGCGCGGGTTTCGACGACCGCTTCCTCGAGCTTCGTTCCGCTGGCTTTTTTGATGTCCGCGCGATCCTTTTCGTCGAGGAAGTAGTTGTCGAAGGTGTCCTTTTCGTCGAAGCCTTTGAGCACCTTAATCCTGGCCTTGCCGAAGGTGACGTGGACGTACTGGCTGTGGAAGCGGCGCTGGTGCAGGTCCCAGAAGAAGGTCGACTGTTCGCCGTCGATGTCCTTGCGGTCGGCGGACGGGTCGATGCAGCTGCAGTACAGCTTGAAATTTTTCTCCTTGATGGCGGTGACGAAGATCTCCATCAGCCGTTCCGGCGTCACGTCGTCGGGAACGCTTTTGACGCTGTACCAGCTTTCCTTGACGCGCTGCACGCTCTCTTCGCCGATGAAGACGCCCGACGATTCGTGGTTGGCGTCGTACAGTGCCATGCAGTGGTCGGGGACGTACAGCGCCACGGGCGTGACGACCCAGCCGAACTGGTAATTGCCGACTTTGTTCTCGCTGGCGTCGGGGATCTCCGAGGTGATGTCGGTGATCTTGCCCAGGATCGTCCAGTTCTGTACGTCTTCAAGATCGGTGTCGACCTGGCGGCGGAAGCGCTTGACGGCCTCGTAGGGGCCGAGCCAGGCGCGTCCGGAAATATCGACGAAGTAGTAGCCGGTGGAGGGCTTGCCGACGGCGATGTATTCGCCCGTGGCGCCGTAGAACTGTCCCTGCGGGTAGCGCGCGTTTTCGAGGACGACGTAGCGCCCCTGCAGGTCGTCGACGGAGACGGTCTTGTAATCGGGCGTGGGGAATATTTTTTCGATCGTCTCGGCGCGCTTTTCGCCGATCAGCTTTTCCCAGGCGGCCTTGCCGGCGGCGGCGATGTCTTTGCGCAGCGTTTCCTCGGTGCGCAGGTAGCTCGTCATCTCCGGCGTGATCTCCATAAAGTCGCCCTTGCTCTTTTTCAGCGCCACGCGGGCGCGCTCGAACAGCGCCTGCACCTGGGGATCGTTCGGGTATTTCTCGTGCAGCTCCTGCACGCGGCTCAGCGCGGCGTCCTTGCTGCGCCAGATCGTCTTCTCGCCGCCGCGCTCGCGCGCGACTTCCTGTTCGAACTCGCGCAGGTAATGTTCGGCGTAGCTGATCAGCTGCCGCTTGTCGGCCGCGGGCGCAGCCGCGGCCAGCGCGGCCCAGAGAACAATCGCGGCCAGCGCCGCGATTCTTTTCTTTTTCTTCATGATAAAATCACTTCCTTGCGATAAAAATTTAAAATCAGTCCTTCGCGCCCATTATATCAGGCGCAAAAATTTACGCCATCGCGGAGCGGGGATATTTTCTTCGTTGAAAAGATCATAACCGTTTCGCGACGGCCGCGCCTCACCCGAAGAGGTGATTCCGCGGCGGCGCTGCCGACGACCTGTTGGAACTGGCGCTTGGCGCGAGCTCTGATGCCGGCGCCTGGACCGGAAGCTTCTTCTTGCCGCTGCTCCGGGGCGGCATCGGGCCCCGCGGGCTTCTCCCCGTCGGCGGGGGCTCTCCGTTCTTCGCGCATTTTTTGGTCGAGCAGACGGCCGAACTGGGGTTCTCTGACGAACAGCTCGGCGTCGGCTCCGTCAGGGCCGGTCACGGTGATATTGAAGACGCCGAAAGCGTCTAGCGCGTCGACGGTTGCTTCGGCGGCGCGGCGTCGTTCAGCGTCCGCGCTCGGCGGCCCGAACCGGTCGATCAGTTTTTTCAGCTCGGTCCTGAGGGCGGGGAAATCCAAACTGAAGGCGAAATAGCCGGGCTTGGCCAGCGCGTTCCGAATATCGTCCGCCGGCGAGGGCGTCCGCTCCAGTTCGGCGCTGTTCTGAAAAGCGGCGATGAAGCCCCGCGGCGACGATGCGGCATAGCCGGAAAACAGCAGATTGTTCGACAGGCGCAGTCCCTGCCACTGCCCTTGGGCAAACGGCTCGGTCTTGACGGAGGCGCGGGATTCCGCCTGCTTTTGGAGAAGCCCCAGCAGCAGCTCGCAGACGCGCTGATTCGCGCCGCTCAGATGGAGGTAAAAGCCGGGGTAGGAGCCCAGCAAACCGCTGGAGCGCCCCGCTACAGCGACGGTGATGCGGCCGCGCAGCACTTCCGCCAGATCGCTCATGGTCAGGCCGAATTTTTCCAGCGCGGGGAGCAGCTTCTGGCGCAGCGAGCTGTCGAGAGCGTCTTCGCTCGGCAGCAGTTTTTCGACGCTCAGCAGCGCCAGTAGCGGTCCGCCGCCGACAAGAAGCGGCTTTTCCTGAACGGGAGGAAGCGCGTATCCCGGATGAGTGTCGGCGCTGCCTTTGGCGGCTTCGAACGCGACGATCTCGCTTGCGTTGCTCCACAGCCGGGCGCGGAGCGAACGCTCCGTGTCGCTGATGCCCACTTCGAACGCAAAGGGAGCTTTAAGGAATTTGTCGGGCAGGGCTCTTTGGCCGAACAAGAGCGGCAGCTGCGACTGCGGCAGAAAGAACGCGAAGCCGATGGGAGCCGGCGCGTGCTTCGGCTCCAGCGGCTCGGTATCCGGCACGGCGGCCATCGCTTCGAGCAGGGTGGAATCGTCCGAAGCGCCGACGATGAAGCGCTGCCCGCCGCGCCTCAGCAGCGCGATATAAACGGGCGACTCCTCGGAGCCGGCCACGGCCAAAGTCTCAAGCGTGGTTCCCGGAGGCGCCGCGCTCAGATGGAGAGGAAAGGTTGCGCTCCCGAAGGGCAGCTGAAATCCGTCGTCCAGCTCGACGGCGAAAACTCCCGTGCCGACGCTCCGCGCGCCGACGTCGTAGCGCCACCGGCCTTCGGCGCTGCCGGCGTGCAGGACCAGTTCGCGGAAGTCGGGATCCTCGTCCAATTCCATGGCGGCGGCCGCCGCTTTGCTGAAAATTTGTTCCAGCGGCCTCGCGCCGTCGTTGAAGAGAGCTTTTACGTTCTCGCAGCTCATGGAAAGACGGCTTTCTTCCTTGAAAAAAGGCGAAACCAGCTGCGCCGTGGTCACCGCCTCGGCGGGAACGGCCCACAGCGCAGCAGCGAGAAACAGCGGCGTTGTTCGGTACGATAGGAAAGACATGCGATCGCTCCTTTTATGTCGGATAGTCAACGCGGATGAGACGGACTCAATATAATGAAAATGTTTTCCGAAATCAAGCGCATTTTTGAAGACGCCGCGCGGCACGTTTTTGACGGGCCCATGCCGCTGTGGTAAAATGTCACGCTAACCGGCGAGGCGTTCACTTTCGGGAAAGTCTCGCGGGCGGCTCTCCGCAAACGGGCGGCCGCTGATTTTCATCATCCTTCAAAGGAAGAGTCGATCGAGATGTCGTTACTGGATATTGTCGGCCCGGTGATGATCGGGCCGTCTTCGAGCCATACCGCCGGCGCCGTCAGGATCGGCATGCTGGCGCGCCGCCTCTGGGGCTGGAAGCGGCCGCTGCGTTCCGCCAAACTGTTCCTGCGCGGCTCTTTCGCCGCCACCTATTGGGGGCACGGCACTGACCGCGGGCTGGTGGCCGGCCTGCTGCGCATGCAGCCCGACGATCTGCGCATTCCCCGATCGTTTGAAGTCGCCCGCGCGGAAGGGCTGGATTTTTCTTTCGACACGGAAGAGATCGACGGCGCGCATCCCAATTCCGTGCGCGTCGTCATGTCGGACGGCGCGGAACGGTGCGAGGTCGTCGGCGCGTCCATCGGCGGCGGCGCCGTGGAGCTGCGCGCCGTCGACGGTTTTCCCATGGTCGTGCCGTTCGACCAGCCGGCGCTGATCGTCATGCACCGCGACCAGCCGGGCGTCGTTTCGGCCATTACCGGCGAGTTTTACCGCCTCGGGCTCAACGTGGCGCGCATGGAGATGGAGCGCCGCGTGCGCGGCGGCATGGCCGTTTTCGTGTTCGTTCTCGACGGTGCCGTTCCCGCCGATCTGGACGAGCGGATCCGGACGATCGTTCCCGCCTGCCAGCGCGTGATCCTGTTGAAAAGCGCCGAGGAAGGAGCTTCCGCATGAGATCCCTTGAAGAATTGATCGCCCGCGCCGGCGAGCGCGGCTCGCTGCCGGAAGCCGTCCTCGCCATGGACGCCGAAGAGCAGATGATTGACGTAGCCGCGCTGCGTCCGCGGCTGCGCGCGCGTCTCGAAGTGCTGCGCGAAACGGTTAGCGCGGCGCTCGCGGGACATTGGCAGCCGAAGCTGATCGGCGACGATAAGGACAAATACGCGGCGCTCGCCCGCGCGCCGCTGTCGGGCGGTTTGGTCTGGCGCGCCAGCGAGATCGCCGTGGCGCTGGGCACCTGCAACGCCTCGATGGGACGCATCGTCGCCGCTCCGACGGCCGGCAGCTGCGGCATTCTGCCCGGGCTGCTCTTTGCCTGGCAGGAAACGCGGCATGGCGGCGACGAAGAACTTCTGGAAGGGCTGATCGTCGCCGCGGCCGTGGGCGAGATCATTTCCCAGCGCGCCACGCTGGCGGGCGCTTCCGGCGGCTGTCAGGCCGAGTGCGGCGCGGCCGCCGCCATGGGCGCGGCCGCTCTCTGCCACATGGAAGGCGGCTCGCCGGAAGCCTGCTCCCACGCCGTGGCGCTGGCGTTCAAGTCGATCCTCGGACTGGCCTGCGACCCCGTGGCGGGATTGGTGGAATCGCCCTGCGTCAAGCGCAACGGCACGCTCGTTTCCATCGGCGCGATTGCCGCCGACATGGCGCTGGCGGGGATCCGCTCGATCATCCCGCCCGACGAAGTGATCGACGCCATGGGCGATGTCGGCCGCGCCCTGCCGCCTTCGCTGCGCGAAACGGCCCGCGGCGGCTGCGCGCTGACGCCCACGGGCAAGGCGCTGACGAAGAAGCTGAACGAGAACCGCGCGGAAGCGGGAGCGGCTCTCGTCTGAGAGAACGAGAAGGCTTCCCGGCGTCTGCGCAAACAAGCTCTTGCGTCCGTCGATATTCTGTGATACTATCCAAAAATCCGAATAATCGTTTTCCTTTATCCAGAGTCAGGGGAGAGAGTCAGCTCAACGATCCTGCGCCAACCTGTCCGCGTCGTGCGGACGTGGTGGTCCTGCTGACAGCGATAAGCCGCTGGGGCGAGAAAATTTTGCAGCCGTCTTGTCGTGAACAGGGCGGCTGTTTTTTTATGGAAATTTGAGGTAAAAGGAGTCGTGTCCAAATGAACAACGCTTTTGAAAAGATGCTTCCCAATTTCTCCTTCGAAATTTTTCCTCCGAAGAGGACCGGCAGTCTGGAATCGGTTTACGGCACGGTAGACGCGCTGGCCAGCCTGCATCCCGACCTGATCAGCGTCACGTACGGCGCGGGCGGTTCGAACCGCGACAACACGATCGAAATCGCCTCCACGATCCAGAATCGTTACATGCTGCCCGCCGTAGCTCATCTGACCTGCGTGGGCAGTTCGCTGGAACAGACCGACGCGCTGCTGGCGGAGCTGAAGGAAAAAGGCGTGCGCACGATTCTGGCGCTGCGAGGCGACCGCCGCGCCGACGCGGATTTTGGGGACGGTTACTTCAAGCACGCGGCGGAACTTGTGGCTCACATCAAGAAAAATTACGATTTTCGCGTGCTGGGGGCCTGTTATCCGGAGAAACATCCCGAAGCGCCTTCGCTGGAAGCCGATATCGCCCATCTGAAGGAAAAGGTCGACGCCGGCGTGGACGCGCTGATCACTCAGCTCTTCCTGAACAACGACGATTTTTATCGCTTTCGCGATCTGGCGCAGAAAGCCGGCATCAACGTCCCGATCATCGCCGGCATCATGCCGATCACTCAGGCCAGCATGCTGGACAAAGTGGTCTCCCTGTGCGGCGCTTCGGTCCCGCCGGCGGTGCGGCGCTTTGTGGACGCTTACGGCCATAACGCCGAAGCCATCCGGGAAGCGGGGATCGCTTACGCGGCGTCGCAGATCGTCGATCTGCTCGCGTCGGGCGTGGAGGGCATTCACATTTACAGCATGAACAAGGCTGGCGTCACTCGCCAGATCGCCCAAAATATTCACGGCATCCTTTATTCGCTGCGGGTGAAGAAATCCTGATGGAACCGACGCGCAGACAGTTGGAAGAAGCGTTGCGCTATCTCCGCGTGCCTGTTGGGGGGCGCGAGGAAATGTTGGAGCTGGCGCGCGCCGGTTTCGCGGAGCTGGGCAGCTGCGCGAAACCGCGCAAAGTCTGGGGACGGTTCCCGCTGACGGTCGGGGAGCGCGGCATCGCGCTGGGCGACGGCTCGGTGATCTGTGTCTCGCGCGATCTGTCCCGACTGTTCAAAAACTGCCGTTCCTGCATCGTCATGGCGGTGACGCTGGGGCCGGAGGTTGACCGCCGCACGCAGCTTCTCGGCCGCGGCAGCATGAGCCGGGCGCTGTGCCTTGACGCCTGCGCGTCCGTGCGGGCCGATTCGCTTTGCGACGAGATCGAAGACGAAGTCGAGGAAACGCTGCGCGAGGGCGAGTATCTGACGCTGCGTTTCAGCCCCGGTTACGGCGACGTCCCCATGGAGTTTACCGGCGATCTGCTCCGGCTTGTCGACGCGGAGCGCCGCATCGGCCTGACGATGACGCGGAAGGGCATGATGATTCCTATCAAGTCGGTGACGGCGCTGATCGGGATTTCCAGCGTACCGGAACAGCGGCGGCGCAGCTGCGACGACTGCTCCTTTGCGGCCTGCCAATACAGAAGAAAGGGCGGTTTCTGCCATGATGAAAGGATTTGACCGTGTCGTCATGTTCGACGGCGCCATGGGCACGATGCTTCAGAAAAAAGGCCTGAAGCTCCGCGAGATTCCCGAAAGCCTGAACGTGATCCGGCCGGAGCTGATCGAGTCGATCCATCGCGAGTACTTCGTAGCCGGCAGCGATTTCGTGCAGACCAACACGTTCGGCGCCAATCCGTACAAGCTCGGGGGAACGGGCTATGAAACGGGACAGATCGTCGAGGCGGCCGCGAAGATCGCGCGCCGTGCCGCGGACGCTTTTTCCGGCAAAGGGATCCTGCTCGACATCGGTCCTTCGGGGCGTGCCATGGCTCCCGTCGGCGACGCCGATTTCGACGAGATTTACGAATCGGTGGCCCGTCAGGTGCGCGCCGGCGCGGAACTGTGCGACGGCATCCTGCTCGAAACCTTCACCGATCTGCTGGAAGCGAAGGCCTCCGCGCTGGCGGCGCTGGAAAACAGCGACAAGCCGGTGTTTCTGACCATGAGCTTTCAGGCGGATGGACGCACGTTTTTCGGCACGCCCGTGGAAGCCATGATCATGACTTTCGAGGGGCTGGGCCTGTCGGGACTGGGCGTGAACTGTTCGCTGGGGCCGGCCCAGCTGGCGCCGATCGTGAAGAAACTGACCGCTCATTCGCGAGTGCCGGTCATCGTTCAGCCCAACGCCGGCCTGCCGGTCGTGCGCGACGGCGTTTCCGGATGGGACGTGAGCCCCGCTGAGTTCGCGGAGTGGCTTGGACAGTTCGTCGAGTGGGGAGCGGCCTTTGTCGGCGGCTGCTGCGGCACCACGCCGGAATTTCTGGCCGCCGCCCATGACGCGATCGGAGACCGCCGTCTGCGCCGGCGCGAGGTCGCGCCTCTGCGCGGCGTATGCAGCGCCACGCGCGTCGAGCCGTTCGACCGCACCGTGGTCATCGGCGAGCGCCTCAACCCTACCGGCAAAAAACGACTCAAACAGGCGCTGTACGAGCGCGATCTCGACTATGTCGTGCTCGAGGCGCAGAAGCAAAAAGAACAGGGCGCCGAGGTACTCGACGTCAACGTGGGACTGCCCGACGTCGACGAGCCGGCCATGCTTCGGGACGTCGTCACGGAGCTTCAGGGCGCCGTCGATCTGCCGCTTCAGCTCGACTCGGCCAACGCCGCGGCGCTGGAAGCGGCCGCCCGGCGCTACGCGGGAAAGCCGCTGCTGAATTCCGTCAGCGGCAAAGAGTCCAGCCTCGCCAGCGTGTTGCCCGTGGCGAAAAAATACGGCGCCTGCGTGCTCGGCCTCTGCTTCGACGACGAAGGCATCCCCCCGACCGCCGAAGCGCGGCTCGCCGTGGCGCAGAAAATCGTCGGCCGCGCTGCGGCGCTGGGCATTCCCAAAGACGACGTTTTCATCGACTGTCTGACGCTGACCGCCTCCGCGCAGCAGGATCTGGCGCTGGAAACGATCAAGGCCGTGCGCCTGGTCGGCGAGCGTCTCGGCGTCAAAACGACGCTGGGCGTGAGCAACGTTTCCTTCGGCCTGCCGCGCCGCCCGCTGATCAACCGGACGATGCTGGCTGCGGCGCTGGCGAACGGACTCAGCGCCGCCATCGTCAATCCCGGCGAGAAGAACGTGCAGGAGACGCTGGCCGCCTGGCGGGTGCTCAGCGCCCAGGACCGCGACGCCAAAGGATATATCGATTACTGCGCCGCCAATCCCGAAGAGACGGCGTCCGCTCCGCGTGCCGCCGCCGTTTCGGATCGGGGAAAATTTTCCGGCGGCCTCGGCGAAGCGGTCGCCCGCGGCCTGAAAGACGAAGCCCGCGCCTGCGCGGCCGAGCTCGTCAAAAAACGGCCGCCGCTCGAGATCATCGAGGAAACGCTGATTCCCGCGCTCGACGCCGTGGGGCGCGATTACGAGGCGCAGAAAATCTATCTGCCGCAGCTGATAAAATCGGCCGACGCCGCGAAGGCGGCCCTCGAAGTGGTGAAGGCCGTGCTGGCCGGCGGTCAGAGCGGCGCGCCCCGCAGCGGTCCAAAGGTTATCGTCGCGACGGTCTATGGCGACGTGCACGACATCGGCAAGAACATCGTCAAGGTGATCATGGAAAATTACAATTTCGACGTGATCGATCTTGGCAAGGACGTGTCCGCGGATGCCATCGTGGCCGCCGTCAAAAAGACGGGGGCTGCGGTGGTCGGCCTCAGCGCCCTGATGACCACCACGGTCGCCAGCATGAAAGAAACGATCGCCGCGCTGCGGCGCGAGTGTCCGGAAGTGCGCGTCATCGTCGGCGGCGCGGTGCTTACGCCCGATCTGGCCCGTCACGTCGGCGCCGACCGCTATGCCCGCGACGCCATGGACACCGTGCGCGCGGCGGAGGAGTTTCTGTCGCGAAAATAAGAAAAGGGATCTGACCTCGGCATGAGTTCAGATCCCTTTTTGATTGCTTCTGACGGCGACGTGCGGAAAAAATTCGCCGTGCGGCGCTTGCGCACGCCGCGCCTTTTACCCGAGCCGCGGCGTCCAGTGCTTCTTGCCGGCGGCGCGTTTTTTCGCGTCGCGGCCGCAGAGGATCTGAACCGCCCGATTGCAGGCGGCCATGGCCGGTTCGAGCGGAACCGAGAGCATCTCGTCGGTGACGCGGTTGGCGACGGCCACGCAGAGGCAGCCGCTGCGGAAGCCGTACAGGTTGCTCATCGTGAAGAGCGTGGCCGCTTCCATCTCGAAATTGAGCACACGGGCGCGGCGCATGTCCTCGACGATGTTCTCGAAGAACGACTGCCGGTAGCCGCGGTAACCGGGACGCCCCTGACCGCAGTGGAACGAGCCGGTGGAGCAGGTGAGCCCCACGTGATACGCCAGGTCGAGTTCCTCGCAGGCCTCGATCAGCGCCAGCGTCACCTCGTGATCGGCGGAGGCCGGATAGCGGTCTTCCACGTAGAGATTGCTGGCGCCGTCGTGACGCACCGCCGCCGTGTTGACGATCAGATCGCCGCAGGCGATGTCTTTCTGGATGACGCCGCAGGTGCCGAGGCGGATGAACGTGTCGGCGCCGACGCGGAGCAATTCTTCCACGGCGATGGCAGTCGAGGGGCCGCCCATGCCCGTGGAAGTGACGGAAACGGGCGCGCCGCCGGTCGCTCCCGTAAACGTGCGGTGCTCGCGGTTGCCGGCGACGAAGCGCCGCTCGTCCCATGTCGCGGCGATCAAGTCGGCGCGGCCGGGATCGCCGGGCAAAAACACATAAGGCGCCACGTCGCCGGGCGCGCACTGGATGTGGTACTGCCGACCCCCCATCTCCGGCGCGTCGGCGCTGGATTTCCAGTTTTCCGTCATGATCAGGTCACTCCTTCTGCGCCGTTGAAATTCAATGACAGCGCGAAACTTTACGAAAAATTATAACATGACAGCGAAAAGACGACAAAAGCCCGTGCGGCTGAAATGCACGGGCTTTTGCGAACTTGCGGAAGACGGGACGCGCTTATTTCTTTTTGCCGTTTTTGTCTTTCGTTTTGAGCTTGGCGGGATCGGGGCCGACGGGAAGAGGATAGCTGAGAGAGTAGCGCTGATACGTTTTTTTCTGCCCGGCGTCTTCGGTCCAGTCGGTGGTCGCCACGTCGGCATAGCTGCCTTCGCCTCCGAATTTCATCAGGCCGATGTTGAACTCTCCGTAATTTTTGCCGGAAACTTCCAGATCGAAGTCGCGGAACTGCGTGGCGAGGCTGCCGCCGATGAATTTTTGCAGGAAGTTGGAGGCGAGGCTTTCGGCGGAAACGTTGCCCGACACGCCGGCCTGCATGACGGCGCCGAGCCCGCCTAGCAAACCGTTGAGAACGCGCATGTTGACGCTGCCGCTGACGAGCATGTGGTACACGTTGTCGCCGCGCTGCAGCAGATCTTTGGGGATCATGGCGGGATCCAGTCTGGGGAGCGTGCGTCCCCGCTTCCATGCCGTGCCGGTGAAGGAAACGAAGTGAAAGAACGTGTCGTCGGGCCAGGCCGTGATGGCGCTGCCGGGCAGGACGAAGACCTCGCCGTCGTTGACGTTGAAGAAAACGTTGCCGTGCTGGATCTTGAACGGGTCTTTACCGGTGACGGCAAGTTGTCCCGGATATTTGTCGACGACGACGTCCCGGATGCGGATCCTGCCGTCGCCCTGCACCAGCGTGGTCAGGCCGGAACGGACTGTGCCCCTGAAGCTGACTTCGCTTTTCCCGGCGAGCTGCGCCGGCGGCGCAAAAGGCGCGGCAAGGCGGTTCAGGTCGATGTCCTTGCCGTTCAGCTGCACCGAATAAGTTCCTTTGGCCACGTCGCCGTCCGCTTTTACATGGAACGTGCCGCCACCGAGTTCGAACTGTCCGTCGGGAATATCCATTTTGTTCTGTCTGAAAGCGAAGGGAATCAGCACGTTGCTTACCGGCGCCTGCGCAACGGTGACGAGCGGCGAAGCGGCCTGACCGGTCAGACTGACGTCGCTGCCGTCGATCTCGCTGTGGACGGCGAGCGAAACGCGGCCGTCCGCGACGCCGGTCAGAGAGGGATCGAGCGCGTCGAGGCGGACCGTGGTGGCCGTCACGTCGAACGCGCCTTTCAGTCCCTTTTTGAAATCCACCGTGCCGGTGATCTCGGAGCGGCGGTCGCCCAAGGCGATCGAAGCCTTTACGTCGACATGACTGTCTTTTAACTCGGCCGCGCCTTTGGGATTGACGATCTTGAATCCGCTGACCTGGATCTCTTCGCTTTCCAGTTCGGCGCTGACGTGCGGTCTTTCCAGAGAACCCTTGACGAGGAGAGAGGCCGTCACGCTGCCGGCAAATTTCATCGTGTTGGGAAGGATTTCCGTCAAATCCATTTTTTCCACGTCGAGCCGCAGGTCGAGCGACGAGCGGCGCCTGTCGAGCGGCAGGACGACGGTTCCGCCGCCGCCGAAGGGAGCGTCACGTTTGGTGCGCCCTTTCGTCTCCACGTTTATCTTTTCGCGGCCGCCGCTGACGTTCAAGGCGACTTCTTTGACGCCGAACTGACCGGCGTCCAGCCTGTCGATGCGCGAATCGAGCGCGAGCTCGGGCCTGGCCGTCGTGCCTCCCAGATGAAATGTGCCATGAACAGTGCCGCTGACGGTCCTGCCGGGAACGGCCGAGCCGAGGTCGAGGCGTTCGGCCAGACCGTTCAGATCGAGCGCCGGCGCCTTGCCGGTCAGGCCGACGGTTCCCTGAAGCTGGACGCGCCCCTTGAAGACGTGGGCGGAAAGATGCTCTACCGTCAGTTCCTTGCGGCCGGCCAGCACGTCGGCCGCAATATCGGAAACCACGTACTGCTTCTGGACCGTCAGGCGCGGCAGACGCATCGACAGGCGGGCTTTCGGCTGCGCCAGCGTGCCCGTGACGCCGAGCTCGGCATGGAGCGCGCCGTCGAGCCCTGCGCTTGCGGTTTCGGGAAAACATGAAGCAAGGTTTTTCAGCGCCAGCGAGGGCATTGAAGCCTTTACGTCCAGCGCCGCGTCCGGCGTCAGCCCCAGCGAGCCTTTGACCGAAAGCGGCGAACCCAGAAGATTTGCGGAGAGGTCCATCTGCACGGCGGCGCCGTTCAGGCTGACGACGCCCTCCACGTTGTCGGCCCGGTATTTTTGGTAAGCGATGTCGCCGTTTTTCAGAGCGATCGTGCCCGTCGGCCGGGCAAGGGATCCCGCGATATGCGCCCGAAGGCTTTCCAACGTGCTTGCCCCCAGCCCGGGAACCCACTTGCGCAAAGGCTTGAAGTCAACTTTTTGCAGCGTCAGGTCGGCGGCGATGCGCGGATCCTTGGCCGCCGCGTCGATGGAAGCGCTGCCTTTGACGAGAGCGCCGAGCAGCGTGCCTTCGAGTTTTTTCAGCGCGATCTGCCCGTCTTGCAGCGACGCCTGCATCTGCACGTCGCTTTGCAGCGCGCGCAGGCGCAGTTCGACCCGTTCCGGCAGGCCCGTTTCCGTGACGGCGAACGTGCCGTCGAGGCGAATCTGTTCCTTTAAATAATCGGCGTCGAGTTCCAGCGTGTAGGCCAGTTTGTTCGGTTCCGGCTGTTCGACGCTCAGGCGTTCGACCCGCCAGCCCAGAGAACCGGACAGATCCCTGGCGATGAAACTTTGCGGCGTGACGATCGACAAAAGGGCGATCCCATCTCCGTCTTTCGAGGGCTTTTGAGGCGGAGCGGGAAAATCTTTTTGTGCCGCGGCGGCCAGCCGCGCCAGCCGGTTCTCTTTGACGCGCAGCCCTTCCAGCTCGCCGCGCAGGATCACTTTGCGCCGCCGCCAGCTTTCTTCGGGATCGACGGCGACGAAAATTCTCCGCACGGCGACGATGGCGGGGTCGTTTTTGTCGCCGACGGTCAGTCCGAGCAGTTCGTAACCGTCGAACGGACTGCCGCCGAACTTTTCGAAGGCAGCGCTGAGATACTGCATTTTCGAAAAGTATTTGCCCGCACCGAAGGCGACGATGTCGGTGACCAGCGGTCCCCCCCAGATCACGAAGCCAGCCAGCCCGACCATAATCGCAACCAGCGCCAGGAATATCTTGGGAACGAGAGACCAGCGAAGTCGTTTTTTGCCGTTCCGCTTTTGAGGAAGCGGGGCTTTGTCTTTTATCGCGTCGATGATCATCAACCCCATTCCAGCAACGCCCTGGTAAATGTCCATGGAATTTTTTGATACTGCGAATTTCATTGTAATATTTTGAAGGACCTCAGGCAAGAGGACATGGGAAGAGTTCCTCATGGTTCGTCAGGCGGGACGTTCGATTGCCCGCACGGCAGAGAGCGGTTTCGCCGGATGAAATGGGGCCCGCGGCAAAATCGGACATCCTGTTCTCTTCAGCAGCACCGATGTGCCGGAGTGGTGTATAATAAGCAAAACGGCGAGCTGTGCGGGATGAGATGACGATTATGCGTAGAGGTGAAGTGGAGTGAACGGAACTTTTAAAGAAAAAATGGCCGTCGCGTGGGAGTGGATTCGTCTCTTTTTCTGGGGAGCTTCGTTTGACAAGCGCATGGGCGTTGTTCGCAAGGAGGCTTACGACGTCAACGACGAGCTGATGCTGCTGCTTTTCGGCGATTATCTGGGCATTCCCAATCCGGTTTCCTACTATATGATGGAGCTGCTGCCTTACATTGCGAAGGATATCCCCGGCTGGGAGCGCCGCATGATGAACCGGCAGATGCTCATCGCGGAAAAGGCTGGACAGTACGGATTTGACGGCTAAGGAGAAAATCATGGCTTATAAACGGTTCACATTCTTCGGCGGCAAGGGCGGTACCGGCAAGACAACGTGTTCGTCGGCTTATGCGCTTCATCTGGCTCGCCAAGGTGTGCGCACGCTGGCGGTGTCCACTGATCCGGCTCATTCTCTGGCCGATGCGTTTGGCACCGGAATCGGCAGCTCAGTGGTCAAGCTCGAGGAGAATCTCTGGGGACTGGAGATCGACGCTGCGCTCGAAGCGAAGAAATACATGGAAGGCATTCGCGAACAGATGCGCCAGATCGTCAGTCCCGCGATTGTGGAGGAGGTCGACAAGCAGCTGCGCATTGCTTATGTGTCTCCCGGTTCGGAAGAATCGGCGATCTTCGATTGTTTTGTCGATCTGATGGAGCAAGCGGGGCAGAAGTACGACGCGATCGTTTTCGACACGGCCCCAACCGGGCACACGCTGCGTCTGTTGACGTTGCCCGAAGTGCTCGGCATGTGGATGGAACATCTGCTGGAGAAGCGCCGCAAAGCTATGGATATGATGCGTCTGGCCTCTCATTATGAACGCGACCTGCTTGAGAAGCTGAAAGAAGATCCCGTTTTCGATCTTTTGACTCGCCGCCGCGACCGTTTCCAGCGTGCCCGCGAATTATTGACCAATCACGAACTGACGACCTTCCACTTTGTGCTCAACGCCGAAAAATTGGCAGTTCTCGAAACGGAGCGAGCCGTGGCCCTGATGAATGAGTTCGAAATCGCCGTGGGGCCGCTGATCGTCAACCGCGTCATGCCGCCGGAAACGGGAAGTTTTTTCGAGAAAAAAAGGGCTCAGCAGACTCAATATCTCGAGCAGATCCAAAAAGAGTTCGGACAGTACGGCATCGTGCAGTTGCCGATGCTCGACGGCGACATCGAAGGCATGCAGGAGCTGGAAAAGCTCCTGCCCCTGCTGGCCGTGCTCGACGCGGAGAAAATCGCCGCCTCGTGACGCGACGGCACAGAAGCGGACGGAAGACGCCCAGCGCCTTCCGCCCGCTTCCCTCTTTTGCGAGCGCGCTCCTACAGCCAGGGAAGAATGGCGCCGTAGGCGGCGCAAAGCCGTTCGAAAGATACGGCGCAGTTGGCAGGACTGGTGGAGGGAAGCGCTATCGCGGGATGTTTCGTAACCGGCTCAATCAGTTTGCGGTAAAAAGCGGCTGATTTTGCGCCAGTGCAGAAAATGGCCTGAATCGGAGCGCGATCGAGAACGACCGATAGATCGTTGGGCACCGGGCGCTTGATCGAGGCGTCGCTGGCGCCTTCGATCTCGCACGAGCGCAGCACGTCCCACAGAGCGATACGATGGCGAAGGACGAACCCTCGCCGAGCCTCTCGGTCGAAAGGAATCTCGCTTTTGAAAAGCGCCGCCAGAACTTTCCAGAAACGGTTCTGCGGGTGGGCGTAATAGAACCCGGCTTCCCGCGATTTCGGCGAGGGCATGGTGCCGAGGATCAGAACGCGAGATGAGGCGTCGAAAACAGGTTCCAGAGGATGAACGATGAGCATATGGTTTTCCTCCTGCGCAAAGACGTGTGACCTTATTCTTATTATAGAGCAGTCGCCAGTTGGATTAAAGTGGAACGCGCCGGTTTGATTCGCACCGTGCAAAAGAGTACAATAAAAGACACGCCGCCGCAGGGCGGCTCTTTCATCCGAAAATTTTCAGGGGAGGTTGTTGCGCGATGATACCGACACCGCAGGAGGCCTATGAACTGTTGAAAGAATACAACACGGGGGAGTTTCATCTCAAACATGGCCGTATCGTCGGCGATGTGATGCGCTGGTTTGCCGTCGACCAGGGATTTGGCGACGAGGCCGACTTTTGGCAGACGGTGGGAATTCTTCACGACCTCGATTTCGAAAAATATCCCGAGCAGCACTGTGTCAAAGAAGAAGAGATCATGCGCGAGCACGGCGTCGACGAACGCATAATTCACGCGACGACCAGTCATGGCTTTGGCCTGACGGGGATTGCCGCCCGACCGGAGCACCGGATGGAAAAAATCCTCTTCGCCGCCGATGAACTGACCGGTCTGATCGGCGCTGTGGCGGTCATGCGTCCCTCCAAGAGCGTGAGCGACCTCGAAGTGAAGTCCGTGAAGAAAAAATTCAAGGACAAAAGTTTCGCCGCTGGCTGTTCACGCGACGTAATCCGTCAGGGAACCGAGATGCTGGGCTGGGAACTTGACGAACTGATCGGCAAAACAATAGAGGCGATGCGCGCCAGCGAAAACGCGGACTGAAAAACGCGCTGAAAGGGCGAGAGGTCGACGCCCTTTTGTGAAGAACGAGCGCTTGCCGGCGTTTTAGTAAAAAATGAGCCGTCCTTCCGGAAGGGCGGCTCATTTTACCTCCTTAACGCTCTGATACTACTCCTCAATTAAAAGGCTGAACACAAGGGCGCTGCGAGGGAGTCCAGTCGCTCGAACATACTCGACTGCTGCGCAGTCTGCGCAACTCGCTTTGTGAATCTCCCTCGCAGCGCCCGGCAAACTATGTCAATGCTTTTTATCAAGAAATAGTATGAGTGCGTTTATTATAACGTCTTTAAAAGCGAAATGGTTTCTGCCATCGGACTTCCCCCGGCAGGAGCGCCGCGTGGGAGCGTTGGCGGAAAATTGCGGCGTGACGCGAGCACGAAACGATGATATACTTCAGAACCGGAGTGGTCCTGATAGTCGCTGCCGTGCGAACGGGAGAGGAAAGTCCGGGCTCCACAGGGCAAGACGCTGGATAACGTCCAGTTGGCGCGAGCCACAGGAAAGTGCAACAGAGAGCAGACCGCCCGGTTCCCGCACCGGGTCAGGGTGAAAGGGTGGGGTAAGAGCCCACCGGGCGACAGGCGACTGTCGTGCCTGGCAAACCCCGTCTGGAGCAAGATCGAATAGGGAGGGCCGAGGCTGCCCGCTGACCTCCGGGTACAGATCGCTTGAGACATGCAGCAATGCATGTTCTAGATAAATGACTATCCCAGACAGAACCCGGCTTACGGGCCACTCCGTCATTCCGTAAAAATATAAACAGCTTAAAAGTCCCATGTTACACAAATAATATTTTGAATTATCTGCATTTATCCTGTAATTAATAATTCTAAGATTTCGATAATTTATCATGGATCTTCCCCAGCTTGGGGAAGATCCAATTTTTTTGCTCTCGTTTTGTCGTCTTTTTCTTTGTTGGGGGTATAGCTCGTCAACAAATATGTCGAAGCTTCATTTTGCTACGATTGAGAGGATCTTTCAGCTTATTGACCCTCCTCGAAAAAAACGATATTCTGGCCACGGTGGAGTAAAGTGGTAGAAAGTGGGGAAAATGGACATGTTCATGGGAAGCTACGACCATCGCATAGACAACAAGGGACGACTCGTCATGCCGGCGAAGTTTCGTTCCCAGATGGGGGACACCGTGGTCTGCACGGTGGGCCTCGATAATTGTCTTGCCGTCTACCCCATGGACGCGTGGAACGTATATCTGCAGAAGCTCCAATCGCTGCCATTCACCAAGGGACAGGCCCGCCAGTTTATGCGCACGCTGCTTGGGGCGGCGGAGGAACTTCCCGTGGATGGGCAGGGACGCATTCTGCTTTCTGCAAAACTGCGCAAATATGCGCTGTTAAGCGACGCGGTCGTCGTCAATGGAGTCAACGATCATCTGGAAATCTGGAACAGCGAGAAATGGGCCGCCAGTAATGACGAAATGCTGGAGAACTTCACTTCCCTGGCCGAGGGGGTGTCGGATCTTGGAGTTTGAGCACGTTCCCGTGCTCCTGACGAAAGTCGTCGAGAGCATGGATCTCAAAGCCGACGCGTTGATCGTCGACGGCACGCTGGGATTGGGCGGTTATTCGGAAGCGTTTTTGAAGCGCTCTCCCCGGTGGAGGGTCATTGGCATCGATCGTGATGAACGGGCGCGAGACATCGCCCGTCAGCGGCTGGCCCCTTTTGGGGAACGTTTTTTGGCTCTCGACGGAGATTTTCGGAACATGAGAGAACTTTGCGCGTCTGTCGAGATTCAGACAGTTGACTGTGTGGTGCTCGATCTGGGCGTGTCGAATATGCAGCTGGCCGACAGTCAACGCGGTTTTTCATTCCGCGAGGACGGGCCGCTGGATATGCGGATGAATCCCGCTGGAGGAGCTCGAGCGGCGTCGGAATTAGTGAATGAACTTTCGCGAGAATCTCTGACGGATATTTTTCGAAAGTACGGTGAAGAGCGTTTCGCCTGGAGCATCGCCGGCGAGATCGTCAAAGAACGGCTGAAAAGGCCGATAGCGACCACGGCGGAACTGGTCGATGTGATCCGCCGGGGGATTCCCGCCCCGGTGATGCGCAAGATGAACGGCCATCCGGCGCGCAAGGTGTTCCAAGCCTTGCGGATTGCGGTGAACGACGAACTGGGCGCGCTGGAGCGGGGCTTGAGCGAAGCTTTTTCGCTCCTGGTAGAGGAAGGGCGGCTGCTTGTCGTGACGTACCACTCGTTGGAGGACCGCATCGTCAAGCGGCGGTTTAAGGAGTGGAACGAAGAGGGGAAAGGCGTTCTGGAGCCGCGAAAGGGACAGGTTCCTGACGACGAGGAAGTGGAACGCAACCCGAAGTCGCGTAGCGCACGGCTTCGCGGCTTTCTCAAGAAAAACATGTCGAACAAGGTGAAAGGGCGGATCGGACCATGGCGCAGGGTGTAAGATATTCGAGAAGAAATTCCGGGAAGTTTGGACAGGCGTTAGTGATGTTCTTTATCACTTCAATTATGTGTCTGGGGCTTCTGTCGATGCTGAGGAACGATTCTCAGCGGATGGATGAGGCTATCTCTGCGGTTCAGGGACAGCTGGATACGTGCGAGAAAGAATGCCGCGATCTGGAGCGCGAAGCGGCGGCCATGATGTCGCCCCGCGTGATCTATACTTATGCGGCCCATCAGCTCGGCATGACTCAGGTTCATCTGGCGGGCGCCGTCCGTCTGGATGGCGTCGGGCGCTCCAGCGGCACAAGGGCCGCTTCTCTGATCGGTTCGGAAGTCGTGTTGTCTCGTTAATGATGATAATGGGGAATCGCTTTTGACGGAGAACGGGTGACGAGGAAATGCCGGAAGGGAGAACGGGTGAGACGAAAAGAGAGCCGTGCTGCAGAAAAATTCAGTGGTGTCTCGTCTTTATCGTGATGGCCTGGTATCTGGCCGCGCTGGTGAAGGTCCATATTTACCCGGATCGTCGGGCGGCCGAGCAGCTCGCCAAGCAATATCAGCAGAACGAGCGCAAGGCGATGGACCGGGGCAGCATCTATGACGGCCGCGGCGAGCCGCTGGCTCTCTCCGTTACGACATACAGCGTGTTTCTCGATCCGGGAGTGGAAGGTTTTGAGCCCGGCAGTCTCGACAATCTGGCGCCTTATATCGGCAAGGTGAAAGTGCAGGCCCTGGGCAAAAAATTGGATCGTCGCTTTTATTGGATCAAACGTTATCTTGAGCGCAGCGAAGCAGAAGAGATCGTAAAGAACTGCGGCAAGGGATTTTACATCAGAGAGGAACGCAAACGGATCTACCCGAAGGGAAATATGCTTTCACACCTGCTGGGATTCTGCGATCAGGACGGCTGGGGGCTTGCCGGCATCGAGCTGATGTGGAACGGCACGCTGGTGGTTCCCGAAAAAATGCACACGAGTTACCGTGGCGCGCCGGCGGCCGTGGACGTGACGCAGGGGGCGAAGTCCCACAGCGGAAAGCAGGGATTGTACCTGACCATCGATTCTGAAATACAATATGCAATAGAGCGTTTTCTTGGCGCTCAAGCCGCCGAGATCAAGGCTCCCTGGGCGGCGGGAATTTGTCTGGAAACGAGGACCGGCGCCATCAAGGCCATGGCCAGTTATCCCGTTTTCGATTCAAACAATCGTTCTACATTCAAGAATCTGAAAGCCTTGAGCAACAATGCCGTAAACCGGGTGTACGAACCGGGGTCGACCTTTAAACCCATTATGGTCGCCATGGCGCTTGAACAGGGAAGAGTGAAACAGGGCGATTCATTCCGTTGTCCCGCGCATTTGAAGGTGGCCGACGGTTATATCAGCGATT
The DNA here is from genome assembly GCF_009695745.1 of Pyramidobacter porci. Lineage (NCBI taxonomy): Bacteria > Thermotogati > Synergistota > Synergistia > Synergistales > Dethiosulfovibrionaceae > Pyramidobacter > Pyramidobacter porci. The sequence continues at coordinate 168,998 of NZ_VUNH01000003.1, forward strand.
CCCATCCGAAGGACAACGGCGTCATGAAGGTGGCACAGATCATCGAAAAATCGTCGAACGTGGGCATGGCCCAGATCGGCATGAAAATGCCTCCCTTCAGTACGTATGAGGAAATGCGCTCTTGGGGGATCGGTTCCCGCACGGGCATCAAACTGAACGGTGAGGAAGTGGGGCTGTTGCCGACGGCTGACAAGTGGTACGGGATCACTCCGGCGAACGTCGCCATCGGGCAAGGTTTCGCGGTGACGCCGCTTCAGCTTGTCACGGCTTTCAACGCTATCGTCAACGACGGCGTGCTCCTCCGTCCTTATCTGGTGCGTTCGGCCGTCGACGGCGAAGGGCATCAGGTGTATCACTCCGAACCGATGGAGGTGAACCGCGTCGTCTCGCCGCGAAATTCCAAATGGCTTCGCGGCGTCCTGCGCCAGGTAGTGGTCAGCGGCACGGGCAAACCGGCCGACAGCGAGCTGGTCCACGTAGCCGGAAAAACCGGTACCGCTCAGGTTGCCCGGAACGGGAAGTACGTCAAAGGGCTTTACAATTCGTCCATGATCGGCTTCTGGCCCGCGAACGATCCTGAGTATACCATGCTGATCGTTTTCGGCGATGTGACGGGCAGTTTGTACTACGGCGGTCCCGTCGCCGGTTCGGTTTTTAAAAAAATTGTCGACGAAGTGGAACGTCTGAAGGGCATCGGAGTCAAGTAAGAGGAGTGCGTGACCATGGATCGGCGATTAAAAAGAGGACTTGAAGATCTGAAAAATGCTGGGCTTCTGACAGATATCGGCGGTGACTGGAACAAAATACCGGCGGACTGCACCCTGAAAAGCGACTCCCGGACCGTCGGCCCGGGAGATATTTTTGCTTGCGTCGTAGGGCTTCATGCGGACGGGCATCGTTTCATCGAGCAGGTGCTGAAAGCCGGTGTGTCGTATCTTTTGATTCAGCGCCCTGTGTCGGGACTGCCGATCCCTTGGATCCAGGTAACCGACGTCCGGGCGGCGATGGGATATATCGCCGCGGCTTTGAACGAAGAGCCGTCTGAAAAGATGAAAATGTTCGCCGTTACGGGAACGCAGGGCAAAAGCACCACCAGCTACATGGTGCGCAGCATTCTGCAAAACTGCGGCGTCAAATGCGGCCTGCTGGGAACGATCGTTTACGACGACGGTTCCGCGTCTGTGCTCGCCGACCGCACGACGCCCGAGGGCAGCGAAATTCAGCAGTTCTTGAAAAGCATGGTCGAGAACGGCTGCCAGGCCTGTTCCATGGAATGCTCCTCGCACGGCATCGTGCAGGGACGTCTGAGCGGATGCGTTTACGACGGTGCCGTTTTCACCAATCTGACGCCCGAACATCTCGACTTTCACGGGACGATGGCGAATTACTACGAAGCCAAGGCGACGCTGTTCCGCAAATATCTGAAGCCGGGCGCGGCCGTGGCGCCGAACGCCGCCAGCGAATACGGCCGCCGTCTTGCGGCCGAGTTTCCGGAGGCCATGACCTGGGCTCTCGAAGCTCCGGCCCGCCTGCAGGGGACGAATGTAAAGCTCGATATCGACGGGAGCGAATTCGACCTGACCCTCGACGGGCGAAAGATGGGGCGCGTTCATATCCCGCTTTCGGGGCGCTATAACGTGGAAAACGCGCTTGGCGCGGCGGCCGTCTGTTTAGCCGAAGGCTGCGACGAAAAAAAAGTCGTCGCAGGTCTGGCTCTCATGCCTCAGGTGCCCGGACGCATGGAACGCCTGAATCTCGACAACGGCGTGCGCGTCGTCATCGATTACGCGCACACGGCGGATGCGCTGAAAGCGCTGTTGGAAACGCTGCGCCCGTTGACCGAAGGACGACTCGTCAGTCTCTTCGGGCACGGCGGCGACCGTTTCGCCGGGCATCGTCCGTTGCTGGGGCGGGCAGCGGCGCAGAAAGCCGATCGGATCTTCGTCACCATGGACAACCCGCGCACGGAAGATCCCGTAAAAATCGCCGAACAGATTATGGCGGGCATCAAAGAAGTTCGCGCCGACGATTGCTGGTCCATTGAACTTCCTCGAGACGCCGCGATCCGCAAGGCGCTGGACTGGTGCCGCCGCGGCGATCTGCTGGTGCTCTCCGGCAAGGGGCCGGAAGCGTATCTGGAAATCAACGGTGTCAAATATCCTTACAGCGACCGGTCGGTCGTCGAGGGCTGGAGCTGCGAGAGGGGAGTGAAGATCCGGTGAGACTGAGTCGATTGGCGTCGCAGGCCGGCGTGACGGTGAAGGGAACCGACCCCGAGCTGCCTCTGGTCATTCGGGTGGACAGCCGCGAAACGCAGAAAGGCGAAGGCTTTGTGGCGCTTCACGGCACCAAGGTCGACGGGCACCGCTTCATTCCCGACGTGCTTGCGAAGGGGGCCTCGCTGATCGTCTGCGAGGCGGCGGCATATCAAGAGGAATGGAGCTCGCTGTATCCCCAATGCGCTTTTGTCCTGACGCCGGAACGCTGCGAATTCGGCCTTGCCTCTTTGGCCTCGGCCTATCTGAGATCGCTGGAGCATCTGCGCGAAACGATTGCCATCACGGGCAGCGTCGGAAAAACTTCCGCGAAAAACGATACGAAAGCTCTTTTGGAAGATTATTTTAAACTTCACGTTGCCGGAGGCAACTATAATACGCTCATCGGCTGTGCCGTGACGGTGCTGGCCGCACCGACAGACACGGAAGTCATGCTGTTGGAAATGGGCGCCAATCATCGCGGGGAAATCGCCGCGATGGTGAGTTATCTGCCGCCGACGATCGCTGCGATCACCGAGGTGGCGCCGGCCCATCTGGAAAGTTTCGCTTCCCTTGAAGGCGTGCTTCAGGCCAAATCGGAAATTTTGGCGTCGAAAAATCTGCGCTGCGCCGTGATCAACGGCGACAACGAAATGCTCTGTACGCGCGCCGAAGAGTTGGGACTGCCGGAAGTAATCCGTTTCGGCCGTTGCGGCGAAGTGCTCTTTGCCCGCGAGCGATTGAGCTGGGAAAAAGATCATTTTACGGTGCGCGCGATCCTGACGGGGCTGGACGGTTTGTCGTTCAACCTTTCTCTGCCGTTGGCCGGCGTGCATCAGCTCTATCCGCTCTGCTGCGCCATCGCCATCGCGGGGCGTCTGGGACTTTCCAGCCGCGAGATCGCGGCGTCGTTGCCCAAGTGCCGCAACAGCGCCGGACGCGGCGAAGTGCGTCTGTCCGAAAGCGGCGCGGCGATTCTCGACGAATGTTACAATGCCAGTCCAGCCGCTGTGAAAGCGTCTCTGGCCGCCATGGACTCCGCCGACATCCCGGGGCGCCGTTTTTTGATCCTCGGCGAAATGCTGGAGCTGGGAACGGCGTCAGTTTCGGAACACGGCAGGATCTTTGAGCGGGCGCTTCAAGTCAGCGACCTGCTGTATCTCTTCGGCGAAGAATGGAAAAACGTCGAGGGGGCGGCGGATTATTACTACGACTCCATCGATGCGCTGATCGAGGCGGTGGATAGGACGCGGCCGGGCGAAGGCGACGTGATTCTCGTCAAGGGCTCGCGCGGCAATCATCTCGAACGCGTGGTCAAGGCGCTTGAATTATGACGATGACGATGATGCAGCCTCTGCTGATCTTTTGCGTGATTTTTTTCTGCGAAATCGCCGCTCAACGTTCGTGGATCGTTTGGATGCGACAGCGTCATGTGTCTCAGGTGCAAAAAGCCTATGGAACGCACATTGACGAAGAGGTCAAGGCGAACGTGCCGTCCATGGGCGGCGTGGTCTTTCTGCTGATCGGCTCGGGGCTTCTGATCAGTCAAATGATCCAGGGCCATCGTTCCGGTGTGGTTTTCTGGTCCTATCCGATCCTTGCGGCGATGGTTGGCCTGGCCGACGACATGCTGAAATTCAAGAACAAATCCAGCGAGGGACTGCGCAGCATGCAGAAATTTATCCTGCAGGCGGCAACTACGCTTCTGTGGTTCCTTTTGCTGGGACTGGACGGCACGATTCCCTCCCTCTGGGGCGGCTGCTCGATTGGCCACTGGATTTGGCCCGTCGCGTTGTTTTTTGCCGTCGGAATACAGAATTCGGTGAACGTGACTGACGGTCTTGACGGCCTCGCTGCCGGGGCAAGCGCGATCACTTTCGCGGCGCTCTATCTTCTGTCGCCTGATTCCGGTTATTACGGAACCGCCGCCGGCGCCGCCATCTCGCTGGGCTTCCTGTGGCACAACTGTCACCCTGCCCAAGTCTTTATGGGCGACGTAGGGGCACATTTCCTGGCCGGACTGATGGCGTCCTGCGCTTTTATGGGGACCGGCGTACTGGTTCTTGTTCCCGTCGGCATGGGATTCGGTTTGGAAATGCTCTCGGTCGTGATTCAGCTGATTGCCATTCACGGGTGGGGCAAGCGGGTGTTCAGGATGAGCCCGATCCATCATCATTTTCAGCTTCTCGGCTGGCCCGAAGATCGTATTGTCGTCCGCTTTTGGATGATTCACGCGCTCTGTCCCCTGTTCTGCGCAGCCTTTGCGTATTGTCTGCTGCATTTCCTGCTTGTCTGACCGGACGGGATTGCCGTCGTCTGAGTCTGCCTGCGGCGCACGGTGAAGGAAGGGGTTTGGATGGTTCATAAGATTACTGTTGTCGGCGCCGGCGTCAGCGGACAGGCGTTGGCGCTTTGGGCGGCCCAATGCGGCGCCAGCGTTTTCGTGACTGACTGCCGGGCGGAACTTCCTCGTCAGACGCAGGAGCTCTTCAGCAAGGCGAGAATTCAATGGGAAGTCGGCGGCCATACCCCCAGATGTTGCCAGTGCGACCTGATGGTGGTAAGCTCGGGCGTCCCGGAAAAGTCCGAGGCGGTACGACTGGCCCGCGTTGCAAACGTTCCCGTGCAGGGAGAACTTGATCTCCTTGCGTCACATCTCAAAGGAAAAATAATCGCCGTGACGGGCACCAATGGCAAGACAACCTGTACGGCGCTGATTGCCCATCTGTTGCAAAGTTGCGGTCTGAATGCCGTCTCTGTGGGGAACATCGGCGATCCCTTGGCGGCCCATGCGGATCGGAGTTACGACGCCATCGTGATGGAGCTGAGCAGTTTTCAGCTGCACTGGAACACGCAGCTCAGACCGGACGTTGCCGTCCTGACGAATCTGGCCCCCGATCATCTTGACTGGCATGGCAGTTATGAGAACTACAAAAGCGACAAGTGCAGGATCTTTCTGCCCCGTGAGGGGGAGTGCTACGCGGTGACGCATGACATCGACGCGTTCCGCGTCCCGGCGGGACGTACCGTTTGCGCGCTGGGACGCGGCAATTTGAGGATCGACATGGACGGCAGCGATGTGCTTCTGGTCGATCGCGAAAGACGCCGCCTGTTGTTCCATAAAAGCTCGTTGAAACTGCTCGGCGCCCATAATTTGGAAAATGCCGCCATGTCTTGTGCCGCCGTGGCGCTTGCGTTTCGCGACATCGATCCCTCCGCGGGGCTTGCCAGTTTTGAAGTCCTCCACCATCGCTGTGAACCGGTGGGCGAACGGAATGGCGTCCTTTACATCGACGATTCCAAAGGAACCAACGTGGCCGCTGTGATCGCAGCTTTGCACAGCATCAGCGGCCGCAAACTCATCATCCTTGGCGGCCAGGGCAAGGGCGAACGCTATGATGAACTTGCCCGAGTCGTGTGCGAAGAGACGTTTGCCGCGATTGTGATCGGTTCCGAAGCCGAAAAAATTTTTGCGGCGCTGCTGGCTGCCGGTTACAGACATGCCGTGCGGGCGAACGATATGAGCGAAGCTGTGAAGAAAGCCTCGAAACTTGCCGGCCCCGGCGATAAAGTCCTTCTTTCTCCCGCCTGCACAAGCTGGGACATGTATCATAGTTATGAAGAACGGGGAGATCATTTTGCCCAACTCGTCAGAACGCTATTCTAACCAGATAAGAGGGGCGCGGTTTTATAATCGCGACGCCGGCAGCGGGAGCGTTTTTGGACTGTGGATTGTGCCCTTGATCCTTTCCACGTTGGGCGTTGTTGTGGTCTCGTCGATGACGGGCTGGGATCTTTCTTCGCCGGGATTGAAGCAGGCGCTGTGGCTCATGGTAGCTTTGACGGGGTTTATCGTGGTGACGCAGGTGCCGCTGAGTTTCTGGTCGAAACACAGCGTTTTTTTGCTGGCCGTGGCCTTTGGGCTGCTGGCGATGACGGTTTTTTCTCCGTTGAAAGTCGTCGTCAAAGGGGCTTCCCGATGGATTCGCCTTGGTCCAGTCAACTTTCAGCCGTTGGAAGTCGTGAGCTTTGTGATGATGATTCATCTTGGCAAAGTCTATATGCGGGTGAACAGCATGTGGAAAGCGCTGATCCTTAGCGGCATCCTGTTTGCTCCTTTTGCCCTGATCATCATGAAACAACCTGACTTTGGCGGCTTGCTGCTGCTCGTGGGCATCGTCGGCGCTCTTTTCATCGAACGGTACGGCATCTTGTTGCCGCTGATTACGGGAATTGCCGTATCTCCGGTGCTATGGTACATGGCGAATTATGGATATCGCGCCGAACGGATCGAAACATGGCTCGACCCTTGGACCGATCCGCTGGGTTCCGGCTATCAGGTCATTCAGGGACTGATCGCTTTTGCCAACGGGCGAATATGGGGCATCGGTCTTGGGCGGGGCCAGCAGTTCTTGCCGGAAGTACATAACGACTTTATTTTCCCTGCTCTTGGAGAACAGTTGGGGCTTGTCGGCACGATGAGCGTTTTTCTTCTGTTTGTGTTTTGGACGCTGCGCGTCTATGCCGCATACAGAAAAGCGACGCCGGAACGGCGTATTCTCATCTGGGGATGCTGCGTCGCGGTACTGCTGCCATTTTTCATCAATCTGGGCGGCGTCATGAAACTGATCCCTCTGACAGGCATGCCTCTGCCGTTTATCAGCTACGGAGGCACCTCGCTGGTATTCATGTGGGCAAGGATCGGTCTGCTGATCAGACTGATCAAAGAACCGATAGAAGGCGCGTAGAGGAGGACGGTGACGTGACGTACAGAATCCTGCTGGCTGCCGGGGGGACCGGCGGTCATATCATCCCGTCCGTTGCTTTCGGCTTGTGGCTGCAGAAGCGGGGCGAATCTGTCATTTGGCTCTCGGGCAGCCGCCCGCTGGAAGATGAAATTTATAAGGCTCATGGCGTAGTTCCTCGAAGATTGTCTCTGGAAGGTTCTCCTTTGGGAGTGTCCGGCCTGCGTTCGCTGAAGCGCTGGAAACACCTTTTCAGTTCTTTTTTCGAGGCGCGCGCGATTTTAAAGAAAGAACGGATCGACCGTTGTGTGCTGTTTGGCGGTTATCTTTCGATGCCCGTCTTGCTGGCGGCGCGTTGCCTCCATGTTCCCGTGCTCATGCATGAACAGAATACCGTAGCGGGGAAGGTCACCCGTTTTGCGGCCAGATGCGGTATTCCTGTCGCTTGTGCCTGGGAAGAGTGCAAGGGACTGGGCACGGCAAAAAAAATTGTGACGGGGATGCCGTTGCGCGAGATCCACCTGATCGATAAAAAGGACGCCCAGAAACGGCTGCTGGGGACGCTTCTGGGCGATGACGAAAAATTGATTATTATTTTGGGCGGCTCTCTGGGGAGCGGCGGCATGAGAAAAGTGCTGCAAGATGCACAAAATATGATAAAATCAACGAGTTATAAAGTCTTGTGTATGGGAATCAAGGACGAAGACCGTCCTTTCCCCGAAGCGTTGACTCATGAAGCCTGCTGGGACATGGCGACGGTGTTTTCTGCAGCGGACATGATTATCTGCCGAGCTGGAGCTTCGACACTGGCCGAACTTCGGGCTCTGGGAATCCCGGCGCTCGTCGTGCCGTGGTTAAAAGCCGCTCGACAGCATCAGTTGAGCAACGCCCAATATTTCTCCAAATTGACGGGAGCCCCCGTCTTCTTGGAGGGCTCTTCTCAAGAACAGTTTCGTGCGGCCTTGCAGTCTGTTGCAGAGCGGCGCATGAGCTGTGAGGATTCGAGCGCAGGCGCGGTAAAACTTTATGAAGCCTTGCGCAGCCTCACAGTTTGAAAGGGGAATCCCACGTGAGTCGAAAAAAAATAGATCTGGGCAGTATCAAGAACATCCACCTTATGGGTGTTGGCGGAGCGGGGATGAGCGGGCTGGCACTGCTTTTCCACGAGTTGGGCTTCAATGTCAGCGGTTGCGATATGGGGCGCACGGCTTACGTCGAAAAGCTGGAGAAAGCCGGCGTAAAAATCCTTTACGGACACGACGTGCGCCATTTGGATGAGTGCGGAGTCGATTTGCTGGCGTACAGCAGCGCTATCCCCGCGTCCAATCCCGAGCTGGCCGAGGCGCGCAGGAAAGAGATTCCTGTGATGCAGCGGGCCGAGCTGCTGAGTCTGCTCTTCGACTCCAAGAACGGCATCGGCGTGGCCGGAACACACGGCAAAACGACGACGACTTCGCTAATCAGCTATATTCTTGAGCAAGCCGACATGCAGCCCACCATTGCGGTCGGAGGAGAACTGTGCGACATCGGATGCAACGCCAAGCTCGGCATGGGTGAGTATATGGTCGCCGAGCTTGACGAAAGCGACGAGTCTTTTGAGTATTTTCACCCTCTTTACTCCGTCGTGACCAACGTCGATTGGGATCACGTGAATCATTATCCCGATCTTCAGGCCGTCATCGATGCCTTTGGTCGTTTTCTTTGCAACACCAAGGAAGGCGGTAAACTCTTCCTATGTGGAGAGGATGCCGGAGTTAAAAAGGTGATCGAAGCGCTTCCGGACGATTTGAAGAATCGCGTGCATCTTTTTGGGCGCGACCCTTCGTTCGATTTTTACGCCGCGGACATCCAGTATCACTGCGGCGGCGGTTTGAATTACAGTTTCTATGCGAAAGGCCGGAAGATGGGAACCATTGAGCTGGTGATTTCCGGCGAACATAATGTTCTCGATTCTCTGGCGGCATGTGGCGTCGCTCATGAACTGGGAGTTTCCTTCGACATCGTTCAAAAGGCCATGAGAATGTTTCATGGGGCGAAGCGGCGTCTCCAGCTGCGCGCCATGTGTCCGGACAATATCTTGGTATACGACGATTATGGACACCATCCCCGCGAGATCGAGGCGACGCTGAACGCGGTCCGGCTTATGTACCCTGACCGTCGAATCCTGTTGATATTTCAGCCTCATCGCTACACGCGGACCCAGGCTCTTTTCGATCGTTTCGCGGAAGTGCTGGCCAGCGTGCCTCAGGTCGTGCTGCTGCCGATCTATGCGGCGGACGAGCAACCGATTCCCGGCGTGTCGTCCGAACTGATCGGCGCCACAGTGGCCAAACGTGGCGGCAACTGCGTTCTCGCTCAGAATAAAGTTGAAGCAGCGGGAAGAGTCATGTCGCTGGTTCGTCCCGGCGACTTGATTCTGACTGAAGGGGCGGGCGATGTCTGTGTGATTGGAGATCTGGTCATTCAAGAGTTGAACAGGAGTTTTGCGTCAGCTCTTTGACATCTTAATTTTTGTGGGGGCGGGCAATGCGGAAAAGATTGCGGTGGTGCATATACTCTTTTTTAACGGGATCTTTTCTGTGCCTGAACGATCGTTTTCAACCCTTTCGCCTGAAGTCGTTGCAGGTTGAGAATTTTTCGGCCGAATTCGAGATGAATCTGCGCGATTGGAGCGAGTCATTCCTGAATTTTCATCCGGCATGGCTTCTGGCGAAAAGCGAGCTCAAAAGCTATGAACGGCAGTACCCCTTTGCGATAGAAACGCAATGGAGCCCTTTTCGCGGCGCCCTGAAACTGACCGCGGTCCCTTTTGTCCCGGTCATGAAAATCGTCTGGCAGCATGCCGAGTATCTTATCGCGCAGGACGGTGCGGCATGGCGCCGCGATTTATGGGACAAGGTGCTGACCGCGGAAATTCCGCAGCTCCCTGAACTTCGGGTAGGAAATACGTTCCCCTTGCTCGAGGATCTAGGACTCAACGGAGTTACTCATTTGACGGTTCCGTATCAATGGCTTGATTCACTGCAGCAGACCCTGCTTTCCCAGAAGGACCTGAAAGTTTCCGACGTTGAACTGCTCCGCCGCGGCGGAGAGGATGTGATCGCCTGTGTTTTTGAAAACATAAGGACAAAAAGCCGGTCGTCTTTTATTGGAAAAGTGTCTCGTCTTGAAAAAAGTCTCATCGTCGTGAGAGAATTGACTGGCGCGAAACCAGGACAAAAAACGTCGATAGATGCGACGTACGAAGATAAAATAATTATTAAGAAAGATAGTGTCATCCCTGAATGACGTTTAAGGGTAAAGGAGAGAGAATTCATGGGCAGAGATTCTGACATCCTGGTGGGACTTGATCTCGGTACGAAGAAAATAGCCGTGGCAGTTGCCGAACGAGCGCCGGAAAATCCCGATAAAGCTCAGATCATAGGCATAGGACAGGCGCCTTCTCGAGGTCTGCGCAAAGGCATGATCGTCAATCTCGATCAGGCGGTCAGTTCGGTCTCCGACGCTATCGCCGATGCCGAGTCTATGCTCAGCGGTATAAAGATCAGCCGCGCTGTGGTCGCTTTCAGCGGTATCGACGTAAAATGCCACGTGCTGAAGGGGAAAATTTCCCTGGGGCGTTCACCGCGCCAGATCATGGCCGAAGACATCGAACGGGTCATCGAGACGGCGCTGAGCGAGCTTCAGCTGCCGCCGAGCAGTTGCTGCCTCCATTCAATTCCCATTAAATATGCTCTCGACGGAAACAGCGGGATCGACAACCCTTTGGAGATGACGGGCATCCGTCTGGAGGTCGAACTGACGGCGCTCGTAATCCCTACTACTGTAGCGCAAAATGTGGTAAACTGTGTAGAAAAAGCGGGAGTCTCTGTCGTTGGCCTTGTTCTGAAACCTGTCGCCGAAGCTTTGGGAACGCTGAGCGCCGACGAGCGGGCGATGGGCGCCTCCCTTGTGGCGATTGGCGGCGGAACGACGAGCGTGTCGATCTTTTCCGAAGGACATATGGTTCACGCCGCGGAAATTCCCGTTGGCGGCGATCATATTACCAACGACATTTCCTGCGTCATGAAAATTCCCTTTGCGATTGCGGAAGAGCTGAAAAAAGATATCGACGTGGATCCGAAGGCGGAAACGGATGGATCGCTGACGGTGGAACACCGCGGCCGGAAGCGTGAACTCGGCAAGGAGGAAGTGGGGGAGATCATTGCGAGCCGTCTGGACGAGCTTTTTGCTGACAGCGTTGTTCCCAGCCTCAAGGCTATCCAAAAGGCGGGTCTTCCCACTGACGTGATTCTGACGGGCGGCGTCGTGATGACCAAAGGTATCGTTCCGTTTGCCGATTCTTATTTGGGAACATCCGTGCGAGTCGGCGTGCCCGTGCTTCGGGAGGAGATGCAGCGAGGACGCAATGACTGCCGTTACAGTGCCGTATCGGGGATCGTCGTATATCTGATGGAAAGAAGAAAGAATCCCTTTGCATACGTGGAAGCGCCTATGTCGATTTTCAAAAACATTGCCCCCGGCAAATCTTCTAAGAGAATGAAAGGTGCGAGAAGACCTTCTCAGTCGCCCCTTAAATCCTTTGCCCGCAATGCGAAAGAACTTTTCAGAGAATTATTCTAAGGAGGACCGGTTCCATGGACGACAGCGAGATCTTCTCGATCACCAACGATGCACCCCTTGAGGATGACGATATCAGCACCTTAGTTCCTCGAGAAGTTATCAAGGTTATAGGTGTCGGCGGCGCCGGCGGCAACGCACTGAATACGATCATTCGCAGCGGCATCGACGACGTGGATTTTATTGCCGGCAACACCGACGTTGCGGCGCTGCGGCTTTCGGAGGCCTCGTCGAAACTGATCCTGGGGCGCAATCTGACCAAAGGGCGGGGCGCCGGTGCGAATCCCAGCGTGGGACAAGACGCGGCTCAGGAGTCTGAGGAGGAAATCACGAACCTTCTCGAAGGGGCCGACATGGTCTTCATCACCGCCGGTATGGGCGGTGGCACTGGTACAGGCGCGGCTCCCGTGATCGCCGGCATCGCCAAGGAAAAGGTCGGCGCGCTGGTCGTCGCGATCGTAACGTATCCTTTCAGCTGGGAGGGACCGAAGCGCATTCGGCAGGCGACCGAGGGCATCAGCAGACTGCGCGAGAAAGTCGACGCTCTGGTCATCGTGCACAACGACCGCATCATTGAGCTCTCCGATAAATCGACGACGTGGCAGGAAGCCTTCAAGATGAGCGATGAAGTCCTTCGGCAGGCCGTCGCCGGCGTGACGGGCGTCATTCGCAAGATCATGCAGGTCAACGTGGATTTTGCGGACGTGTGCACGATCATGCGCGACGCGGGGACGGCGATCATGGGAGTCGGCGAAGCCAAGGGCGATGGCCGCGTGCTCGCGGCGGCCCGCGCGGCGATGAACGGGCCGCTGATGACGTCGCCGATGAACGGTGCTTCCTCCGTACTGTACTGTATCGAGTCCGGCGAAGACCTGAGCATTCTCGAGATGAACGAAGCGGCGAAGTTGATCTCCGCTTCCGCCCGCGAGGACGCGAACATCATCTGGGGACAGGGCATTGATCCCTCGATGGGCGATACCGTGCGCTTTACCTTGATCGCTACGGGATTCAAGGACATCCTTGCCGATAAGAACGACACCAAGGCGCAGGCCGGGGCAGATTCCGCCGGCTTGTTCGAGAAACAGAACCTGACGCCCAGCGACGTGGTTTCGGAAGAGCCTCACAGTATTTTTGAAGGGCTTGGCTCTGGACTTGATATCCCGACGACTTATAGACGCCGCAAAAAGTAACGAGGATTTTCGGACGGGGACAAGTCTGCTTGTCTCCGTTGTTGTTTATGTTACGATTCTATGAAACTGAGGTGATTTTTATGGCGGCCAGATCAACAAGCCGTTTTAAACAAAAACCGGCTGTCCCGTTTGGCGACTTTATGCTGCCGATTCTTGGCGTTGTCGCATTAGGCATTGTGGTGGTCGGAGTTCGCCTTCTTTGGGCTCCTAACCCTCCGAAGCCAACCGTTATCACACAGCCGCGCCCGATTGCCCAACACCAGAGCGCCAAGAGAGACGGCGTGGTGACGAAAAAAGAGAAAATTGACAATGTGATCATCGCTCAACCCGTACAGCGTAAAAGCGACGGCCGCTCCCAGACCGAAGACCGCCCGGCCACGACAAGCGGCGAGGGTGGTGACAATGCGTCGGCGAAAAGCCCGTCGCAACCACGTGCTGCTCGTGTCGATCCCAAGAAAGGCGAGGCTGCGCCAGGGGAAAATCGCGTCGTTGTCCGCGGCGGCAGCATCGACAAGAGCCTGTTCATTATCCAGTGCGGTTCTTACACCGACCGCGCGGCGGCGAATGCCGTCGTTTCGTCGCTTCAGAAGATGGGACACAGCGCCGTGGTGCGCCAGGCGGAGGTGCGCGGCAAGAATTATTATCGCGTGATCGTGGCCGGCGGCCGCGACCGTGCGGTGGCCGACGAGATCGCGAAGGACATCAAGGCGGCGGGGCATCCGGTTCTGGTACGACAGAATCAGTGAGCGGCAAGATCATGCTTCCGAAAAAACTGCTGATCATCACGGGGCTGTCCGGCAGCGGAAAAAGCAGCGTGCTGCATCTTCTGGAAGATCAGGGCTTTTTTACGGTCGACAACATTCCCGTCGGCATGCTTCCGGAGCTGATCGGGATCCTGTCTCAGCATCCCAAGGCGCTGGAAAACGGCGTGGCGGCCGTGATCGACGTGCGCAGCCTCGATCTGCCCGACTGTCTGCCGCGCGTGCTCGACGATCTGAAGCGGAAGGGCGTCGACGTCCAGATTCTCTTTCTCGAAGCGTCGGAGGATGTGTTGCTGCGCCGCTACAGTTTGACGCGCCGGCGTCATCCGCTGGGCTTCATGAACTCCCTGCTGGAAGGGATCGGCCTTGAGCGCAAACAATTGGCGCAGTTCCGTCGCATCGCCGACCGTATCATCGATACTTCCGCGCTGTCGAGCGCCCAGCTTCGCGCCGAGATCTTCTCGATCCTGGCGCGCAATCCGGCCGGACTGCAGGTGACGGTCAGCTCGTTTGGCTTCAAGTACGGCGTGGCGCTTGACGCTGATTTTATGCTGGACGTGCGTTTTCTCGTCAATCCTTATTACGTGGAGACGCTGAAACATCTCTCGGGACGTGACGAACCGGTACAAAAGTACATCTACAGCGATCCGATGGCCAGCTCGTTTTTGCACCAGAGTCTGGAGCTTTTTGAGAGCATCATTCCCGTGTACCATTTCAGCGGCAAAAACTATTTGCAGATCGCCATCGGCTGCACAGGCGGCCGTCATCGCTCTGTTTTTGCGGCTGAATGGCTGAGTGAGCGATTGGGACGGATCGACGGCGTGGAGTGCCGTATCAAGCATCGTGACCTCGAACGGGACGAGCGGGGAGGGCGGAAATCATGACGCTTTTGTTCGCCGTGGCGCTGATTTTTGTCGGCGGCTGTCTGGCCGGCGGCGTGACCGTATCTCTGCTGTTCCGCAACAGCCGCCGTGTGCGAAGCTTCATATCGAAAAGAACAAACGAACGGGAAGCGGCGGCGGCGGCCGTACAGCTCCGTCTCGCAGGAGGACCCCATTTTGTGGCAGTCGGCGGCGGGACGGGGCTTTCTTCTCTTTTGAAGGGGCTGAAGGGCTATACGCGCAACATCGTCGCCCTGGTCACGGTGACCGACGAAGGGGGCAGTTCCGGGCGTCTGGTGCGTGACTGGGGCATGCTGCCTCCCGGCGACATCCGTAATTGTCTGGTCGCTTTGAGCGAAAACGACGATCAGCTGCGGGCCTTCATGAACTTCCGCTTCGGCCAGGGCGATCTGAAAGGGCACAGTCTCGGCAATTTGATTTTGTTGGCGGCGACGGAGCAGTCGGGCGATTTCAAAAACGCCGTGGAGCTCGTCAACAGTTTGCTGGCGATTCGCGGTCGGGTGCTGCCGATCACGACGGAAAACGTCACGCTCGTCGCCGAGACGAACGACGGAACGACGCTGCGCGGCGAGCTGGCGGTGGCGGAACGCGGCCGCGACATTCGCCGTATCCGCCTCGAGCCTTCGGGCGTGAAGCCGGTGCGCGAGGCGTTTTCGCTCCTTCATCATGCCGATATGGTCATTCTGGGGCCGGGCAGCCTTTTTACGAGTGTCATCCCCAACCTGCTGGTGGAGGACTTTACCGCCGCGCTGCGCACATCGAAGCGCCCCGTCGTTTACGTTGCCAATCTGATGACTCAGCCGGGGGAAACCAGCGGCATGACGCAGCTCAACCACGTTCAGTGGGTCGCCAAAGCGCTGGGGCGTTATCCCGACGCGGTGGTTCTCAGCGAAGACGTCATTCCCGAACCGCTTCGGGAAAAGTACCACGCTCAAGGAGCGGAACCTTTGTCGCTGGGGCGGCAGGACGAAGAGTTTTTGATCTCGAAGGGCTGTCAGGTTTTCCGCGCCTCGCTGCTTCAGATTCAGGAGAGCGGCGTCGTGCGCCATCACAGCGCCCGCCTGGCGGAAGCGTTGATGCGGATCAACCGCAAACTGAACGACGGGTACGAGTTATGAAGATCAGCACCGAGCAGTGGGACGAATGGTTTCTGGCTCCCGTGACCGACGCTGTTTCCGCGGAATCCGAGCTGTCCGGGATCGTTGCCTGCATGAACAAACAGATCGTCGGAACCGAGGTGCGTATCTCGTCATCGCGGCTGTGGGTCTACCGCCGTTTCCGCCGTCTTTGGCCGTGTGTGCGTTGGAACGGCGAAGCGAACCTGAGCGAGATCCTGCGCGTGCAGGATCGGAAAGTGGCGATCGTTTTGCCGCAGTCTCTTTATGGGACGATTCTTGCGAAACGTCGCCGCCGCGATTTCATCCGCTGGGCCTGGGCGCGCGGCGTTTTCGGCTGCGCGGGGAGCGTTTACAATCCCAAGAGGGGATATTACTGCATCATGCGTTTTCACGATGCGTCGCTGGCGCGCAATATGAGCGAACTGCTGAAGGGCAGCGAAATCACCTTCTCGGTGCGGGATAAGGAGAACGTGCGCGAGCTGACGATCCGCGACCTTCAGCAGATCATGCGCTTCTGCTATTTTGTGAGCATGTCGGCTTTGGCGCAAAACCTTGAGAAGCGTTCGATAATGCGCGGCAGCCGCGACCTGGCCAATAAGCAGGCCAACTGCGACAGCGCCAATATTCGCCGCAGCGTGGCAACTTCCCGCCAGCACGTGGCGGTGATCGATTTTCTGCGTCGGCTTGACGTGAAACTGATTCCCGAAAAGCTGATCCCCCTGGCCCGGGCACGGCTCGAGAATCCGGAAGCGACGCTGTCCGACCTTGGCGATCTGCTTCGCCCGCAGGTGAGCAAGAGCACCGTGAAATACCGCCTGAAAAAATTGCTCGCGATCGCGGAAGAGGCCGGTTTTGATTCGTCAAAGCAGCCCTGACGTGAAAGTTATCGGCGCAAATCTTGACAGCCGGCTGTTTTGCGCTTAATCTAAACATACGGTATGATGCCGCTTGCGAAGGCCGTCTTCCCCGGCGAAAACGGCTAATAATTCTTAGGAGGCTGCTGCTATGAGCAAAGTTCGAGTTGCAATCAGTGGTTTTGGCAGAATTGGCCGTCTTGTTCTTCGTGCGATGTCGGAGTACGACAAAAAAGGACTTTTCGAAGTCGTCGCCGTTACGAGACACAGCGCGTCAGCCGACCAGATGGCGTATCTTTTCAAGTACGATTCCGTGCACGGCCGCTTCAACGGCACGGTGGGCGCCGAAAGTGATTCCATCGTCGTCGACGGCCGGAAGATCCTCTGCGTCAAGCCCGAGAACGACGTTTATCCCTGGAAGGAACTGGGGGTCGACCTGGTCATCGAGGCCACCGGCAAGAACGTCACCGCCGAAAAAGCAGGCGCGCATATCGCTTGCGGCGCCAAAAAGGTCGTCATCACCGCGCCGGGAAAGGGCGACGGCGTGGCGACGTTCGTCATGGGCGTCAACGAGGAAAAGTACGATCCCGCCAAGGACCACATCGTTTCCAACGCGTCCTGCACCACCAACTGCCTGGCGCCGATCGCCAAGATCCTCAACGACGCGTTCGGCATCGAAAAGGGATTGATGACGACCGTCCATTCTTACACGGGCGACCAGAACCTGGTCGACAAGTCCCACAAGAAGAGCAACTACCGCGCCCGCGCGGCGGCCTGTTCCATGGTCCCCACCACGACCGGCGCCGCCAAGGCCGTGGCGCTCGTCATTCCGGCCCTGAAAGGAAAGCTGAGCGGCATGGCGCTGCGCGTGCCCACGCCCGACGTCTCCATCGTCGATCTGACCTTCGTCCCCGGCCGCGCGGTGACGGCCGACGAAGTGAACGCAGCCGTGAAAAAGGCGGCTGAAGGCGCGCTGGCTCCCTACGTGGGTTACGTCACCGACGAGTGCGTGTCAGCCGACTTCATTCACGACGACCGCTCCAGCATTTTCGCGCCCGATCAGACTATCGAGATGAACGGACTCGTCAAAGTCTTCGCCTGGTACGACAACGAGTGGGGCTATTCCTGCCGCTGCGTCGACCTGGTCAACTACGTGATCTCCAAGGGGCTGTAAAATGCTGAGGCTGCGCGGAATCTCCGAAGCGCCCCTGGAGGGCAAAAAAGTTCTGGTCCGCGTCGATTTCAACGTGCCGTTCAAAGACGGCAAAGTCAAGGACAATTCCCGCATCGTCGCGCATAAAAAGACCATCGACGCGCTGCTGGCCGGCGGCGCGCGGGTGACGATGGTTTCGCACTTCGGGCGTCCCAAAGGGCAGGTCGTGCCGGAGATGTCGCTGGGACAGATCCGCGAAGACGCGGAAAAGGGGCTGGGGCATCCGGTGCGTTTCGTTCCCGAGTGCGTCGGCCCGGAGGTCGAAGCGGCCGTCGCGGCGCAGAAGCCCGGCGATTTGCTGCTGCTGGAGAACTCTCGCTTTCACGCCGAGGAGCAGAAGAACGATCCCGAGTTCAGCAAGCTGCTGGCAAAACCGTTCGATCTGTTCGTCATGGACGCTTTCAGCGCTTCGCACCGCGGCGACTGCACCACCGAAGGCGTCGCTCACGTGCTGCCCGCCTACGCCGGCTTTTTGATCGCCCGCGAAGTGGAAGCGCTCGAGCGCGTCAAATCCGATCCGGAAAAACCGTATGTGCTGGTGCTGGGCGGCGCCAAAGTTTCCGACAAGATCGGCGTGATCGAACACATGCTCGACACAGCCGACACGATCCTGATCGGCGGCGGCATGGCCTTTACCTTCTTGTCCGTGCGGGGCGGAACGATCGGCACATCGCTGTACGACGCCGAGCATGTGGATTTTGCCAAAGACGTGCTGGCGCGCGCCGCGGCGAAGGGCGTGAAGATTTTGCTGCCGACGGACGTGATCGCCGCCGCGGAGATCGGCGACGAGGTTCAGTGTTCCGTGGTTCCCGCGTCGTCAGTCCCCGACGGTCTGATGGGACTGGACATCGGCCCGGAAACAGCCACAGCGTTTGCGGCTGAAATAGCGAAAGCCAGGACGGTGCTCTGGAACGGTCCCATGGGCGTGTTCGAGAACAAACCGTTCGCCGCCGGCAGCCGCGCCGTGGCGGAGGCGCTGGCGGCGGCCACCGCCAAGGGCGCGTTCACCGTAGTCGGCGGCGGCGACACTGCTTCGGCCGTGAAAAAATTCGGCCTCAAAGACGCGATGTCTCACGTGTCCACCGGCGGCGGCGCCAGCCTCGAATACTGCGAGGGCAAAAGCCTGCCCGGCATCGCCGCGCTTGAAATGAAGTAGCCGAGAGAGTAAAATCGCCCCGGAGAAACGTTCTCCGGGGCGATTTTTGTATATGGGGGAAGCGCAACGATGGATCTGAGTTCATGCGACCTGTGCCCGCGCCGCTGCGGAGCGAACCGGCGGGCCGGGCAAAAAGGCTGGTGCGGCGCCGGCGAACTGGCGCGCGTCGCGCTGGTGTCGCTGCACCGCTGGGAAGAACCCTGTCTGACCGGCGCGCAGGGCGCCGGCACGGTTTTTTTCTCCCACTGCACCATGAAGTGCGTCTTCTGCCAGAACTATGCCGTCAGCCACCAAGGGCGGGGCATCGACGTGAGCGTGGAACGCCTGGCCGAAATTTTTCTCGAACAGCAGCGGCGCGGCGCCGCCTCGCTCGATCTGGTGACGCCGACGCATTACGTGCCGCAGATCGTCGAGGCGCTCGATCGGGGCAAAGCGAACGGTTTTTCCCTGCCGGTCGTGTACAACTGCGGCGGCTACGAGCTGCCGGAGACGATCGAAACGCTGCGCGGCTCCGTGGACGTGTTCCTGCCCGATCTGAAATACTGCGACGATTCCCTGGCGGTGCGATACTCCAACGCGCCGGATTATTTTCACTACGCCTCGGCGTCGATCGGGAAGATGTTCGAGATCGCGGGGCCGTTCGTGATGAAAGACGGGCTGATGACCCGCGGCGTACTGGTGCGGCATCTGATCCTGCCGGGGCACTCCCGCGACAGCCTGAGGCTGCTGGATTATCTGTGGAGTACTTTCGGTTCGGACATCTGCGTGAGCCTGATGAACCAGTTCACGCCCATGCCGCAGGCCGCTGGCTGCCCCGAGCTGAATCGCCGCCTGACGACGTACGAGTACGACAAGGTGCTGGCCCACGCCGAAAAGCTCGGCATGGAAAATTGCTTCGTCCAGCGCGGCCGGACGGCGATGGAAAAATTCATTCCCGTCTTCGACGGACGCAACGTCGCCCGCGATGAAGAAACATAAACGCAGCGGCTGGAAGAACAGTGCGGCTGACCGCGTCTTCTTCCAGCCGCTGCGTTGTTTTGCGATTGTGGTTCGCGCCGGAGTCGGAAAAATGCGGAGCAATCGCTTACGCGAATAATACTGTTTCTTAATTAAAGAGCCGAACGCAAGGGCGCTGCAGCGTTCGCGCATGGGTCGTTTTCCTCTTCTCCTCGTAGGGTCGTTCCGCTTGCAACGCCGAAAGAGCTGAATATTTCGACTTCTGGCGATCATTTGCTCCTGGCGAAAAATCCACTTGTCATGCCCGGCGCGGGGATGCTATAATTCCCCGTGTCGTGCGAGGCGCGTTGCGAGGGTGGCGGAATTGGCAGACGCGCCAGACTTAGGATCTGGTGCCTTCGGGCGTAGGGGTTCAAGTCCCCTCCTTCGCACCAAGTTCATAAGTTTTCAGTCTGGATCGTTAGCTCAACTGGCAGAGCATCTGACTCTTAATCAGAGGGTTACAGGTTCAAGTCCTGTACGATCCACCAGGGTATTTCTCCCGGCTTTTCACGCCGGGTTATTTTGTATCGTTCGCTGGTGACGAAGAGCGTGACGGCAGCAGACGGAAACGGCCGTCTGTTTTCACAATTGAACAATCTGACGCGGGGAGCTGGAAACGGCTGAGAGGAAGCGCTGAGCTTCGACCCGGAACCTGAATTGGATAATGCCAACGGAGGGATGTAAGATGTGTGAACGAACGTAATGGCGGTGTCCGAGAGGGCACCGCTTTTTTTGTCGGGAATCGTCCGGACCGGCAGTGAAGCCGGCGTCGGCGCCGCACAGACAGATGAGCAAGAAAGAGAGCGAAAGCTTTTTAGGAGCATGTTTTCAAGGAGGCGTCCATGAATAATTTACGAGTCAGAAAAATCGCGTTTACGGCCGTTCTGGCCGCGTTCGCCGTGGTGGGATCGTTTATTTCTTTTCCCGTGTTCGGGGCCAAGTGCGCGCCGGCGCAGCATCTGGCCAACATTCTCGGCGCCGTCTTCCTCGGCCCTCTATGGAACGTGGCGGCGGCGTTCGTCGCCAGCCTGATCCGCAACCTCATCGGCGCCGGCACGCCGCTTGCGTTCCCCGGGAGCATGTGCGGTGCGCTGCTTGCCGGCGTCATGTACCGCGCGGTCCGGCGGCTCCCCGCCGCCTGGCTGGGGGAGATCGCCGGCACGGGGATTATCGGCGGGATGCTGTCCTATCCCGTGGCGCGTTTTGTACTGGGAAACGAGAAAGCCGCGCTGCTGACCTTCGTCGTGCCGTTTCTGATCAGCTCTGCCGGCGGCGCGGCGATCGGCGCGGTGATCACCGTCGCCATGGAAAAATTAGGGCTGCTCGAAGCTGAGCGTTTTTTCTCGGGACAACGGCATGGCGACGCTCGCTGAACTGTGGGCGGTGTGGGAGAAGATTTCCCGCCGCCGTCCTCTCGTCCACTGCATCACGAACCCGGTGACCGTGAACGACTGTGCCAATGTCCTGCTGGCTGCCGGTGCGCGTCCCTTCATGGCCGCCCATCCCGACGAAGTGGAAGAAGTGCAGCTCCATGCCGACGCACTGGTGATCAACCTGGGGGCGATTTCGCAGCTGGATTCCATCGGAAAAGCGGCGCGGCGGGCCGTTGCGTGCGGGCATCCGATCATCGTCGATCCGGTCGGCGTTTCCGCTTCGTCGCTCCGTCGCCGCAGCTGCATTGAGCTGCTGGAAGAATTTCACGTGGCCTGCGTGCGCGGCAACGGCGCGGAGATTCGCGCCCTGCTCAGCGATACGGGAACGGCGGCGGGCGTCGACGCGGACGAGGAGACGGCGGCCGCCGAAGTCGCGTCTGCTCTGGCGCGGCGGCATGGCTGCACGGTCGTTTCCTCCGGGGCTGTCGATGCGGTGACCGACGGACGTCGTGCGTTCGGCGTCAGTAACGGCGACGCGATGATGACCCGCGTCACGGGCATGGGCTGTATGCTGTCGTCGCTGCTTGGCGCCGCTTATGCGGTCGAAAGTTCTCCGCTCGCGGCCGCCGCCGTCTGCGCCGCCGTGGAGCTGAGCGGCGAGCTGGCCGCCGCCGGAACGCGCTCGGCGCGCCGCGGTCCGGCGCATTTCCGCGACCTGTTCGTCGACACTCTTTACAGCCTCGATGAGGCTCAATTCATGGGAGGAGCAAAATATTCCGAGGGCTGAACGTTCTCCGCTCCTTCCTCACACGAGACGGAGCGCATGGTATAATCAAAAAGAAAAATAATCGACGCTTGCGCTGGGGTTGCTGAGGAAATGTCCGGCGGGGGCCGGAGTTTTTGTTTCCGACGCGGCGAGGAGGGCGCGGCGCGGAGTCCGTTCTTGCGCCGCGGGATTCGGGGCAGAGGAAGGGGTTTTCTTTATGGATTCGCGAATTATGCATCAGCTGACGTACGGCCTTTTTGTGCTCAGCGCGGCGGAAAACGGCAAGGACAACGGCTGCATCGTCAACACGGTAACGCAGGTGTCGGCAGCCCCCGTCCATGTGACTGTCTCGGTCTGCAAACAGAATTACACTCACGACATGATCGCGCGCACGGGGCGGTTCAACGTGGCGATCCTCGATACCACGGCGCCGTTCGAACTGTTCCAGCGCTTCGGCTTCCAGAGCGGGCGCGGCGCCGACAAATTTGCCGGCGTTGAGACCATCCGCACGGCCAACGGAATTCTGGTCCCGACCGAACACGTGAACGCGTGGTTCTCGGGAAAAGTCCTGCAAACGTGGGAACTGGGCTCGCATTCGCTGTTCCTCGCGGACATCGAGGGCGGAGAGATCATGTCCGGCACAGAGCCGGCGACGTACGCCTTCTATCACGAGAACGTCAAGCCCCGGCCGCAGGCGGGCAAGAAAAAAGGCTGGCGCTGCAAGATCTGCGGCTACGTGTACGAAGGCGAAGAATTGCCGCCTGATTACGTGTGCCCGCTCTGTAAACACGGCGCGTCCGATTTCGAGCGGATCGAGTAGTTTGGGAAAAAAGAACGAGGACACGTTTGGGAACGCGTCCGGGATTTATAGCGAGGTATGAAATGGAAACGAAGAAAAAAGTGGCGCTGCTGTTCGGCGGCCAATCGTCGGAGCACGAGGTGTCCTGCGTTTCGGGCGCGACGGTGGCCCGCAATATCGACAGGGAAAAATACAACCTGCTGCTGATCGGCATCACCAAAGAAGGGCGTTGGCTCCACGTCGAGTCGGTCGATCAGATCGCTTCGGGCGAGTGGCGTCAGAGCCGCAAAGGCGCGGCGCTGCTGCCGGACGCGGCGCTGAAAAGCGTTCTGCTCAGCGACGAAGGCCGCTTTTCCCTCGAGCGCGTGGACGTGCTCTTCCCCGTCCTGCACGGCCTTTACGGCGAAGACGGCTGCCCGCAGGGCATCGCGGAGCTGGCGCAGATCCCTTACGTGGGCTGCGACGTGCTGTCGTCGGCGGCGACGATGGACAAAGCAACGACCAAGGCCGTTCTGGAGCGCTGCGGCATCCCGCAGGCGCGTTACGCGGCGTTTCGCCGTGAAGAGCTGGACGATATGGACGGCGTCGTGCGCCGCATTGAATCCGCGCTGAGCTATCCCGTTTTCGTCAAGCCGTCCAACGCCGGTTCGTCCTGCGGCGTCTCCAAGGCGGGGAGCCGCGCGCAGCTTGTCGAAGCGCTGGAACTCGCCGCCGCTCAGGACTGCAAGGTGATCGCCGAAGAAACCATCGTCGGGCGTGAACTGGAATGCGCGCTCCTCGGCGGCTGGGACGCCGAAGCCAGCGGCGTGGGCGAGATCCTCGCCGGAGCCGAGTTCTACGATTACGACGCCAAATACCGCAGCAGCGCTTCGCGCACCGTCGTCGACGCGCCGCTGCCGGCGGGGAAACGCGAAGAGATCCGCGCCATGGCGAAAAAAATCTTCCGCGCCATGGACTGCCGCGGCCTTTCGCGCGCCGACTTCTTCCTCGAAAAAGGCACGGAGCGCGTCGTCTTCAACGAGATCAACACCATCCCCGGCTTCACGGCCATCAGCATGTACCCCAAGCTTTGGGAAGCAGCCGGCGTGCCGCTGCCCGCCCTGGTGGAGAAATTGATCGAAGGCGCCGCCGTCACGCGGCGGCGTCGCTGAGAAGAAAACGATCCGGAATGTAAGAAAAAACAGGGGAGTCATGGCCGATATCGGCCGCGACTCCCCTGTTTTTATACTGTTTCTTGATAAAAGCGCTAATATAGCTTGCCGGGCGCCGCGAGGGAGTTCAGTCGCTCAGAACTACCTCGACTGCTGCGCAGTCTGCGCAGCTCGCTTTGTGAATCTCCCTCGCAGCGCCTCTGTGTTCGTCATTTCAATTGAGAAATAATATTATTCGCAGGGCGTGACAGGGGGACGTCTTCGTTTCCGATACTCGCCGTCAATGAAGCTTTTTGCCGGGCGCGAAACGAATGTTTTCGTTCAGAGCGCGGAAAGAAATTTTTGAACGGCGGGCTGCTGCGCCGTTCAGGAGCGGCACAACGCAGGAGGCGATATCCATTCTCAGCTGGAATTGGCAGGAGGGGGGGGGAAAGGCGGCGCTGCGTCGTTCCATAAAGAAAATTCGAATCTATCATCGGCAGCTCTTCAATTTTCGCGTACGAAACGCCGCCGCGGTGCTCCGTGTTCATCTTTTGCCTCTCTTGTAATTACTTTATCGAATATTTTTAATCGAAATCATTCTCTTTGTAAATTATATTTTTTGTGCTAAACTGTTTGATATAGGTTAGTTAAAGCTAATATCATTGAAGCAGGAATAAAGGAAGAGAGATTTTGTGACGAATGAAACGACGTCTGCACTTGTCAACCGCGTGCGCCGCGTTTTTGCCCCTGGCGGCGCCGGCCGGGCAGGCTGAAACCGCGTCTTGCGACGTTCCGTCTGCGTTCGAACTGATTGTCGCCGGCGGGCGGCGGTCATGAAAGACGGAAGATTTGCGGAGATCGTGCCGGCGGAACGTCTCGAACCGATCGGGAAGCGAACGTTGGCAAAAAGTTTCGCGGACGGCGAGCCGCACGTTTGCGCGCGTCCGTAAGGCGAAGGGGAGGAACGCGGTGCGCGACAAAAAACGTGACATGACTCGGGGCGTCATATGGAAAAATCTGCTGATCTTCTTTCTGCCGATTCTGGCCGGAAATTTCTTTCAGCAGTTTTACACGACCGCGGACGCGGTGATCGTCGGGCAGTTCGTCGGGAAAAACGGTTTGGCGGCCGTGGACTCCGTTTACAGTCTGCTGAAGTTGCCGGTCAATTTTTTCGTGGGACTGTCCGGCGGGGCGGCCATCATCGTCTCGCAGCTTTTTGGCGCTGGGAAAAGACGGGAACTCCTCGACGCCGTCCATACGGTCGTCGCCTTCGGCCTTGCCGGCGGGGCGGTCCTTTCTGTCCTTGGCGTGGCGACGGCGCCCGTCTGCCTGCGGTGGCTGGACGTTCCCGAGGATATCTTTCCTTCGGCGCTGTCGTATGTGCGCATTTACTATGCGGGGTTCGTTTTTTCCATGCTCTACAATATCGGAGCCGGGGTCCTGCGGGCGGTCGGAAACTCCCAAACGCCTTTTTGCGTGCTCGTCGTTTCCGGCGGCGTCAACGTCGTTCTGGATCTGCTCTTCGTTGGGCTGTTTCGTTGGGGCGTCTCGGGCGCCGCGCTGGCGACCGCCGCGGCGCAGATGCTCAGCGCGCTGCTGGCGCTGAACGCTCTGAACGAAAAAAACGGCGTCGAGGGCTTTTCCGTCCGGCGGGCGCGTTTTCACCGTCCGGCGCTGAGAGCCATCGTTTGTCTGGGACTTCCCGTAGGACTGCAGTCGTCGCTTTATCCCGTCGCCAACATGATGATTCAAGGCGCCGTCAATAGGACCGGAACGAACAACATCGCCGCCTGGGCGCTGTGCGGGAAGCTGGATTTTATGATCTGGCTGGCGGCGGACTCTCTGGCGGCGGCGATATCGACTTTCGTCGCCCAAAATTACGGCGCAGGGCAGTTCGCGAGGTCCCGACGCGGCGTCCTCGTCGGGACGGGAATGACGGCCAGCCTCGTCGCTGCGCTGGGCGCGGCGCTGTATCTCTGGAACGAGCCGCTGGGCAGGCTGTTCGTCAATCCGTCCGATCACGACGTGATCCCGATCATGGCGCAGCTGATGCGATTTTTGTCGCCGCTTTACTTTGTTTATGTGTTCGGCGAAGCGTTTTCAGCGGCCATCCGCGGCGCGGGGGAGACGTTGCGACCGATGCTGCTCACTCTCATCGCTACCTGCACTTCGCGCGTGCTCTGGATCCTGTTCGTGGTTCCTCGAAGCCGCGGGCTGATCACGATCGTCGCGAGTTATCCCGTGTCGTGGGCGCTGACGGCCGTTTCATTCGCGGTCTATTATCGGATTTTCGCGGGAAAACGTTTGATGAATCCTGCGGAAGAAGCGACAGGATCATATTGACGATCTTTCACAGGACAAGCGCTGTGGTGAAGCGACAAAGACAAAAAGGAGCGGGGCCTGAGCCCCGCTCCTTTTTGTCTTTAAAACTCTTCACTTGACGATCTCGACGCCGCGGAAGAAGTCCCAGTTGCGGGGCGAGATGTACATGCCCTTGACGCGCTCGCTGACCATGTAGGGGGTGGAGTAATAGTTGATGGGCAGCACGGGCAGATCCTGCATGAGGATGTCCTCGGCCTTGAGCAGATAGCCGATGCGCTTGGCGTGGTCCATTTCGCTGCGGGCCGCCACGACGAGCTTGTCGTATTCGGGGTTGTTGTAGCCGGTGACGTTCTCGGGCGAGTCGGAAACGAGGATGTCCATCAGACTGGCGGGATCGAAAAAGTCGACGAGGTAGGCGTGGCGCGCGATCTGGTAGTTCTTCTGGAAGCGGGTGTTGATGAAGACTTTCCACTCCTCGTTGTACAGTTCGACTTCGATGCCGAGGTTCCTCTTCCACATGGCCTGAAGGGCTTCGGCGATGTTTTTGTTGCCTTCGTTGGTGTTGTACTTGTACGTCACCTTGGGGAAACCCTTGCCGTCGGGATAGCCGGCCTCGGCCAGCAGCTTGCGCGCCTCTTCGGGCTGAGCGCGGTTGCTGAAGTAGGATTTGCCGGCGGAGCGGAAGTCCTTGCCGTCTTCCGGTCCGGGCAGGCCGTAGGGGATGTAGGCGTTGGCCGGAGCCTGACCGGCCATGGTCACCTTGTCGACGATGCCCTGACGGTCGACGGCCAGCGCAAAGGCGCGGCGCACGAGCGGATTGTCGAACGGCGGCTGCGTGACGTTGAAGACGCTGAAGCTGACTCCGAGCGTGTTGACGGTCTTGGCCTGGGCGCTCTTGAGCAGAACGGGGATCTGCATGGAAGGCAGACGCTTGGTGAAGTCGATCTTGCCGCCCTTGAAGGCCGCGAGCGCGGTGTTGGGGTCGGTGATCATGACGACGCGGACCTTGTCGATCTTGACGTTCTCGGCATCCCAGTAGTGGGGATTTTTGACGAGCGTCATCTCGGCGTTGTGCTTCCACTCGGTAAGGTAGAAGGGGCCGTTGCAGAGGATCGTGTCGGGCGAGGTCGTCCAGTCGCGGGGATGGGCTTCGACGACTTCGGGCTTGGCGGGGAAGAAGATGTGATAGGACAGGTGGTCGAGCATCAGCGGGTTCTGATAGGCGAGCTTCAGCTCGAGGGTGGTGTTGTCGACGGCCCTGATGCCGACGTCCTCGGCCTTGCACTTGCCGTTGTAGAAGTTTTCGGCGTTGACGATGGGGAAGCCGAGGAAGGCATAGGGCGAAGCGACGTTGGGATCGACGACGCGCAGCAGGCCGTAGCGGAAGTGTTCGGCCGTCAGCGGCGTGCCGTCGTGCCATTTGAGGCCGTCGCGGAGGTGGAACGTCCAGGTCAGGCCGTCTTCGGAAACGTCCCAGCTCTTGGCCAGCCCCGGCTCGGGTTTGTCCTCGAGGGACACGCGCACCAGACCTTCGAAGAGGTTGTAGATGACGGTGGAGCCGTCGGTGGCGTTGTTCAGCACCGGGTCGATCGTTCTCGGTTCGACGCCGAGGTTGTAGACGAAGACCTTCTCCGCCGCGCACGCGCTCGCGCACAAAGCAAGCGCCGCGGCTGCTGCCAAAATCCAACTGCGTTTTCTCATGACTGAATCCTCCTTACGTATAATGACGCGCACGAAAGGTGCACGGTGAAGCCTAGTTGTTCGCCAGCCAGCAGGCGCACTGATGTTCGCCGCCGGCGAGTTGCGGCGCTTCGACGCCGCAGCGGTCAAACGCCCGCGGGCAGCGGGTGTGGAACTTGCAGCCCGAAGGCGGATCGATCGGGCTGGGCACTTCGCCGACAAGCTGGATGCGCTTTCTCGCGTCGGACTTGTCGGGGTCGGGAACGGGAATGGCCGACAGCAGAGACTGCGTGTAAGGATGAAGCGGATTGGTGTAAAGCTCGTTGCTCCCCGCCACTTCGACGATGTTGCCGAGGTACATGACGGCGACGCGGTCGCTGATGTGCTTGACCATCGACAGATCGTGGGCGATAAACAGATACGTCAGCCCCAGATCGTGCTGTAAGTCTTCGAGCGTGTTGACGATCTGCGCCTGGATGGACACGTCCAGCGCCGAGATCGGCTCGTCGCAGATGATGCATTCCGGCTCGACGGCCAGCGCGCGGGCGATGCCGATGCGCTGGCGCTGCCCGCCGGAGAACTCGTGCGGGTAGCGGTTGGCGTGCTCACTGTTGAGCCCGACGATGGAAAGCAGGCGGCGCATGCGGTCGATGCGTTCGTCCCGCGGCACGCCGTGGATCACCATCGGCTCGATGACGATGTCGCCGACGGTCATGCGCGGATTGAGCGAGGCGTACGGATCTTGGAAGATCATCTGCAGTTCCTTGCGGTAGGGGATCATTTCCTTCTGCGAAAGGTTTGCCAGCTCGTGCCCTTTCCACCTCACGCTGCCCGAGGTGACGTCATACAGCCTGATGATCGTGCGTCCAGTGGTGGTTTTGCCGCAGCCGGACTCGCCGACCAGGCCGAGCGTTTCGCCGCGGCGGATGCTGAATGACACGCCGTCGACGGAGCGCACGACGCCCTTTGGCACGTTGAAGTGCTTGACCAGATCCGTGACTTCGAGAAGGATTTCCTGGTTGCCGGTCATCGCGCATCACCTCCGTGGGGCGCGCGCTGAAGCCAGCACGCGGCTGAATGGCCTTCCTCGACGAACTGCGTTTCGGGCGGATACTGCAGGCAGACGCGCATCGCCTTGGGACAGCGCAGCGCGTACGGACAGCCCTTGGGCGGGTTGAGCAGATCGGGCGGCTGCCCCTTGATGGGGATCAGACGTTCCTTGGTGAGGTTGTCGGGATTGGGCACCGACTTGAGCAGCCCCTGCGTGTAAGGATGCGCCGGGCGATAGAAAATGTCGCGCCGCGTCCCTTCCTCGACGACATGCCCGCTGTACATGACGGCGACGCGGTCGGCCATGCCGGCGATGACGCCGAGATCGTGCGTGATGAGGATGATGGCGGTGTTCCATTTTTTCTGCAGATCTTTCATCAGTTCGAGGATCTGCGCCTGCACGGTGACGTCGAGCGCCGTCGTCGGTTCGTCGGCGATGAGCAGGTCGGGATTGCAGGCCAGCGCCATGGCGATCATCAGGCGCTGGCGCTGCCCGCCGGAGAACTGGTGCGGATATTGGCCGATGCGCTCTTCGGCCGGCTCAATGCCGACGTCGTGAAGCAGTTCGATCACGCGCTTTTTCGCCTCGGCCTTGGTCATGTGCTTATGGCGGATGAGCGGTTCGCACAGCTGGTACGAGACGGACAGCACCGGATTGAGGCTGGTCATCGGGTCCTGAAAGATCATGGAGATCTTGTTGGCGCGGATGTCCGACATCTGTTTGTAGTTCATCGTCGTCAGTTCCTGCCCCTCGAAGTTGACCGAACCGCCGACGACTTTTCCCGAAGGACCGAGCAGATGCAGCATCGACAGCATCGTCACGGACTTGCCGCTGCCCGATTCGCCGACGATGCCCAGCACTTCGCCCTTGCTGAGCTTCAGCGAGACGCCGCCGACGGCCTTGACCTCGCCGACCGGGGTAAAGAAAGAGGTGTGCAGGTCGCTGATCGTGAGAATGTTTTCCGACATGAAAATCTTCCCCCCTCTTTGCCTACTTGCGCAGCCGCGGATCGAGCGCGTCCCTCAGACCGTCGCCGAAGAAGTTGAACGCGAGGATCGTCAGCGAGATCGCCATGGCGGGGAAGAACAGCTGGTAGGGATAGACCATCAGCGCGTTCATCGCGTCGCTGCTGAGCACGCCCCACGAAGCCATCGGCGCGCTGACGCCGAGGCCGACGAAACTCAGGAACGCTTCGGCGAAAATCGCCTGCGGGATGCAGAACGTCAGCGTGACGAGGATCGGTCCCATGGCGTTGGGAATCAGGTGCCGCAGCAGCATGCGCGCCGGCGAAGCGCCGATGACGCGCGCCGCGAGCACGAACTCCTCGTTTTTGACGCGCATGACCTCGGCGCGGACAATGCGCGCCATGTTGGTCCAGTAGTTGATGCCCAGCGTGATGAAAATGCTCTTCAGCCCCGGACCGACCACGACCATCAACAGAATGACGTAGATCATCGTCGGCACGCTGCGGATCGTGTCGACGATGCGCATCATCACGTCGTCGGTGCGTCCGCCGACGAAGCCGGAGATGCTGCCGTAGATCACGCCGATCGTCAGGTTGATCAGGCTGGCCATCAGGCCGACGGCCAGCGAGATGCGCGCGCCGTACATGACGCGCACGAACATGTCGCGGCCGAACATGTCGGTGCCGAACGGATGCGCCCACGAGGGAAACTCGTTGGAGATGAGGAAATCCTGTTCGTCGTAGGCGTAGGGCGACAGCAGCGGCCCGAAGATCGCCATCAGGAAGATGCAGACGATCAGGAACAGGCCGAACATCGCCAGCTTGTCGCGTTTGAGGCGCTGCCAGGCGTCCTGCCAGTACGTCTGGCTGGGGCGGATGAACTCCGCCTTGTTTTTCTCTTCCGCGCCGACGAACTCGAACAGCGACGCGTCGTTCAGATCGGGCAGGCGGAGCGGGCGCGCTTCCGCGGAAGTTTTTTCAGTCATCATGCGTCCCCCCTATTTGGCCAGCTTGATGCGCGGATCGATAAAGCCGAGGCAGATATCGACGAGCAGATTCATGAACACCAGCAAGGCGCTGAAGAAGATCGTCACGCCCATGATCGTCGTGTAGTCGCGGTTCTGGATGCTCGTCACGAAAAACAGCCCCAGCCCGGGAATGCCGAACACCTGCTCGACGACGAAGCTGCCCGTGAGGATGCCTGCGATCAGCGGCCCCAGATAGGTGACGACGGGGATGATCGCGTTGCGCAGCGCGTGGATGTACACGACCGTGCGCTCGCGCAGCCCTTTGGAATAGGCGGTGCGGATGTAATCCTGCTGGATCACTTCGAGCATGCTGGAGCGCGTCAGGCGCGAGATGAACGCCGCCGGATAGCCCGCCAGCGTGATTGCCGGCAGGATCGACGTCGGCAGACCTTCCCAGAAACCGACGGTGACGATCCCCCAGCGGTAGGCGAAGAAATAGACCATCAGCGTGGCGATCACGTAGTTCGGTATCGTGATCCCCAGCGTGGCCAGCACCATGGCCGTCTTGTCCTGCCATCGCCCTCGCCGCAGCGCCGAAATGATGCCCGCGGGGATGCCGACGATCAGCGAGAGCAAAATCGCCAGCGAGCCGACCAACGCGGAGGCGGGGAACGAACCGGAAATCAGCTGGTTGACCGTCATGCCCTCGTAGCGGTAAGAAGGGCCGAAATCGAAGTGGACCGCGTTCCACAGATAATGCCCGTACTGTTTCCAGAGCGGGTCGTTCATGTGGTAGCGTTCCAGAATTTTCTCCATGATCTCCGGCGGGATCACCTTTTCGTCGGTGAACGGCCCCCCCGGAATGGCCCGCATCAGAAAAAACGTCAGCGTGATGATCACGAACAGCGTCAGCAAACTCGTGGATATTCTTTGCAGCACGTACTTCAGCATACGACAAGCCCCCCTGTATGTTCTCGAAAAAATCGCCTGGCGCGATTTCTTAATAACCACACGTTTTATCAGAATTTATATAAGAAAACAATCTAAAAGATAAATTTATCTTAGCATGAAGTTCGAGGCTTGGAAAGTTCATTCTGCATGGTCAATAAAGAAAATAATCGCTGAATGTCGGACATATTGCCGGGATTTGTCGTTTGATCCGGCGGAAAACCTAGCAAAATCATCGGGCGAAGCGGTTCATCACAAGACGAAGAAAATATCGCCGACGAAAAAAGAGGGACGGAAAACGCGCCGCTCGCGTTTCCCGCCCCTCTTTGTGCTATTGTTCGCTCAGTTCCCTTTCATTGGCCACGAATTTCAGTTTTTCGCGGCGGTCTCGTTTTTGCGGTAGCGGTCCATGACGGCCAGCAGGCGCTTCATGGCGGCGACGGCCTTGTCGTGGTCCTGCGAGAAGTTGATGCGGAACTGGTGCAGGAACTGGGGGCCGAACTCGGTGCCGGGGGTGACGATCACGTCCGCCAGCTCGCGCACGACGCGGATGAAGGCGTGCAGGCTGACGTCGAGTTCGGGAATGGTCACGAAGAGATAGCTGCCGCCGTCGGTCGCCCGGGCGGAAACGCCCTTCGCCGCGGCAAGAACCTTCATGATGTCGTCGCGGATGCGCCGGTGTTCGGCGACGCGGGCGTCCATCCAGCCGGCCGGCTCGTTGAACCACGTGGAGAACACGGCCTGGTTGTAGCCGGGGCAGCGCAGGGCCATGATGGCCTGAAGCTTTTCCATGCGCTCGATCACGTCGGCGCTGCCGAACGCCGCGCCAAGGCGAAAGCCGCTGAGCGACTCGGTTTTGGAGGGGCCGATGATGGTGATCAGGTTGCCGGGAACTTCTTTTTGAGCGGCCAGATGGGTGTACTTCACGCCCGGGTAGACCTGGCGGCTGTAAAGCTCGTCGACGATCAGCGCGGCGCCGTATTTTTTCGCCAGCGCGGCGATGGCGCAGAT
This sequence comes from Pyramidobacter porci, assembly GCF_009695745.1. Lineage (NCBI taxonomy): Bacteria > Thermotogati > Synergistota > Synergistia > Synergistales > Dethiosulfovibrionaceae > Pyramidobacter > Pyramidobacter porci. The sequence goes on from NZ_VUNH01000003.1 coordinate 201,826, forward strand.
TTCCTCGCAGGAATAGACGCAGCCCACGGGATTGTTGGGGTTGGAGAAAAGGAACAGTTTCGCGCCGTCCTGAAACGCTTTTTCCAGCGCGGCGAGGTCGAGGCCGGCCTTGCCGGAAACGTCCGCGTAATCCATCTGAACGGGGATCAGCTCGCCGCCGAAGAACTCGACCATCTTGCGGTTGGCGAAGTAGTCGGGCTCGACGATGGCGACTTTGTCGCCGGGCATTACGTTCGCGCCCATGGCGAGGAACAGGGCGCCCTGCGTGCCGGGCGTGAGGATCAGATTCTGCGCCGGATCGATCTTCGCGCCGTTGAAGGCCGAAAGCTTTTCCGCCACGTGTTCGAGCACGGTCCTGCGGCCGCGGTACGGCGTGTAAGCCTGAGCGCCGCCCTCGAAGAAGCCGTGGGAAAACGCTTCGAAACTGCCGGGCGTAGGCAGGTGGGCGTCGACGTCGCCGTGAGAGAAGTCGACGCGCGGGCCTGCCAGCTTTTCGCCGCGCAGGTCGAGCTGTTCTGACTTCTGCAGGCTTTCCTGGCCGGGCGCGTTGTCGATGCCGAGCATGGCAAACTTTTCAACGATATTCATGATAAATGCCGCCTTTCATCATAATGGTGCAGGATGGTGAAACAATTTGAGTTTATTCTAAATCAGCGCGGCGGAAAAAATCCAATAACCAGTCGCGCATGGGAGTGTGTTCGGAATGGAATGGCCTGATGTTTAGCGGACTTCCGGGCAGCTTTTGAGATAGGCGACAAAACTCTTCTGCCGTTCGTTGGCGAGGGTCCGTTCGTTGAAGACTACCCGAATCTGCCGCTGCGTGTCGGAATGGTCGAGGCGGTACAGGCAGAGATCCGGCGAAAAGCCGGCGTAGCAGGGGATGGAGGCGCGGATGAAGGCCACGCCAAGCCCCGCTTCGGCCAGACGGTAGGCCGTGAGCAGCTGGTCCAGCTCCATCACGATCTGCGGCTCGAAGCCGGCGTCGTGACAGATTTTCAGCCCGCGGGCGCGGATGTCGTTGCCGGGCTTGAGGAACAGGAAGCGCTCGCCGGCGAAGACTCCGATCGACACGCAGGGAGCGTCCTCGTTGACCAGGCCGCCGTGGAAGTCGCTCTCGTCAAGAGCGAAATCCCGCAGGCGGGCGTTGATCGGATTGGCGCGCGGCGCCGCGAGGACGATCGATTCGCTTTTGAGGGCAAAGGATTGCAGATCGGCCGGCATGTTTTCTTCGACCGTCAAGCCGAGGTCGAGCACGCCGGCGCGAAGCAGCTCGCGCAATTCGGCGTCGTTGGTCTCGATGAGCTTGGCGGAGAAGTCGGGGTGCTCCATCTGAAACGACGCCACGAGCGGGGGCAGCACGTAAGTGCAGAAGAACGACGGCGCGCCAATGACGAGATCGGCCTTCTTTTGACGGCGCAGGCTTTCGCAGTATTTCTCGAGCTCGTGTCGCACCTGCTCGAGGCGGCGGAAGTACTCGATGAAGCGCTGTCCTTCGGGAGTGATGCGGAGCGGCGAAGAGCCGCGGTCGAAGATGGCGGCGCCGAGATTTTTTTCCACCTTGCGCACGATTTTGCTGAGCGCCGGCTGGGAGATATAGTTTTTCTCCGCGGCGCGCGTGAAGCTCAATTCCTCGCCGACGGCGAGGATCATGGCGATTTCCCGAAACTCGACCGGTTCCATTCTCCGAGGCTCCTTCCCGTTTCATGATCAGATTCAGTTTATCATGAAACGTCCGGCGCGGACGAAAAAGATTTCCGCGCGCCGCCGGCGCGAATTTACTTTCCAGTGAAACGGAGTACAATACAGAGACAGCGGCGTCATCCCGTCGGGACGGCGCCGCTGTCTGCAAAAGCGCGGGCGGAAAACGTCGGCCGTCCGCGAAGAACGTCGTAAAGAGAACCCTGCGAGGACATCATGAAAAAATCCCTTGAACTGCTGGCGCCCGCCGGAACGTGGGAGGCCCTCGAAGCGGCGGTGAACGCCGGGGCCGACGCCGTGTATCTGGGCGGCAAGGCTTTCGGCGCGCGCGCTTACGCCGGTAATTTCGACCGCGACGAGCTGAGCCGTGCCGTGCGTTTTGCGCATTTGCACGGCGTGCGCCTGTTCGTGGCGGTGAACACGCTCGCGGACGATCGGGAGATGCGCGAGCTGGCGGATTACCTGGCTTTTCTGAGCAACGCCGGCGTGGACGCCATCATCGTGCAGGACCTCGGCGTTTTGCGTCTGGCCCGTCTCGTCGCGCCGGAACTGCCGCGGCACGCCAGCACGCAGATGACGATCACCAATGCGGCCGGCGTCCGCTTCGCCGCGGACTGCGGCATGGTTCGCGCCGTGCCGGCCCGCGAGCTTTCGATCGCCGATCTCCGGGCCGCCGCGGCCGAAGACATCGAGATCGAAGCGTTCATCCACGGCGCGCTGTGCGTCTGTTATTCCGGCCAGTGCCTGATGAGCAGTCTGATCGGCGGACGCAGCGGCAACCGCGGCCGCTGCGCTCAGCCCTGCCGCATGCCGTATACGCTGATAGGCGACAGCGGAGAAAATCTCCTGCGCGGTTCCGCCGGCGCGTATCTGCTCAGCCCCCGCGACCTGAACACGCTCGACGTGCTGCCGCAGATGATCGAAGCCGGCGTCTGTTCCTTCAAGATCGAAGGTCGCATGAAACGGCCCGAGTACGTGGCCGCGGTTGTCGACGCGTACCGCCGCGCCATCGACAGTTATCTGACGGGGGACTACCGCGTGCCGGAACGCGACCGCGCCAACGTCGAACAGATCTTCAACCGCGGCTTTACGACGGCGTACCTGACGGGACGCCCGGGACGGAAGATGATCAGCGATTCCCGCCCCGACAACCGCGGCGTGATCGTCGGCCGCGTCGAATCCTTGGGGCGCGACCGCGCCACAATCAGGCTGGAGAAGGAACTGCGCCGCGGCGACGGGCTCGAGTTCGCGGGCACAGGCGAAAGCGGCGCCGGTACGACCGTGGCTTCTCTGACCGTCGGTGGGTGCACGGTCGAGCGCGCTCCGGCCGGTTCTCTGGCCGAGATCGACGTGCCGCCCGGCGTGCGCCGGGACGCGCCCGTGTTCCGCACGCTGGACAAAAAACTGATCGAGTACGCCGCGACATTCTACGGCGAAAAGAACAAACGGCGCGTGCCCGTGAACGCCAGAGTTTCGGTGGCCGTCGGGCGTCCGCTGGAAGTCGAATTCAGCGACGGCGAAGGGCACACGGGAACGGGGCGCACAAGCTTCCTCGCCGAAGCGGCCCGCACGCGCCCTCTGGACGAAGCGTCGCTGCGCCGCCAGCTCGAGCGCCTCGGCGCGACGGAATACGTTCTGAACGGACTGGAACTGGCGCTCGAAGGTGAACTGATGGTCCCCGTCGGCGAGATCAACGAGGCCCGCCGCCAGGCCTGCGAAGCGCTGGATCGGGCGCGGCTCGACGATTTTCTGCCGCCGCGCCGCCCCGTGGAGAACGCCGCGGCTTCGGCGCAGCTCGAACGGGAAAATGCCGCTCTGAAAAAATTGGCCGCCGCGCGCCCCGCGGAGAAAACGCGGCTTTCCGTGTGGACCGATCGGCTCGACGGCGTGCGGGCGGCGCTCGACGGCGGCGCCGACTGGGTGATCTTCGGCGGCGACCGCTATTGCGGTAGAGACGCCGGCTTTTCCGACTGCGCCGCCGCGGTCGAACTGATCCACGCCGCCGGCAGGCGCGCCGCGCTCGGCACGCCGCGCATCGTCGCGGAACCGCAGCTGCGTCTTTTCGAAAAATTCTTGCGCCATGTCCAAGACAGCGGCGCCGACCAGCTCAACGTCCACAACCTCGGCCTCTGGCAGCTGGCGCGCGAAATGGAACTGAAAATCCCCCTGTGGGCCGACATGAGCTTGAACATCTACAACAGCCAGAGCCTGCTCTTCTGGCGCGAGAGTGGCGCCGCCGGCGCCACGCCGTCGGTCGAGCTGAACATGCCCCAGATCCGCCATCTGGCCGGCGTCAGCCCGCTGCCGCTGGAGTGTCTCGTGCAGGGCCCGGTCGAGATGATGGTGTCGGAGTACAATGTCGGCGACAGCTTCCTCGGCGGCAAGGGAAAAGACGCCGCCGGCCGCCGCGGGGAAATCTATCTGCGCGACCGCACGCGCGCGGCGTTCCGCCTGGCGAGCGACCAGTTCGGCCGTATGCACGTGCTCAACTCGCAGGATCTCTGCGCCCTCGACCTCGTGCCGCGGCTGCGGGAAATCGGCGTCGCCCGCCTGCGCATCGACGCCCGGACCTATCGGCCCGACGGGATCCGCCGCCTGACCGATCTGTACCGCCGGGCCCTTTCCGGCGCGCTCAGGAACCCGCAAAACCTCCCCAACACCACCCGCGGCCACTACAGCCGCGGCGTGATGTGAGACCGTTAAAAGCAAAAGGACCGTCCGACAAAAAATCGAACGGTCCTTTGTTTTTTCGTGGTGCCTAAGGAGGGACTCGAACCCTCATGTGGTCGCCCACGGGGGATTTTGAGTCCTCTGCGTCTACCGATTCCGCCACTGCAAGGGTTCACGCCGATAAAAGACGTCCAATGCCGGGGGACTTTCTTTGGGGCATTGCTCCATGGCGTAAAAAAGGGAAGCGTTTTTCATGCCGGAGAACACGGTTCATCTTGTATTTTCTCGGAAGACGGCGGTTCAGGACAGCATCACGGATTTCATCATCCTTAAGCAGGCATCGGGAAGTGCCTGCGCGACTCTTGAGGATTATCAATGGACGCTGAATCACTTCTTTAGCCACTACCCGCAGGCATGGTCAGGCCCGTCGGCCATGCGTGAGGCTTTCCTTTCGTGGATCAACAAGCGCATTGCCCCGGCGACGTACAACCAGAGATTGGTTTACGTCCACGCCTTCTGGCGCTGGTGTGTTGAAGAGGGGATACAGCCGCCGGAACCCGATCCGTTCAGGGGCCTGAAACGCCGCAAAGACCGCGGGCATTTTCGCGACATCGACGCCGCGAAGGTGAAAGAGCTGCTGACGCTTCCAGACCGTTCCACATGGGCGGGGCTGCGCGACTACGCCCTGATCCTCTTTACCCTCGACACCGCCGCGCGTCCCGGCGAGCGCTTCAACTTTTGCCGGAGCATTTCAACATCTTTTCCCTCGCGGTCACGATTCCGCACAAGACGGCCAGGACCCGCGAGGAAAGAATCGTCCCGTTCTCGCCGACTGCCGCGGCAGCCCTGCGCCAGCTGCTCAGAGCGAGGCCGCCGGAATGGGGGAGCGACACGCCGGTTTTCTGCAATGAAAGCGGGCAAAGACTGAGCGTAGATTCATGGAGACAGCGTCTCAAGAAATACTGCTTAAACGACGGGACGACGTTCAGACCCTACGACCTGAGGCACGCCGCCTGCACGCTCCACCTCAGAGCCGGCATGAGCGGCGAAGTCCTTCAGCGCCTCATGGGGCATCACGGGCCGCAGATGACTCAGCGCTACATCCACCTGACCACCGACGACCTGAGAAAAGAGCAGGCGCTCTCTTCGCCCGTGGAGAGATTGGTTCCCGCGAGGAAAAGAGCGCTCAGGAAGATCAAATGAACCGCCAGCCCTTCACAGCCGCCCGCTGTAGGGGCTTCTTTATTTTACAGGCATGATTATGCTGCTTCGTTCAAGTTAGGGGCCTTGCGAGACGTTTGTGGAGGTTGCCTTCGGCTGCTCCTCTGCTCATGCCGAAGGCTTGATATCAAGCTCGCCGTCGAGGTAGCTCTTGCCACGCTCGAATATAAAAGCTTAAGGGCCGCTTCATCTATTTCTTTATCTTCTGGCGTCCTGTTCGCCCCAAAGCGCCCCGTGAACCTATCAGCGTCAGACGGCACAATTGCGACTTCGGGACCTAGGGGCATCGAGCGAGGCTTTCGTAAACACTGTGGAGCAAGGCTCCAAGCACAGGAAGACCCGTCGGGGAAAACCATCTCCAGCGAACACCATGAACGCTCTTCCAATTTCACACCATGAATCATCATAGGGACATTCTCCTTTCACACTCTCCCCAAAGAGAAAGCCGCTGTGTTACAATACAAACGGCCTTCTTTTCAAGCCCTTGCCCTTGCTACTGTCTGGCAGCCAAGCTCAGGACAGTTCCAGGGGCCTTTTTAATGCGCTGTGCTGAATCGACGTGCTTCAATCCATCACCTCTCTTGCATGTCATCTACCCTTTTCAGTAGATATTCTACCATGATAAACACAGATGTCAATAGATAAACTATTCAATAGAAAAAGGCTTCTTCCTATTTAAGTAGAATCATGATAAAATACATAGCCAGAAAGGATGTGAGAGAATGCCGTTTAACTATAAACCGCTTTTAAAACTGCTTATCGACAGAGACATGACAAGAGAGGAACTAAGAAAAACTGTAAAAGCAGGGCCGACCAGCTTTGCCCGTATCGGCAAAAATGAAAATGTTTCCATGGATTTGCTCGACCGCATCTGTTCCGCCCTTCGCGCGCCGATCCAGAACGTGATCGAGCACGAGCCGGAAACCGGCCGCGAGGAAGGAACGCGGGCCGATGATTAGCGATTCCCGCCTCGCGGAGCTGAAAGCCAGGCTCGACGCCTGCCGGCCTTTGACGTCCGGAGAGCTGGAACGCCTTCGGGAACAGTTCACGATCGAGTACACCTACAACTCCAACGCCATCGAGGGCAACACGCTTACGCTCAGGGAAACGGCGCTTGTACTGGAAGGGATCACCATCGGCGAGAAGCCGCTGAAAGACCATCTGGAAGCCATCGGCCACCGCGACGCCTTCGCTTGCGTCGAGCGGCTCGTCTCGGAAAAAGAACCGTTGACGGAGTGGCGCATCCGGGAAATCCATTCCCTCGTGCTCATGGACAGGCCGCAAGACAAAGGGCAGTATCGGAAAGTTCCCGTCGTCATTTCCGGGGCTTTCCACACGCCGACGGAGCCGCTGCTGATCCATGAGGAAATGGCCGCCCTGCTGAAAGACTTCGCCGCCACGGACAAGAACGCAGTCGAGGCGGCATCATTGTTCCATCTCCGTTTCGAGGGCATCCACCCCTTCATCGACGGCAACGGGCGCACGGGTCGGCTGCTGCTGAACTTCATGCTCATGCAGGCGGGCTTTCCGCCCATCGACGTGAAATACAGCGACCGCCGCCGCTATTACGCCGCCTTCGATTCCTACTACAGAGACGGCGATCCCGCGCCGATGACCGGTCTGGTCGCGGAGTGCCTCGAGGCCCGTTTGCTGGAGTATTTGAAGATATTGGATTGACCGCGAAAGAGAGAATAATGATGAAAATTCATGAGCTGGATTTCGTCCGCTTGAAAGACGGCCGCGAGGGCACTGTTGTTGACTCTTATGAATCACGCCTTTTTCTGATAGAAACGGAGGGGGATATGTCCCAGTGGCCAACTGTCGAAGTTAAAGATATTGAAAGAGTACTGCATCGGCCTGAATAAGTAACGCAGGAAACGCGTCCCACGGAGGTGAGCGCTTATGTCGTTGCGTGATCGTTGGGCGCAGGATCATATCTTTTTCCGCACGGACGGCAAGACCGGCGAACAGTTTATGCTTGATACGGCTACTGGGATAACGACGCCTCTCACTCCTGATAGCCCTAATTGGGATCACAACGAAGACGAGCTGTACTACAGGCACCACCCGGACAAACGGCCAAAACAATAAAGGCAGCACAGAAGCCGCAAGGACGTTCCGACCGCTACAGGCCGGAGCGCCCTGTTTTTTTACGCTTTTTCCACGATTAAGTAGTTTTTGAGGCCCAAAACGCCAACTTTTTGAGCGGAATTTTTCTGCCGGAACAGTACATGGAATCAGTGTTTGCAGTTATTCGATTCATGTAGACTCTTGTCGAACGCCCGTTTTTCTCCTTTTTTAGTGTTAAAGTGTTAAATTAAACTCGGCCTGTCTCGCAGTAAATGCCGCTCAGAGCAAGGCGGGCGATTACTTCCGGCATCTTAGCGGCCCGTCTCGTTATAGTTTGTTTGGAGACGCCGTATTTTTTCACCATGGAGTCGAGGATAGAAACGCTGCCACTGCGTCCGATCCAACCTGTAGCGTATATTTTGGCGGCGTGCTCAAAATAGATTTTCATATCTTGAGCCATGCCGCCGCTTTCATCATTCATCATTCCCTGTACTATACTCACGATTACGGCCCACGGGACTGCGTTTAAATCGGCCTCGAAGGAAAGGAACCGGGCAGCTTTTCTGTGCAGGGCGTCCACATCCAAAGAACGCGACACATGAACCAGATCGCCGATTTCGCATTCCGATTCCAGGGCTTTGCGTATCTCTTCATCTGTCGGACGATGCATCTTCCCCTGCAAGGCGGCGATACCGCCCGGTACTTTGCGCACAAGAAAATCAATGGCATGCGCCAGCCTATACGCTATTCTCATGCGCGCCTCCCTCGTAAATCGCCAAATGGCCCTAAAATGGCCCTTGCTGTGTCAACGTCACGGGACAAGTCAGACCGCAATATCCCGTTTCTTCCGCTTCGTCGAACCATTCCCACAAGGCACAATATTTGCCGTGGCAGGTGGCGATAGACTCCCTCGTCCGCAACGGGCACATTTTGCGCTCTGCCTCTTTGGATTTCATGATCATTGTTCTGTCTCCTTCTTAAAATAGCTCTAAAATGGCCCTTCGCCTTTCCAGTCTCAAGTTTCCATAATGAAGACTCCCTGCGCTGGCAGGACTCCCTTTTATTCTGCCTGTCCTTTTTCTTGGCATGGTTCGTCCGGCCAGGACTTACACGCTTCCGTTCCATCGAGGATCGAGCCGATCACGACCGCCCATGCCTGAACCTGATTGGCCAGCGTCACGGGCCGCCCTTCCGTCATAATGGCCACACGTTCCCGGTATTCGTCGATCATCTCCGCCCGGTCTTCCGGTGAATACGTCCGCAGGAAGACGCTCATGATTTCGTCGGTTGAATGTTCCTTGTAGGCTTCGATGATTTCCGCCTTGTGCCGCTTCAGGTACGCTATCCCGTCGGGGGCAAGGGGCTTGAACATGGTCTTTGCCGTCAGGCCGTCCTTGCCGTCGGGGTATGCCGCCACGCCGTGAAGCATGGCGATCGGGATCACGTGCAAGCCGTTCCTGGACATTTCGCCCTGCGTGCTCATATCGTGACCTCCTGATTAGCAGGAATATAGCCTTCAGGACATTCATAAGAAGCATTGCCTCGAAGAGAAAAACCCTCATCGGGGGAATCGTCGCGGATCTCGCCCGTTTCTTCGTACTTGCTTAAACAACCAGGAGTGTCTGTTACGCCTGTTACGCTGTTACGTTTTTCGCCTAAACCATTGGTATCACTGCTTCGGATAGGCGTAACAACAGGCGTAACAGAAGCGTAACAACCCCGTTCTTGCCCAACCGTAACAGGCGTAACAGGCGTAACAGGCGTAACACCCGTAACAGGCGTAACAGAAAAGAGAGAGGGATTATTATTTATAGGGGGATCTTCTTTTTCTTCGTGGCACGGGACTGCTTCTTTTGCGAGGTAATACCTGCCGTTGCTGAACCGATGGAGCTGCCCCGCATCTTTAAGGCGCTTAACGTACATCCGGACGTTTTGCTGAGAAATTCCCGCCGCTTCCGCGATCTGCTTGGGCGACATCGGCGCGCCGCTTTCCTTCAGAGCGTCGAAGATGGCCCGTGCCGTGCCGTTTTCCTTCTCGCGGCGCTCTTTGTAGATCTCCTCCGGCGTGAAGAGACGCCAGCCCGCGGGCTTCGTCCAACGGATGGGAATGTCGTCGGTACAGTCCAGATCTCGCCCCGTCCGCTCGATTATTGCCGTTTCGTTCTGCCCTTCGCGCTTCAGGGTGAGGATCGCATCCGCCGCGCTCGGTAGCCCCATGGAACCGGACAGCCCTTCCAGCATCTCGCCGCTTGCCGCGCTGCCTTTTTTCAGGTGGTGGACGAGAAGGATCGGCGTGTCCGTCGCATCGGCCAGAGCCTTCAGCGGCCCCACAGCCTTATAGTCGGCTTCGTAGGCGTTCAGACTTTTGTCCGTGCCCGCGGGCTTCACTTTGTTCCAGACGTCGATAACTACGAGCGAAGGGCTATTTTCAACGACCCATTCCAGCAGTTGCTTAAGCCCTCCGGCGTCGAGGCGTGGGAAGGTCGTCGTGAAGCTCATGACAGAGGGGACGCCACCCATAGGGTAGAGCAGTTGGAGCCGCTCTTTCAACCGTGCCTGAGTGTCTTCCAGGGCCGCATAGAGTACAGCCCCCTGCGTCGTCTTCATGCCAAGGAAGGGCTTTCCAGCCGCGACCGCCGCCCCCATTTGCAAGCAAAGCCAACTCTTGCCCTTCTTGGCAATCGAGGCGAGCACGGTCAGCCCCGAAGGGACAAGCCCCTCGACCGCCCACCTCTCATCCTCAAAGCGCATGGCCATCAACTCGGACGTAGTAAAGAACTTCACTTTTGGAGTGGAGCAGGCCGAAGCCTGCATATCGCGCAGCATCCGCGACAGCTTCAGGCGCTTCTCAAACTCCGTGCGGGCGGCCTCGAAGCCCTTGGCGAGAACAACGTCGTTCCAGTCAGCATTGTTCTCCCCCTTGGGAATAGCCTTCAAGGCGTCGGGAATGGCGGGGCGCAGGACGTCATTCTCATGCCCCCGCCCGCACTTTTTCGCCTCGCCCAGCCGTACCTCGTTATAAGCATTCTCTCCGGCTTCACCCGCATCCGCGGCGATGACGATCTCCCTGCCGGGGAACCGCGCATGAAACGCCGCCGCCACAACAGGAACGTTCCCCGCTCCGAAGCAACAGATCACGCGTGCAGAGTCGCTCACGAAGCGCTTTACCGTTGCCGCTGTGGCCATGCCCTCGCAGAAGACGATCGGCGCGTCTTTCCCGGAGCACGTTCCGGCTTCCCAGTACCCGGCTTCCTTGACGCCAAGGTCGCGCTTGCCCCATTTGCCGTCGGTCTTGAAACAGTCGATCAGTTCTACGCCGACAAGCTGACCTGTCTTCGCGTCATATACGGGAACGACCAGCTGCCCGCGGCGAGGGATCTTCTGGTACGGCTCCGGCAAAGCGGGGCCGCTAAGAGAAAGTCTGCGCAGATTGAGGCCCGTTGCATCCACCTGCTTGGCCTTCAGGTACTCATGGGCTGGTACTTCGTCTTCCGTCGCCATCTCCCACACGGCACGGGCCGCCTCGACCTTTTTCCTCTCCGCCGCTGCGGCCTTGGTGTCCTGCTCTTTCCTCGAGGAAGAAGTTTCACCGCCCGCATATTCCGGCGCGGGAACGCCCAGACGGTCGGCTAGCTCCGTCAGCGTGCCGCTCTCGCCCGTTGCGAAATCGTTCCAGCACCCCTTTTCTAGGTTGACTGAGAAGGAAGGATTATGGTCTTCCCGCAGCGGCGAGCACATAAGCAGCTCGTCGCTGCCGCTTCGTGTCAGTTTCTCGACTCGAGGCTCGACGTGTTCCTCGAACCAGGCAGCGTTTATGTCCCTCTGAACTAGTCATCGCCCGCCGCCTCCTTCCTCGCGCCGATCAGCATATACTTGGCCAGCTTCCAGTCCTCGTGTTTCACGGTCAGGATTGGCCAGCCCGCCTTCCGCAGTTCGCAGATTCGCGCGGCCAGCTCGTATACCTTGCCGCAGGAGAAGACATGCTCGCGGTCAAACACTTCGCCTTGGAGCAGTGTGGCCAGCACGATCCGGCGTTGCGTGTTCTGCATCTTGATGTTCCCTCTGTCTTTCTGCGCCGTCATGCCGCCACCTCCGCCCGTTCAAAGGGTACAAAAAATCCAGCCACCGCCAGCGCGTCACTCCGCGCGGCAATGCCCGGCTCCTCGATACTTTTATTCTGTTGAGAGTCTACAACAACATTGACACGGGCCTCGTGGCCGGTGCCTACATGATGCGAATCAGATTGTCCGTCTCCATCGTCTGAACCGCCGTCGTCGCCGCCAGAATCAGAGCCGGCATGGGAAGGCGCGGCCACGAAGGAAGAACGAGAACGGCTGGAACTTCTTCTTTCGCGGCGGCGCACAGGACGCGTGTACTTATATGCCCTGATGCGCGCACGCCTGACACGTCCTGCTGCTTGTGTCAAGGCTTCGTGAATGTCAAAGAGCAGGGACGTTCCGCTTGTTTCGCTCACTCCCCCCGTCTGTCGTGCATCGGCGGCGCGGAGGGCGTCAAACGCCGCCTGCGTTGCCCGTTCCAACGCATTGTCATAGCCATCCAAGTTCGGAGTTATGCCGTTTTCGACCCACTTCTTTGCCACCCATACACGAAGGGCTTTTTTAATGCCCTCCTCGCCCCGCATCTCTTTTTCCGTAAGTTCAATTTCTATGCAGTCATAACTGCTTTCTTCGAGATCTTTCGTTGTGCTATAATCAGAGTACAAAATCAATTCATCTCCAGTCTTACGACCGTTCCCGGAACCGCGCCCGGCGAACGGTCTTTCTTTTTTTTTTACGCCATCATGCGCGGCGCGCCCTTGGCGTCGGCGAACATCTCGCGGGGAATGCGCAGGCACTCCGCCACGCCCTCAAGTTCTACATCGTTAAGCTTCCTGTATTTATCGCCCCTCTCAAAATTTCGGTATCTTCCCACATCGCCCCCGGCCCGTGCCGTCAGGTCTTTCACCGACACGTCGCGCCTCAGTCTCTCGAATCTGACCACTGTAAGTATTTCGGATCACCTCCTGTCTCTGTGTGTATTTTACCCCATTTGTGCGGTTATCGCCAGCATTAAAACGCTAGATATAGAGGCAATCCACAAAATTGCCCCTTTATGGTAATATGAAAAATTACACAGGAAGGGGGACAAAAAAAGAGCCTTCCATGCAGTCGCATGGAAAGCTCTTAAGCCTCGCCTGCGCGAGGCCATTTCAGCGCCATGGTCCCAATCCAACCTCGGGGGATTTACGCCTTTTTCAGGCAACCCTGTAAGCATGACGCCATTTTAATATACACAAGCGCCCCCTTGCAATAGGCGCGTTTGCTTCAATTGGTGCCTAAGGAGGGACTCGAACCCTCATGTGGTCGCCCACGGGGGATTTTGAGTCCCCTGCGTCTACCGATTCCGCCACTCAGGCATGGGCACAACGATGAACGGTAGAATGATAACACGGACAGTCCGCTTCCGCAAGTTGTATTCTTGTAAGAATGTAGCGAGGATTCTCGAGCTGGAAAATATCCTGAACGCATCGTGATATAATAAAAACGGCAATTGAAGCTCTCGTAACGAAAGGATGGGATGAGAATGAGCAAAAATGCGATGATCGCCAAAGTGAAAGAAGTTGTTGCGGCCGGAAGCTGCTGCGCCGAATTGAAGGCCGCGGGGGAGGAATGGCTCGACGCGGTCGGCACGCCCCAGCAGAAGGAAGCGGCGGAAAGGCTCGTGAAGGAACTGGAAGAGGACGTGCAGAGCATCGACGCGACGATGGAGTTCCTGAAAAGTCAGGCGGCCGTGGATTTTTTGGGCGCGGAAACGGTCGCCCAGATGACGGAACAGGGCAAGAAGGTCAAAGCGTCCGGCGGCAAATATTGTTTTTGCCCAGCCTGTCAGGGCGGCGTGGAAATCCTTGCCCGCAAAGAAGAGCTTTTTGCGTAGGATCCGTCCCCAAAGACGGCAGTCACGTTGAAGCGGAATCTGCCGTGATGTTATTCACCGTTCCAGCATCTTGCGGGCAATTCAAAGAGCGCGATGGCCAGCGATCGTCCGGCTTTTGGGGCGTGTCGAGGCGCGCCTGGGCATACGCGTCGCGTCTGGAACGGAAATTGTATTTTTCGTGCATTTCATGATCGGAAAAAATTGTGCCTTGTTCCGCGCCGTGGGCTCTGATACAATGAAAACGCTTTATTTAGTGTTCTATATGGAGGTCGTGAAATTTCGTCGAATGCTCGGGGGAACGGCGCGATGCGAAGCGGAAAACGCAAACGAAGAAGAGGAATGACGCTTGTCGAGGTTATGACAGCGCTTCCTCTTTTTGTTTTGCTGAGCGGCGGCGCTCTTTTCGTCATGCAGAATGCCGTTGAGTCCTTCCACCGCAGTGAGGATTATGTCTCAGCGCCCGGCTGGAGCAGTGTGGAACGCGTTTTCGCTTTTCTGGAAACTCCGGCGAAGCATTGCGGCGTCGGACTGCCCGAACGTTGGCAGACGGATCTGTTTTCGCCGCCGTTGCCGCTGTACTCCATGCCGGCCTGGTCGCTCTGGCAGAAAAGCGTTTCCGTCGGCGACTCCGTTGGCGGGTACGGTTTCCGTTCCACCGGCGCCGACTGGGGGAACACGCTCCGTCTCGTCTCCTGCACGCCGACGGGGAATATCTTGCTGAAAGAGCTCCAAGCGGAAGCGAACGTTTCGGTGAAAAGTTTGTTTTCCGGCGCCGTCAAGGAGGAGAACACGGTGGACGCCAGGCTGTCGGTCAGCTGGCTTTTGTTCCCGGGGACGGAGGTGCCGGTGCGGCTCGTCCGCGAAGCGGCCAGCGAATCCCCGACGGTGACGGCGCGGGAATCCCTTGCCGTGCCGTGGGGAACTCCGGTCTGCCGGCTTTTGGCGATGACGGTTTTCGTTAAAAATGGAACGGTCTATGTCGATTATCATGACGGCAGTCATGAGCAGCCGGTGTTTCATGACGTGCAGGCGCTCGGGTTTCGTTTTGACGAAGACAGGCGTCTGCTCAGCGTCAGAGTGCAGTTCGCTGCCGGAGAAAAGATGCTGGAGGTCTCGCGGACATGGAAGCTCGGGCTCTGAAGCGACGGGGCAGCGCTCTGGCGATCCTGCTGATCGTGGTCTCGGCCCTGGTCGGAATGCTGGCGCTGGAGTACGCGCGCTGGCACTGGCTGCAACGGAGCGCCGACGATTCCATCCTGCAGCCGAAGCTCGACACGGCGGCGCGGGACGCGCTTGAACGCGCCACGAGGTGGCTTTTTCAGCGTAAACCGGAAAATCCGCGCGGAGGATACGGGGTGATGTCGATTTCACCCACGATCGGCCCGGAACAACTGGAGATCGCCGTGCCGGCGGAAATCGGGCGGTTCTCCACGGCCGACGCGGAGGTGGAGAGCCGCGTTCAATGGTGCCTTTTTACCGTTTCTCCCTTTTTGAATGGGAATTCAAGGGTTGCCGCGTATCCGCCCTCGTTGGGCGGTTTGTGGTCGGAGGGCGATTCGCCGCTGGTTTTTCGTCAGTCATATACGCAGCTTCAGACGGGGCAGGCGGGACGCCCGCTTTTTCAAAAAGGCGCCTGGCGCATTGTGGTCACGGCGCGTCCTCGTTCGCCGGCGGCGGACGCGCTTCATGCCGTAACGCTCGAACGGGTTGTCCTGGTGGAACGATGATGTGGCCGGGGTTTCTTGTGCTTCTGGTTTTGTTTTCGGCGGAAAGCCTGCGGGCCGAGGTGCCGGCGTTGCCGATAAAACTGCGGGAACTTTCCAGCTTCTCGCGGAATTCGGAATGGGAACTGACGGGGACGCCTTTGCTCTTCCAAGCGAACGGGCGCCGCGGCGGTTACGTGCCGCTGCGGCGGGAACGCCCAAGCCCCTGCGGCGACGAGGGCAAGATACAAAAGCGTCTCTTCGGCGACGCGTTTGGAACGGAACGGATCATCTGGGAGTCGTCCGTCGGGGCTTCGCGTCGGGTACTTATCGTGCCGTGCGGGGACGACGGACCGTCGGCGGGGGAGTTGCGCCCGCTTGGCGGTTATGATCCCGCGGCGGGAGGGTACTTCGGCGTGGATGAAACGCTCTGGGCCGAATGGCGCGCACGGCTGCGGGAGACGGCGCTTGGCGCGCCGTTTCCGGCGGCCATGGTTGACGCGGAAAATTCCCTGTACGTTCAGACTGACGACGGGCTGATATGCGCCTTTGACGCGGCGACGGGGAAAGAACGCTGGGCTTTTGCGCCGCCGCAGCTCTGCTGGAGAACGCGGGCAGAGGCCCTGGTGCGGGCAAAATCGCTGACGGAGCTGCCCTGGCTGGCGGCCGGCGGTTTGACGGCGGAGCGGGTGAACGTCTCCTCGCGGGAACGCATTTTGCTGTGGGGCACTTTGGGGCTGGGGGCTCGCGCCCTTTTCTGCCTCGACGTGACCGACCCTCTCGCGCCGTCTTTTCTTTGGGGGCGCGAGGATCTGGCAAACGGCGCTTGTCTCCGCTGGGGCGGCGTCGGGGATAAGGAGGAGCGAGCGCCGCTCGGGCATGCCGCGGCAGCGCCGCTGGCGATTCCCCTTGCCGGAAAGTGGTCTCTGCTGGTGCCTTCCGGCGCCGGCGCGCGGGGGCGGCTGCTGAGCTACGACGCTTTGAGCGGGAAACTGACGGGACAAAGCGAGGGCGGCGACGCGGAACTTTGCCTGCCGCCGCTGGGACTGAACGACTCATCCGCAAGTTTGCAGCGCGTGGCGCTCTGCGACAGCCGTGGCGGCGTGCAGATTTTTCTGCGCCAGGCGGAAGACTTTCGGTTTTCCGAACGGATCGATCTGGAAAAGATAACGCTTTTCGATGAGTTGAATTTCCGTTTCGCGCCGATCCCTTGCGTTGTATCCCGCGGGCTGTGGCTGGCTTTTGTCGGCGAGAACGGCGCGGACACTCTGGTCGCGGCCGCGCCGGCGGCTCTGAAAGATCTGCGCTGGAGCGCGGCGCCCTGGCGCGGCAGCGGCTGGGGCTGGTGGCTGGAGCTCAAAGGTTTTCATGACGTCGTCAGCGCGCTTTTTTATGACGGGCTGCTCTACCTCTTGGGGCGGGAGGAACAACGCCGCGTTTTGCAGGTTGTCGATCTGACGCCCGGCAGGCTCGCGGCTGCGGAAACGCTTTCCCACAAGGCGGCCGGTCTGGCGGTCCGGGACGGCAAAGTCGTGGTGCTGGAAAACGGCGCGGACGGACCAACTGCCGTTCCCGTCTCGTCGGTTCTGCCGGCGCCGTCGTCGGGAATCTATTACACGCTCTACAGGTAAGGAGATGACGTCTATGATGCTCAGCGAGAGCGGCGCTCTGCCGCCGTCCCGCGTGGCGCTGGCCAGGCTGCATCCTGCGCCGGAAGCGCTGCGGCTGATCTCGTTCGAAACGGCGGCGCGGCTTCGCGTCCTGCCGCTGACGATCGCTCCCGACGGCCATCTGCACGTCATGGCGGAAGAGCCGCGGAGCCTGCCCTGCGCCGATGAACTGCAGGCACTGGCCCGTCGGCGGGTGGAGCTGATCCCTTCGAGCGTTCCCGATCTTGCGGCCGAAATCCGCCGCGCCTATCAATTTTCCGGACGCATCGCCCGCCTCTCCGCGGATTACCTGCACGACGAGAGGAACGACGAAGCGGCGTCGGAACGGCTGGACGATGCCTCGCCGGTTTCCCAGATCGTGGAGAGCATGGTCGCTCAGGCGATCGGCGAACGTGCCTCCGACATTCACATCGAACCGGGCGAAAAAGAGTCGCGAGTCCGTTTCCGCATCGACGGCCGGCTTGTGGACGCAGTCCGTTTTCCGTCGGGAATCCACCGGGCCGTGACGGCGCGCGTCAAGATCATGGCCGGAATGGACATCGCCGAGAGCCGTCTTCCTCAGGATGGCCGCATGTTACGGGACGTGGAAGGGCGCAAAGTGGATTTCCGCATTTCTACGCTTCCGTCCGTTCGCGGGGAGAAGGCGGTCCTGCGCATCCTTGACCGCGAACGGGCGCTGCGCGGGCTTGAAGGGTTGGGATGCGAGGCCGCAGAGCTGGCACGGATCAAGAATCTGCTGAACGTTCCCAACGGCATCGTCCTCAACACCGGCCCCACCGGCAGCGGCAAGACCACGACGCTGTACGCCATGCTGGAACGGCTGAACCTCGCCGAGTTCAACGCCGTGACCGTGGAAGATCCCGTGGAGTACGACATTCCCGGCGTCACGCAGGTGCAGGTCAACGAGCGCAGCGGGCTGAGTTTCGCTGCGGCGCTGCGTTCCATTCTGCGCCAGGATCCCGACATCGTCATGCTGGGCGAGATCCGCGACGGCGAAACGGCGCTGCTCGCCGTCCGCGCCGCCTTGACCGGCCACGTCGTCCTGAGCACGCTGCACACCAACGATGCCGCCAGCGCGGCGCTGCGCCTGATCGACATGGGTGCGCCCGCCTTTCTCGTGGCCTCGGCGCTGCGCGGCGTGATGGCTCAGCGCTTGGTTCGCAAACTCTGCCCTCATTGCCGGCAGCCGTATGCGCTGCCGGAGCGCGAATGCGAGCGCCTGGGGCTTCCGCACGGGAGCGTTTTTTACCGGCCCGTGGGCTGCCCGCTGTGCGACGGCCGGGGATATGCGGGACGGACGGCGATTTTCGAGGTGCTGGCTGTCGACGAAGAAATTTCCGCTCTGATCGCGCGCGAGGAAAGTGTTTCCACGCTGCGCGAGGCGGCTGTCCGCAAGGGCATGAGAACGCTGGAACGCAGCGGCATCGCCAAAGCGCTGGCCGGCGTGACGAGTTACGAAGAAGTTTTCGGCGCCATCGATGTGAGGTGATTGCCATGCCGGGATCTGATCTGTGGGCTTTGTTTGACGAAGCGGTGGAATGCGGGGCCAGCGACGTTCATCTTTCCTGCGGGCGCGCGCCGTTGTTCCGTATCGACGGCCGGCTCGAGGACAGCGGCCGCGACGTGGTTGGCCGGGAATGGCTGTTGGCGTCCATCAGGCGAATGCTGTCCGCGGCGGAATGGAACGACTGGGAACTGAATAAAAGCATCAGCGCCGCGCATGAATTTGGCGTTCCCGCCGCGCCGAGGAGATTCCGTCTCAGCTGTTTCTGGAGCAGAGGACAGCCTGCGGCGGCGGTGAGGTTGATTGCCGCTCGGATCCCGACGCCGGAACAGTGTGGTTTGCCGGCGGTTTTGAAAGAACTTTGCGCGAAAGGACGCGGCCTCCTGCTGTTCACCGGACC
Organism: Pyramidobacter porci; assembly: GCF_009695745.1. Taxonomy (NCBI): domain Bacteria; kingdom Thermotogati; phylum Synergistota; class Synergistia; order Synergistales; family Dethiosulfovibrionaceae; genus Pyramidobacter; species Pyramidobacter porci. The sequence continues at coordinate 220,696 of NZ_VUNH01000003.1, forward strand.
GTCCGGGAGCGGCAAGAGCACGGCGCTGGCTTCTCTGGTCGACTGGCTTAACGGAACGTGCCACATCCACATCGTGACGCTGGAAGATCCCGTTGAATTCGTGCATGACTGCAAGCGGGCGCTGCTCCACCAGCGTCAGATCGGCCGTGACTGTCCGAGCTTCGCGGCCGGACTGCGGGACGCTTTGAGGCAGGATCCCGACGTGATTGAAATCGGGGAAATGCGCGACGGCGAGACGATTTCCGCCGCCATCACGGCCGCCGAGACCGGACATCTGGTGCTGGCGACGCTGCACGCGCCGGACGCGCCTCAGGCCGTTGAACGCATCATCGACGTTTTTCCAGCGGCGCAGCAGGCGCAGATCAGAGCGCAGACAGCGCTTTCGCTGGCGGGCGTGTGCGCGATGCGGCTGGTTCCGCAGCGCGCGGGCGGCCGCTGTCTGGCCACGGAAATGCTCGTCGGCACGGCGGCGGTGCGAAGCGCGATCCGCGAGTCGCGCACGGCGCAGCTGAAGACGATACTGCAAACGTCGCAGCGCGACGGCATGCACACGATGGAGCAGTCTTTGCTGCGGCTCGTCGAGCAGAAACGCATTGCGCCGGAAGCCGCCCTTGCCGGCGCGTTTGACGGCGAAGAGATGAAGCGTCTTCTGGGCGGCCGGTTGATGCTGCCATGAAATTCTCCTATCGAGCCCGGTCTTCCGCCGGAGAGCTGCGAACGGGCGTGGTCGAATGCGCGAACGCGCGGGAAGCGGCGCGGATTTTGCGCCGGCAGGGCCTGCTGCCGCTTGCGATCGAAGCCGGCGCTTCGGAAAAAGCGGCGCAGCCCGCGGCGTCGCTCTGGCGTAAACTGCGCGCCATCGGCACGATCCCGCTGTTGCAGAAAGCGTTGTTTTTCCGGGAGCTGGCGCTTTTTACCGCGGCGGGAATTCCGCTGGGCATTTCCCTGCAGCGGCTTGCGGAGACGAGCCGCTGCTTTCCGATGATCGAAAAGATCCGGCGGGTGTGCCGGGGAATCAACGGCGGACAAGCCATGAGCCGGGCGATGAGAGACTGCCGTTTTTGTGAGCCGGTCGACCAGATGATGCTCTCTGTCGGCGAAGAGACCGGGCGGCTTTCCGAATCGCTGGAGCTTGTGGCGGAGCGGTATGAGCGCCGTGAGCGGCTGCGCTCCCAAATTTTTTCCGCGCTGACCTATCCGGCGCTGGTGTTGTTCTTCTCTCTTGCGGTGCTTCTGGTCATGTTCGGTTTCGTTCTGCCGAAGTTCCACGAAGTTTTCGCGCGTTTGAAAATTCCCATGCCGGCGCTGACAGCCAAACTCTTTTACGTGAGCGGACACCTTCCGCTGATCCTGTCTTTCCTGCTTGCCGGTCTGGCTGCCGCCGCCGGCGCAATCTGGGGACTGCGCCGAGTGCCCGGGGCGCGTCTGGCGATCGACCGTCTGCGGCTGAAAGTCCCCGTCGTCGGCGCGCTGCGGGCGAAGGCGGCGCTGGCGCGTTCGCTGCGCAGTCTGGGGCTGTTGCTGAAATCTGGCGTGCCGCTGCTGCGTTCGCTTGAACTCAGCGCGGAAACTTCTCGCAACGCCGCGATGGCCCGCACGCTGATGGAGCTTCATGGCGCCGCTTCCCGGGGAGCCGGCCTGGCGGCGCGGGCCCGGGAACTGGCTCTGTTGCAGCCGGTGACGGCGACGCTGATCGCGGCGGGAGAGCAAACCGGAAAAATGGATGAAATGTTGCTGCGGGCCGCAGAGTGGCATGAAAGGGCGTTCGACGAGGGAATCAAGCGGCTGACGTCCGTCCTCGAACCGCTGTTGATCATCGCCGTCGGGCTGGCGGCCGCGCTCGTCGTCGCGGCGATCTTTCTGCCGGTTTTGCAGGCGGTGCGGTCATTTTCATGATGAGGCGCGCGATGAAAAAGGGTTTTCTGCTGGTCGAGTGCCTGATCGCTGCGGCGCTTGCGGCTGTTTTTCTGCCTCTGCTGGCCTCTACCTTTACGGAAAATTTGCACGCCGCCGTTGAGCTTCGCCGTCGTCAGGAAGGCTGGCGGGGGGCGCTCTCGTGCGTCGAGGAAGTGGAGGCGTGGGGGAAGGTCCCTTCGCCGGAGAAGTTATTGGAGAATTTTTCCAGCGGCTTCGCTTCGTTTGACGTTTCTGTCGACCTGTCGCCTTCGGCGGAGGGGAGCGTCTGTACGGTCCTGGTGACCTGGCCGGGACGGGGAGAAAAACGCGAAGTCAGACTGTCCAGGCGGATTCGCTGAAGCGGTGTGCTCGGGGAAGGAGCGGAACGATGCTGTGGAAACGGAGGACTGAGCGCTGTGCGGGGGCGGCGCTGGCGCTGCGCGATCGCTGGGCGTGCTACGCCGAACTTTTGCGGGAAGGCGGGCGGGCGCGGCTCGTCAACGCCGAAAAAATCCCTCTTCCCGACGGTTTGGTCAGCCGCGGGCATCTGGCGGACGGAGCGGCCTTAGGCGCGTTTCTGCGCAAGAAATTGGCGTTTCGCTGGGGCAGGATTCCTTTTGCCGTGGGAATCCCGTCGGCCGACTGCATTTTTCGGCTGTTTGCCCTGCCGGCGGCCAATGTGGAAGAGGCGCGCGCTTCCATGACGTGGTGTTTTTCCGATTATTTCCCGTTCGACGTCGGCGAAGCCCTGTTCGATGTCTGCGAGGTAAGCTCCCCGTCGCACGACGGCCGGCTGCGCCTTGTGGGCGCGGCCTGCGCGAAGGCGCAGGTTGCGCCGTTTCTCGAAAGCCTGCGCGGTCCGCGGGCCCGCGTCTTCGCCGCGGAACCGCAGATTGTCGCCGCGACGCGCGCTTTCGGTTCCGCCATTGCCGAAGAGAATTTCTTGTTGGTCATGAAACGTGAAGATTCGCTGCACTGCGCGTTCGTCTCCGCGGGAAGCGGTCTGTTTTTTCGCAGCGTCGCCCTCTCGGCCGAAGAATTTGCCTGGAGTTCGCAGGTCTGTTCGGAAATAAACAGGACCTTGGATTATGTTTCCGAAAACTTCGGCGGGACCGCGCCGCCGGTTTATATCGCAAAAGGCGCCTCCGCGCCGGTTGCGCTCCCGCTCGGCGATCTGCACGCGGCGGCGCGGGAAATCGATTTCGACGGCCTTTGTCCGGCGGTTCTCACGCCTCCGGCCGATTCCGAATGGTACGACGTCGTCGGTTTGCTGCTGAGGTTTGACCATGAAGACTGAATTCAACCTGCTGCCCGCGTCTTACTGCGAGCCCGTCGAGCCGGGATGGAAGCGCTTTCTGCGCGAATATGGAGCGTTTGCCGTGATGTTTTTGTGTTTTTTGCAGTTTTTTGTCTGCGCGCTGACGCTGTGGCCGCGTCTGCGGTCACAGTACGCCGCGGTTCGGGAAGCGGAGCGCGAAGCGACGGCGGCTGCGGCGCGTCTGGGCGAAGTGTGCGGGGATCTTAAAGCGCACGACAGTCGGCTCGGGGCCATGATCGAGCAAGGGCAAAGTTCGGCGCTGGCGCTTGAAATTCTGACGGCGCTCGCCGGCGCCGTGCCGGAGACGGGGGAGCTGGAAGCCGTCACGGCGGATCGGGAACGCTGTCGGATCGAGATTCTGTTCGCCGACCGCGAGAACGCGGATCACGCCCTCGAAAAGCTGGCGCGTCTGCCCTACGCGCCGCTGCGAATCAGCGAGCGCCGGCTTCTGAGCGGCGGAAGTCTGCTCCTGTGTCTGGAAGGAACGAGGCGGGGACGATGAAAAAACTCACGGTGACGGCGCCGGTTTTTCGCGGGCTGGCGGCCGTTGCGCTGATGCTTGCCGTGGCGTGGGCGCAGAGTTGGATCGTGTCCCGCACGGACGATCTGAAAACGCGCACGGCGGAGCTGCGCCTGCTTGCCGAGCGCAGCAGGGGCCGTGCGGAAAAACTGACGGCTTTGATCGCTACTTTGAAGGAAGAACGGGACCGTTTCGACAAACTGCCGATCGTTCCGGCAGCCACGCCCGAAGAATTGAAGGCGGCGCTGGAGCAGTGCGCGCTGACGGCCCAGGTCGACTGCGCCGTGTCCCTGTCGCCGGATCCCGATCGGCTTGGAGCGGTGCGTCTCGAAGTGGCTCTGCGGACACGGGGACAGGGGATCCGCGCCTTTTTGAGCGAAATTCTGGCACGCCGCGAGTTCTTTTGCGTCGACCGCGTGGAGGCGCGCCGTAGCGGCGAACAGTCGTTCGGCGTGGACATGACGCTGTCTTCCTTCTTGCGGAAGGAGACGGCATCGTGAGCGCGAATCCCGGAAAAATCAAGATGGCGGCCGGCGCTCTCTGCTGGGGCTGTGCAGTCCTTTCGTTGATTTCCACCGCCTTCTGGCAGCGCCGGCTCTTTCATCCCGTAAAAATCGCCGTCGCGGCGGCGGCTCCCGAGGAACCGATGCCGGTCGCGCGAAGTGCCGAGCTGGAACGGATTTTGCAGCAGCGGCTCGACGTTCTGAAGCGAGCGGCGGCATGGGAAGAGTCATGGGACGGCGAAGAGGACATTTCGTCGGACGCTATCCTGAACCGGCCGCTCCTGGCGCTGCGCGGCGTCATTTCGTCCGGCGGCCGGCAATGGGCGGCCGTGGCCGTCGAAGGTTCGGCGCGGACGGTCCTGGCCGTCCCGGGGCAGTCGCTGAACGGCGTGAGGATCCTGGCGATCGGGCAGACGGGCATGACCTGTCAGTGGCGCGGACAAAAATTTTTCGTGCCGCTGGAATAGGAGGGGCGTATGAATCCGAAGAAGCATTGTGCGGCGCTTGCATTGTTCCTGTTTTCCCTTTTCCTGCCGGCGGAGCTGCCGGCCAGAACGCGCGAGGAGCCTCGGCTTTGGGCGCTTCACGCGGAGCAGGCCGGGGATTCGCATATCGTGTTGTCTTTGGAAGGGCACGCGTTGAAACGCCCCGAACTGGCTTACAGAAATGAAAATTCCCTGACGCTGGCGCTCGAAGGAGTGCGCTTCCCGGCCCTGAACTACGAGCGCGATCTCGACACGCCGCTGGTCCCTCATATCAAAGTGGAAGACTCCAATCGCAGCACGCTGATCACGCTTTTCTGCGAAGAACCTTTGCAGCTTGGCGAGGTCAGAGGGGCCGGGAGCGGGCGCATGCGGATCCGCTTCGCAAAAGGCGGGCGCGCCCAGGATCGGGAACAAACGCCGATTCTGCGGGAAGGCGGAGACGCCGGGCGCATTTCGTCGAAAAAGATCTCCATGAATCTGAAAGACTGCGAACTGGCGGACGTCTTCCGCCTTCTCGGCGCGATGTCGGACGTGAATATCGTCGTCGACGCCTCGGTGCCGCAGAACGCGAGGATGACGCTGGCCTTCAGCGAGGCCCCCTTTGCGGAAGTGTTTCAGTTCGTGCTCCGTTCTCAGAATCTCGGCTTCAGCGTCGTTGGCCGGACGGTCGTCGTCGGCGCGAAAAATTCGCTGAGCCTGCTGACGGGGCGCCTGACGACCAGGAGCTATCACGTCGCCTATGCGGAGGCGCAGAAGACCGCGCCCCTGCTGAAAGATCTGGCGGAGCTCAATTCGCCGGCCAACAGAGTGCTGGTCGACGAGCGCCAGAATCTGATCGTCGTCACGGGAACGGCCTTTCAGCAGGAAAAAGTGCGGCGAACGCTCCGCCTGCTCGACGCACCGGGACGGCAGGTGATGCTCAAGGCGCGCATCATCGAAGTGAACGACGACGCGAGCGACCAGCTCGAAACTGCCCTCAACGCCGTTTACGACTGGTGGTGGGGCAGTTACCAGAACGGCGCGCTCTCGGCGGGATTCGCGCAGAGCGGTCACAAGCCCGGCACGGCCGAAGGCCCGCTGGGGAATCTGGACACTTCCGCCAATCTTCCCGGACAGATCGGCAGCGGCATCGTCCAGCTGGCCGGCACGGCGACGCGGATGCTGGATTTTCGCCTTCACACTTTGGTGGAACAGAAAAAAGCGCGCGTTCTGGCGGACCCTACGGTGACCGTGCTCGACGGCGAAAAAGCGACCGTGAAGCTCGTGGAAAAACTGAAATACGTGTCGCGGCGCGACGACGCGCAGAATCCGACCTACGACGACGAAGAAGTCGGCCCCAAACTGGAAGTGACGCCCCGGATCGGACGCGGCGGCATGATCACCGTCAGCGTCTCTCTGGCGACAGGCGAGGTGATCCAGTGGATCCGCGGCGGTCAGGGCGAGCAGATCCCGCAGACGAACTCGCGCACCGTCGAAACGAAGATCCGCGTGCGCGACGGCGAGCCGTTCGTGATCGGCGGCCTGTTCAAGGAAAGCCGCTCGCGCACGCGCGCTTCTGTGCCGATTTTGAGCAGCATCCCTCTGATAGGCGAGCTTTTCAAAGCCAAACTTGACAAGAAGACGCGCAGCCAGGTCGTGATGATTTTGATCCCCTATATTCTTGAGATCCCCGACCTTGCCGACGGGCGGTGAAAACGTCGCCGTAACCGTTCATTGAAAAAGCGGCTCGAAAGCTTCCCGTGTCTTACGTTCCGATCCGTTGCGCTGGGATTGCAGATCTGCCGGCGCGGGTGACGTGTCTTTTTATAGGTATTCGCTCAGTCCTTTCAGCAGGCGGGAGTCTTTGCGTCACCCTTAAAAAGGTTCAAAACGCTTGCTCAACGCCAAAAGTGTCGACGGCCCTGTGAAAATGGGCTCGGCATATATTTCTTTATGTGCGAAACGAGGTTTTTCTGTTATACTTTTCGATGCGGATATGTTTCGGAGCCGCTGCGGTCTTCTGAAAAGCGGATCGCAAAAAAAGACGAAAATCGAAAGGGCGATGACACGATGAGAATCGGAAAGAGAGCGAAAACCCTGACGTCGATACTTTTGATGTGCGCGCTGACATTCTCCGGCTTTCCAGCGGCGGCCGCCGCGACGGGCGCATCGGCTGTGCCGAAGAAAATCGTACCCGCCGCGAAAAAAGCGCCGGCGGCGAAGAAATCCGCGAAGAAGCAAGACGCCGCGAAAACGAGGAAAAAGGCGCCGAAGAAAACCGTCATTCCAAAGAAATACGCCGCGCAGATCCTGAGGGAACACGACGCGTACATCGAGGCGTTCGTCAACGCGGAAATGGGCGCCAGGTATTACTGCAAACGGATCTACGACGCCGTCCACCGGGGCAGAAAGACGCCTTCGCAGGAAGAACTGGACGCCATGGCGTACGAGGTGACGCGGCTGAGAAAGGAACTGAGTTCCGCGGCGAAGAGATACGCCCTCAACATCCGCGTGGCGAAGAGGATGGCCGTATCCTTCATGAACGAAGAGGAGCGGACGCTGCTGGCCGAGGCGCTGAGCTTCCTGTTCGCGACTCCGGCCCATGCGGCGCCTTTCAACCTGTCCAGTCTCGACGGCATCGAGGCGGGACTCAACAGCATCGCGGACGGCACTCCGGATATCAACATGTCGGCCGCCGAGATCGACAGGCTCCGCAAGGAGGAAAAGAAACGGCAGCAGGAAATGGAGGCCAAACATCCCCAGGCCCGAAAAGACCGGATAAAAGCAGAAATGGCGGACGCCCGGCTGGACGCAGCCATTTCTGGTACTCTTGGCTACGTTGCCAGAGCCGGCGAGGTGGCTGCGGCCGGAACCGCTGCTGTCGCAGGCGCCGCTCTTTTCTTCCTCAGTTTCCCGGCTGCGGGGCTCGCAGCGTCTGGAAGCGCGGCTGCTGGACTCTTTACCTCTACCATTGGGGTGGTTGGGAGTGGGTTAGCGGCGGGTGATTCGATTCTGGGTTTTGTCGATGTCGCGACTGATAAAAATCGCAGCACTGAACGGAAGGATTTTAAAAAGATAACCGTGGCAGTCAATGCCGTAAACGTGATCCAAGGAGCGGTAACCATATCCTCGAAGACCGAGGCGATAAAAGCAGTCGTCGATGGTATAGGCTGGGTGCAAAGTTATGAGGATATGCTTGACGCTTGTGAGGATCCCAAGGCCCCCGGGCGCAAAGGGGCAAAAGCCGTCAAGCGCGCCGCGGAATCCGCCAGCGACGCGAAGCGGGAAAACAAGGACAACGGCGGCCACGACGGCTGCGGCCACTGACCGGCCAGCGGCGGCTCCCGCCGCGGCGTTGCGTGGCGGCGGCCGGGTCTAAGCGATCTCCTGTGCTGAAATAATCGGCGTGGGGCGCCGCGCGCAAAAAGTTCCGCCGCCGGTTTCGGGGCGAAGCCGCGCGGGCGCCGCCGCTTCGATCTTGCCCTCCGACGCTTTCGGCGCGACGCGGTTCTTTTGGCGCCGGGCGAACGTGCCGTTGTGCGGTATTTTTTTTATTTTTCCATAACGTTGCGCCTCCATGGGCGCTCCAAAGCGGGCCTGCGCGCTTCCACGGGCCCGCTTTCCTTTTGCGGGCAGCCCCGGAGCGTTTCGCGCGCTTTAGCTGGCGGAGCTTATGAGCGGCGTGATCGAGAACGACGACAAACGCAAATTCCGGACCTTGCAAATGAAGTGAAAACACATTAAAATTAAACGTCATGGCTGTCTGCATTTGCGGCAGAGAAACAGATTCTCGGGAGGTTACGTGATACATGGCCGATATTGTCGATACAAGTAAGTTTTACCCTGGCATGAAATTGAAATGGCAGGACGGTTTGTGGGAAGTGGTGGACTGTCAGCATCACATGAAGGGGCGCGGCGGCGCCGTGCTCAAGTGCAAACTGCGCAACCTCGATACGGGCAGCATTTCCGAAAACAGCTTTGTGTCCGGCAACGATAAATTCGAACGCATCGTCTTTGACGAGAAACCCGCTCAATACAGCTACAAAGACGGCGATCACTACGTCTTCATGGATATGGAAAGTTACGAGGAAGTTTATCTGACCAAGGAGGCTCTTGGTCCGGCGCTCAATTATCTGACGGACAATCTCGAGGTCAGTCTCGACATGTACGAGGGCAAGGTCATGGGGATCACGCTGCCCAACAGCGTGGTGCTGAAGATCGTCGACACGCAGCCCAACTTCAAGGGCGACACGGCCGCCGGCGGCGGCAAACCGGCCACGATGGAGACCGGCCTGGTCATCACGGTGCCGATGTTCGTCATGAACGGCGAGAGCGTCGTCGTCGATACACGGACCGGCGAATACGTTGAACGAGTGAAAAAATAATCGAATTGTTCCACGTGGAACATTGTAAATTGTAATTGAAGAGGAAACTGCGTCTTTCAGCCTGTACGGAAAGACTGTTTCGGACCTTGTTTTTCATAAAGGAGAGATCGGCAATGAGCGCACGTGAAAAGATTGCCTACATTAAAGGACTTCTCGACGCCGGCAAGCCGGAAGACAAGCTCGCGCTTTCTCTCTTTAATGCCGTTGTCGACGCGCTGGATGCGTTGGCGGACGAGAACGACGCGCTGAAAAAGCAGCTGGAGGAGCAGCAGAGCGCGGCTGACGACCTCTATTCGATCTGCGGCGAGCTCGACGCCGATCTGTCCGACGTCGAATCGCGCCTGGGAATCGACGAAGAACTCGACGAAGACGAAGCGCCTCTTGAAGACGATTACACGGAAGTCGCCTGCCCGTCCTGCGGCCTGCATTTTTACTGTCAGACTTCCATGCTTTCCCCTGACGATCACTGCGTTGAGTGTCCAGACTGCGGGGAAAAGGTCAGCGTGGATTTAGAGGCGGAGGATCATGACGCCGATTGACGAGCTGGATCAGACGTCCGAGCCGCTCTACAAATCCGATTTCGACCTGGAACGCGCCGTAGAGGAAGCTCGCGAGGAGGATCCGAAATCAACCGACGGCCTGCTTCACATCTCTGAAGACGTCGTTCAGGAAATCGCCCGTCGGGCGCTGGCGCGAGTTTCCTCGGTGGTGCCGGGAAACGCCGGCATGTCGGTGCTGGGACTGGGACGAAAAAATCCCGAGGGCGTGCGCGTTTCGCTCGAAGAAGGGACGCAGTCGCAGATCTCCGTCGACGCTTACGTTCTCGTTCGCTACGGACTTCGTATTCCCGATGTGGCCTGGGATTTGCAGGAATTCCTGAAAAAGGAGCTGGAAACCTCGACCGGCTATGAAGTCAAAGCCGTGAACATTTTTGTTCAGGGAGTTTATTTCGGCGAGCAGGCCCCCAAGGAAGAGCAAGGAACGGAAGAAACTGGAGCAAAGGCAGCTGTGACTACTGCCGGAGAGTGAGACAAACAGCCGGCTCGTCCTCGGGCCGGCTGTCGTTGTAGAGAAGGGAGGTATGCGCGACGTATCAGAATTTTGGGCGTACGCCCTATGGTTTTATCAAAGTGGATACGCAGGCGGTGCTTTCTCTTGTTTCCCGCCATCTTCCTCAGGGAGTACAGTGCAGCGCGGTCAGACTGCGCGCCCATGACCGTTTGTGTCTTGTCGTGATCAACGACAAGCGCGAGTTCTGGAGCCGGGAGGACGATATGCGCCGCGCCAAGGCCATCACCGAGGATCTGCGTGCCATGGGGATGGAGCTGCCCAGATTGCAGTGGATCAGACAGAGTCGCTTTCTTGTCGAGTCGCCTTATCTGGAGCGCTCTCTCTGCGGGCAGCCTGCGTTTTGGATCAACTGCGTCTGCGGCGTTTTTGCCTTTTTCGCACTTTCCTGGTGGGCTGTGGCCGTTTATGCCGTTCTGGCATTTTGTACATGGCTGTTTTCGTCGTGGCTTATTTCCGGCGGAGGCTGGGCCAAGCTGCAGAATCTTTTGCCCTTTTTGAAACGAGGTTCCCAGTGGTGACGAATAAAGATAACACTCAAGAATCGCTTCATGCGGCGCGAGTGCGCCTTTTCCAAATTCTGTGCGCGCTGGATTCTCTGGGCGGAAAGAAGCTTGACCAGCGTGAGGTCGAAGCATATCTGGAAGAGCTTTTTGTCGAGCCGGAAGCCGCTGCGGAAAACGGCGCTGAAGCTGAAAGCGGAGAAAACGGCACCGACGAGGAAATCGGGGTGTCGCGGGTTCCCTTTGCGGACTATCGCCAATCCTGCGAGCGCGCCTGTTTGGTGCGCAACGCTCTTCCTGAAATCGACGCCTTGATTGAAACGTACTCGACCGAGTGGAAAACCGAACGCATGAGCCTGGTGGATCGCACGATTATCCGCCTGGCGCTGTACGAGGCCGTGATCGCGAAAAAAGTCCCGGTCGGCGTCGCTCTCAGCGAAGCCGTGCTGCTGGCCAGAGAGTACGGCAGCGACGACTCGCCTCGTTTTGTCAACGGCGTCCTGGCCCGTATCGTCAAGGGGCTCTCGCTGTCATGATCCGCTATGGTTCCGCTCGCGTCAGAGGGGATGCCGCGCCTCTGAGCGTAGACGAAGTCGCCTTAAGAGTAAAAAATCTGCTCGACTACGATGAGACGCTTGCTCATCTTGTCGTCGAAGGCGAACTGACCGACTTCAAACGTCACGTCTCCGGGCACGTTTATTTCGTCCTGAAAGGGCGCAGCGCTTCGCTGCCCTGCGTGATGTTCCGCGGCGACGCGGCGGGCATGCTTCTCTGGCCGGCGGTCGGCGATCGCGTCGTGGTTTCGGGCAGCGTGAGGCTTTACGAGGCGCGCGGCGTCGTGCAGATATACGCGCGTAAAATGTATCCGCTGGGGCTGGGCGCGGCCGCGAGAGCCAAAGAAGAGCTGCGGCTCAGGCTGGAAAAAGAAGGGCTTTTCGCTGCCGCGCGCAAGCGTCCCTTGCCGCGTTATCCGCAGCGCGTGGCCTGCGTTACGTCCGATACGGGGGCTGCCGTTCAGGACGTGATCAGGCAATTTCGCGCGCGTTTTCCCGCCGCCGAGCTGATCGTCGTCCCCTGTCTCGTGCAGGGCGTTCACGCGGCCGAAAGCGCGGCGTTGGCGCTGAGACGGGCTTCGGCTCTGCCGGGAGTGGAAGCCGTGCTCCTGGTGCGCGGCGGCGGTGCCAAAGAAGACCTCAATCCGTTTGACGACGAAGAACTGGTGCGGGAGGTCGCCCGCTGTCCCGCCCCCGTCGTGTGCGGCGTGGGGCACGAAGTCGACTGGTCGCTGTGCGATCTGGCCGCCGACCGGCGCGAACCGACGCCGACGGCCGCCGCCACGTCGGTGTTTCCCGATCGTATGCGGGAATTGAGCGCCCTGGCGGAATGTTCCCGTCTTCTTCATATGCACGCAGACCACGGCCTGCGCGATGAAAAACAGAACCTTGCCGGCCGCGAGGAAACCATGAGGCATTTTCTGAGGCGTCTGCTGGAAAACGCGGCGCAGCGTCTTGACGATCTTGATGAAAAAACGACGTATCATGTCGGCGCCGAACTTCGGCTCATGAACGGCCGGCTCGACGAGTGCGAACGTTCGCTGGAGAATCTGTCGCCGGCGGCTCTTGCGCGCCGCGGCTACAGCTTGGTCATGAGCGGCGGCGAGCCGCTGCTCTCCAGCGCTCAGGCGCGCTGCGGCGACGTGCTCTCTGTGCAGATGCTCGACGGCACTGTGACAGGGCGCGTGGATTCCGTGGAACCTCGCGGCGTGGACGTAAGAGATGCGCATATACAGAGGAGGAGAATTCATGATGGATTATAAAATCGCCGATCTTTCCCTCGCTCCGGGCGGGCATGCCAAAATGGACTGGGCGTGGCGCTCCATGCCGGTGCTCAACGCCCTGAAGGCCCGTTATGCCGCTTCGCAGCCGCTGAAGGGCGTAAAACTTGCAGCCTGTCTTCACCTGGAAGCGAAAACCGCCTGCCTGTTGCGGACGTTCAAAGATCTGGGCGCCGAAGTCCGGGCGGCCGGCAGCAATCCGCTTTCCACGCAGGACGACGTCTGCGCCGCTCTCGTCGATGCGGGCGTTTCCGTGTTCAGCCGTCACGCCATGAGCGGCGAGGAATATCACTGCTATCTGCGCGATACGCTGGCTTTCGGCCCGTCGGTCATCACGGACGACGGCGCCGATCTGGTGGCAACGCTCCTTTCCGACATGAAGGACTTGATCCCGGCCGTCAAGGGCGCTTCCGAGGAGACGACCTCCGGCGTCAAACGCCTGAAGGCCATGGAACGGCAGGGGATTCTGCCATTTCCGGTGATTTCCGTGAACGACGCCCACAGCAAATATCTTTTCGACAACCGCTACGGCACCGGGCAGTCGGTGTGGGACGGCTTCATGCGCACGACCAATATCCTCGTGGCGGGCAAGACCGTAGTCATCGCCGGTTACGGCTGGTGCGGCCGGGGCGCGGCCATGCGCGCCCGCGCCCTCGGCGCCCGCGTCATCGTCACCGAACTGGATCCGCACCGCGCGTTCGAAGCGGTCATGGACGGCAACGAATTGATGACCATGGCCCAGGCGGCGCCGCTGGGAGATATCTTTCTTACGTTTACCGGCAACACGCACGTGATCCGGGCGGAACATTTCCAGCTCATGAAGGACAACGCGATCATGGGCAACGCCGGACATTTCGACGTCGAGATCAACAAGCGTGAACTGGCGGCGCTGGCCGTCAAACACGAATTGGCGCGGACGAACATCGAGACTTTTACGATGCCCGACGGCCGCCGTCTCAATCTGCTCGGCGAAGGCCGGCTTGTCAATCTGGCCTGCGGCGACGGGCATCCGATTGAAATCATGGATCTCAGCTTCGCGCTCCAGCTCGAATCCGCCATCTACGTGAACGAACACGGGCGCGCTCTCAAGGCGGGGCTGATGGACGTGCCTGAAGAAATCGACGCGGCGGTCATGGAAACGAAGCTCGCTTCCATGGGGTTGTCCCTCGAACGCCTGACCGAAGAACAGCGCGCCTATATGGCCGACTGGCGCGAAGACTGAAATGGCAATCCTGTTCCGCAACGTTTATCTTCTCGACGGCACGATGGAGCGCGCGCGGCGCGCCGATCTGCTCGTCGAGGGGGAGCGCATAAAAAAAATTGCCGCTCCGGATTCATTGGGCGGCGAAAAATGCGAAGTGATGGACGGCAAGGGCGAAACGCTTTTGATGCCGGGCTTTTTCAACGCCCACTGCCATGCGGCGATGACGCTGCTGCGCGGCCTCGGCGAGGAACGTCCGCTGATGGAGTGGCTGGAGCAGAAAATCTGGCCGCTGGAAGAGCGCCTCACCGACGAAGTCGTTTATGCCGGCGCCGTTCAGGCCATGTGCGAGATGGCCACGTGCGGCATCACCGGTTTTGCCGACATGTATTATCATATGGATCAGGTCGCCCGCGCCGTGAACGAGCTGGGCATGCGCTGTTCCGTTTCCGTCGGCGTCGTGCGCGATCCGGCCCGTTTCAAACAGACTCTTTACCGCGATTTTGCGGAGATGCGGGGGCCGCGGATCATCAACAGCATCGATCCGCACGCGCCGTACACCGTGCCATTCGAGTTCGTCAGCGAATGCGCCGCCGAAGCGAAAAGAAAAAATCTGCCCTTGCAGACGCATTTCCTGGAAGCCGAGTGGGAGCGCGGCTACCTCACCGACACCTTGAAAATGACGCCGGTCGAGTATCTCGAAAAAACCGGGCTTGCGACCGTGCCGCGTTTGGTCCTCGCGCACGGCGTGCAGCTCAGGGAAGACGAGCTCGACTATCTGGCCGCCCATGACAACATCACCGTGGCGCACTGTCCGGCGTCGAATCTGAAGCTCGGCAGCGGCGTGGCGCCGATTCCGGCCATGTTGGAGAAAGGCGTTCACGTGGCGCTGGGGACCGACGGCGCCGCCAGCAACAACCGGCTCGATCTGTGGGACGAGATGCGGCTTGCTTCGCTGGTCCACAAGGGCGTCGGCCATGATCCGCTGGCCGTTTCCTCGCGGCAGCTGATCGACTGCGCGACCTATCAGGGGGCGCGGGCGTTCGGTTACGAAAAAGTGGGGCGGCTCGCCGAAGGCTGGGCCGCGGACCTGACGGCCGTCGATTTGACGGCGCTCCACTATCTCGGCGTCGACGAGGAAAACATGTCCAGCTACGTCGTGTACGCCGGCAGTTCCGGCGACGTGAAGCACGTTCTCTGCGGAGGCGACTGGATCGTCAAGGATCGGACCTTTACGCCGCGCGCCGAAAAAGAAATCCGCGCGGACAGTTCGGCGCAGCGCGCCTGGCTGCTGGCGGCTCATGCCTGAGGAATCTCCGGCAGCCCGGGGCGCCGTCGTTATTTTCTCTTAAAAAAGTGCAGGAGGGGACATCCGTGCAGTATCGCAGCGGTAAGGAAATCCGTCAGTTGTTCGTAAATTTCTGGGAATCGAAAGGGGCTCACCATTACAAGAGCTTTTCGCTCGTTCCCGACGATCCCTCGCTTCTGTTCACCATCGCCGGCATGGTGCCTTTCAAGAAGTATTATCTGGGACTCGAAGAGCCGGAATACGCCTGCGCCGTGACCTCGCAGAAGTGCGTGCGCACCAACGACATCGAGAACGTCGGCCACACCGCCCGCCATCACACGTTTTTCGAGATGCTGGGCAACTTCTCCTGGGGCGGCTATTTCAAGCGCGAGTCGCTGACCTGGGGCTGGGAATTCCTCACGCAGGTCCTGGGACTCGACGGCAGCCGCATGTACGCGACGATCTACAAGGACGATCAGGAGGCGTTCGACATCTGGACCAAGGAGATCGGCATGCCCGCATCCCATCTCGTCCTCAACGGCGAGGACGAGAACTTCTGGTTCATGGGGCCTCAGGGACCGTGCGGTCCCGATTCCGAGATCCTCTACGATCAGGGAGAAGAATTTTCCTGCGGCCCCGACTGCCATCCCGGCTGCGACTGCGACCGTTTTCTCGAGATCTGGAACCACGTCTTCACGCAGTACGACCGGCAGGCCGACGGCAGCTTCAAACCGCTGCCCCGCAAGAACATCGACACCGGCATGGGGCTCGAGCGCCTTGCCTCGCTGATCCAGGGCGTACGCAACGACTTCGAGACGGATCTCTTCACCCCGCTCATGAAAAAAGCCGGCGACATCGCCGGGGTCAGGTACGGCGAGAACGATCAGAGCGATCTGGCGCTGAAGGTCATCTCCGATCATGTCCGCGCCGTCTGCTTCATGATCGCGGACGGCATTCTGCCGGCCAATGACGGCCAGGGCTACGTGCTGCGCCGCCTGATCCGCCGCGCCGCCCGTTACGGACGCCTGATCGGCATCAACAAGCCGTTCATCAACGACGTGATTCCCGCCGTGATCGAACTGATGGGCGATCCCTACTCCGAACTCGGGGAGAACCGGCTCACCATCGAGAAGATCGTCGAGATCGAGGAGAACAGTTTCGGCAAAACGATCCGCCAGGGCAGCGAGCTGCTCGACGCCGAAGTCAAAGCGGCGCTCGAAAGCGCCGGAAAGACTCTCGGCGGCGCGGTGGCCTTCCAGCTGTACGACACGTTCGGCTTCCCGCTGGAACTGACCCGCGAGATCTGCGCCGAGCGCGGCGTGTCGGTCGACGAAGAGGAGTTCAAAAAGGAAATGGAGCAGCAACGCGAGCGCGCCCGCAGCTCCAGCAAGCAGATCGCCAACAACGTCATCAAGGGGAACGTGTTCAACGCCTTGGTCAACGAATTCGGCGCCACGGATTTCGTCGGTTACGAAAAGAGCGAATGCAATACCAAGATCCGCGCGCTCGTCAGGGACGGACGGCAAGTCGACGCTCTCGGCGAAGGCGAAGAGGGCATGGTCCTGCTCGAAAGTTCGCCGTTTTACGCCGAGCGCGGCGGCCAGATCGGCGACACGGGGCTGATCAAGGCCGACGGCGTTCTTGCGGTCGTGAGGGACAGCACGCATCCCTTCGGCGAGCTGAACATGCAGACGGTCACCGTGACCAAAGGGACGCTCCGCGTCGGGGAGAGCGTCCTCGCGCAGGTCGACCTGGACCGCCATCTTGCCATCGCCCGCAACCATACGGCCACGCACATCCTCCACGCCGTGCTCGGCAAGGTGCTGGGCGGGCACGTGCGCCAGAACGGTTCGCTCGTGTCCGACCGTTTCCTGCGTTTCGACTACACTCATTACGAGGCGCCGAGCCGCGAACAGCTCGAGGAGATCGAGACGCTGACCAACGCGGCGATCCTGACCGACCGGCCGGTCACGACGGCCGTGACGGATCTCGAAGCGGCCAAAGCCAGCGGCGCCAAAGCGCTGTTCGAAGAGAAGTACGGCCAAACCGTGCGCGTCGTCTCCGTCGGCGATTTCTCCAGCGAGCTGTGCGGCGGCACTCACGTTTCGTCCTCGGGTATGATCGGTTCTCTGAAGATCGTCAGCGAAGAGAGCATTGGCTCCGGGATCCGTCGCATCACGGCGGTGACGGGCATGACCACGGTGCATCTGCTTCAGGAACTGAGCCGCACCGCCGACGAACTCTCCGCGCGTCTGGCCGTCAAACGGCCGCTGCTGATCGAAAAAGTCAGGGGCATGGAAGAGGAGATCAAGGAACTCAAACGTCAGATCGACGGGATGTCGCGCGCCAGACTCGCCGGCAGCATCGACAGTCTGATCGCGAAAAAGACGCTTGCCGGCGGCGCCGTCAACCTCTATATCGGGCGCGTGGACGGACAGAACATGGAACTGCTGCGCGAGTCCGGCGACAAATTCAAGGACGGCGATCCCAAAGCCGTGTTCGTGGTCTTCTCCAAGGCGGCGGAGGACAAGGTGCAGATCCTCTGCATGCTCGGCGAGGAAGCGCAAAAGAAAAAACTCCACGCCGGCAAGATCGTCAAGGAATTGGCCGCT
Organism: Pyramidobacter porci; assembly: GCF_009695745.1. Classification (NCBI taxonomy): domain Bacteria; kingdom Thermotogati; phylum Synergistota; class Synergistia; order Synergistales; family Dethiosulfovibrionaceae; genus Pyramidobacter; species Pyramidobacter porci. Next base: position 238,288 of record NZ_VUNH01000003.1, read on the forward strand.
CTGGTCGGCGGAAGCGGCGGCGGCCGTCCGAACATGGCGCAGGCCGGCGGCAAAGAGCCGGCCAAAATCGACGCGGCGATCGCCGCCGCCGTCGATCTCGTTGCGAAATTCATCGGAGCTTGACGATGCCCCGAATTATCTGCCTCGACGTCGGAACCGTGAGGATCGGCGTGGCAGTCAGCGATCCCCTGGGCATGTTTGCTCAGGGGATCGCTGTCTGGAAAGCGGACGGCCCCTGGCTGGACGATCTGGAGCGCGCCTTCGAGCGTTACGACACGGGCTGTCTGCTCGTTGGGCTGCCGATCCGCGAGGACGGAACGATCGGCCCCTCGGCGCAACATGTGCAGGACGTGGTAAAGGAGATCCAGCAGCGCTTTCCCATGATCACCGTGAAATATTGGGACGAGCGTTACAGCACCTGCACCGCCACGAGCTATCTGCTCGAGGGCAACGTGTCGCGCCGCAAACGAAAACAGTCCGTCGACAAGATCGCCGCCGCGGTGATCCTGCAAAGCTACATGGATGCGAAAGGAGCTGACCGATTTTAGATGACGGAACCCAAAGCGCCTTTCCAGCAGAGGCCCGCCAGGATGACGCCGATGCTGGAACAGTACTTCTATTGGAAAAACAAATACCCCGACTGCGTGCTTTTTTTCCGCATGGGGGATTTCTTCGAATGTTTCTTCGACGACGCCAAGCTCGTCTCGCGCGAACTCGACATCGCCCTGACCGCGCGCGACGCGAACAAGAACATGCCGATGGCCGGCGTGCCGCATCATGCGGTGGATCAGTACGCCGCGCGTCTGATCGAAAAGGGCTACAAGATCGCCGTCTGCGAACAGATGACGCCGCCCGACGGACGCACGCTGGTGGACAGGGAAGTCGTCAAGATCCTGACGCCGGGGACTTTCATCCCGGAGGAGGGAACCGTCGACTCGTCGCTGGCCTCGTTGCTGCTGGAGCAGGATCAGTGGACCGTCGGCTTTCTGACGCCGAGCGCCTCGACGGTGCAGGTGGGAACTTTTTCTCCGCAGGAAGCCTGGTCGGTGCTGCTCTCTTTTGCGCCGCGCGAAATTTTGATCCCGCGCGGGCGGGGCTCTCGGGAAAAGATCGAAGCCCATCCGGGCTGGTCGTATTCCGAGATGTCGGCGGAGGACTTCGATCCCGAAATCGGGCTGGCGCGTCTGTGTCGGCTCTGGAACGTCAATTCCCTCGAGGGCTTCGGTCTGCGCCGCGGCGATCCGCGCATCGGCGCCGTCAGCGCGCTGGTGAGCTATGCGGAGGAGACCAGCTTCTCGAAAGCGGCTCACATCAGAAGCATTTCCCAAATCCTGCCGGAAGGGTTCATGCACCTCGACTGGCACACGCAGAACAATCTCGACCTCTGGGGCGGGGAAGCGTCGCTGTTCGAGTGCATGAACGAGTGCGCCACGCCGTTCGGCAAAAAACTGCTCCGCGATTGGATCGCCCGTCCGCTCTGTTCGATCGAGAAAATCAACGAGCGTCTTGATTCCGTTCAGGAACTGTACGGCCACGAAGACGCCTCGCGTTCTCTTGCCGATCTGCTAGAAAAATGCCGCGACGTGGAGCGCGCCATCGCTCGCCTGCACATGAAAAGCGCTAATCCGCGCGACCTCGGCGCGATCCGCGACACGCTGGACGTGCACCCGGAAATCGACGCGGCCTTGGGCGAAATGTGCCGCTCGGCGGCTTTGCCAGATCCCGGCGAACTGGCGGAGCTGCGCGCCCGGCTTGATAGATTTTTGCTGCCGGAGCTGCCGCGCTCCCTGAGTTTGGGCGCCATCGCCGCGCCCGGCTGCGATGAAGAGCTCGACCAGTGGCGCTCTCTCGGCGACAGCGGCGACGCTTGGCTCGAAGATTTTGCGGAACGGGAAAAAAAGCGCCTTGGCATTGCGAAGCTGAAAGTCGGGTACAACAAAGTTTACGGATTCTACATCGAAATCTCCCGCGCCAAAGCGGAAAATACGGAAATCCCGCCGGAGTACGTCCGCAAACAGACGCTGGTCAACGCCGAGCGCTACATTTCTCCCGAACTGAAAGAGTACGAGGAACGCCGGTTGCAGGCGGATTCCAAGATCGCGGAGATCGAGCAGCGCATTTTCGACGAGCTGACGGCGGCCTGCCTCGAACGGACCGACGCCATTCAGCGGCTCGGCCACGCGCTGTCCGAACTGGACGTGCTGAACTCGTTCGCGCGCACGGCGCGGGAACGCGGCTACTGCCGTCCCGAAGTCGTCGAAGAGCGGGTCCTCGAGATCCGCGAAGGCCGCCATCCGATGGTCGAACGGGCGCTGCGCGGCCAGCCCTGTATACCGAACGACCTGAAGATGGATCTGACGCGGCGGACGGCCATCGTCACCGGTCCCAATATGGCGGGCAAGTCGACGTACCTGCGCATGGCCGCGATTTTGCAGATCATGGCGCAGGCCGGCAGCTACGTGCCGGCGGCGTCCGCCCGTCTGCCGCTGACCGACCGCCTGTTCACCCGCATCGGCGCGCGCGACGAGCTGGCGCGCGGCAACAGCACTTTCATGGTCGAGATGATGGAGACCGCGAACATCCTCCATAACGTCACGGCCCGCAGCGAAGTCATCCTCGACGAGATCGGGCGCGGCACTTCGACGTACGACGGCATGAGCATCGCCTGGTCCGTGGTCGAGTATCTGCACAACCTCTGCGGCGTCCAGCCGTTCGTACTTTTCGCCACGCATTATCACGAGCTGACCGACCTCGAAAAGACCATGCCCGGGCTGTTCAACCTGAGCATGGACGTAGAAGAGACCGACGAGGGCGTGCGGTTTCTGCACAAGATACAGCCCGGCCCGGCCGACCGTTCCTACGGCATCGAGGTCGCCCGCATCGCCGGGCTGCCGCGGGTGGTGCTCAAACGCGCCCATGAAATTCTCGAGCGGCTGGAGGCCGAGCAGTCGGAGTCTCACGGCGATCCGAACCGTTTTGCGCCGTCGGCGCAGGTGAACATGTTCGACCTTTCCGGGGACGCCTTCATCGAAGAAGTCGCTTCGCTCGAGCCTGATCGGATGACGCCGCGGGACGCTCTCGACCAGCTCTACCGGCTGGTTTCACAGGCAAAGAAACTGAGGTGTGAATGATGGGAATTCATCGACTGCCCGACGGGCTTTCGCGCAAAATCGCCGCCGGCGAGGTGATCGAACGGCCGCTTTCCGTCGTCAAGGAGCTGATCGAAAACAGCCTCGACGCCGGCGCGACGGCCGTCGACGTGGAACTGGGGCAGGGCGGCAAGGTGTTGATCTCCGTGAAGGACAACGGCGGCGGCATCGTCCCGGAGGAGCTGCCTCTGGCGGTGGAAAAACACGCTACCAGCAAGATCAGCAGCGAGGCAGACCTTGAGGCGATCGCCACGCTGGGGTACCGCGGAGAAGCGCTGAGCAGCGTCTGCGCCGTCAGCCATTTCGAGCTCTACAGCCGCCGGCCCGACCTGCCCGAAGGCGCCTCGCTCCATTACGAAAACGGCGTGCCCCGCGTCACGGCGGTACCGCTGCGTCCCGGCACGACGGTGGTCGTCAAGGATCTTTTCTATAATCTGCCGGCGCGGCGCAAGTTCCTCAAAACGGCCGCGGCGGAGTTCCGCCGCATTTCGCGCCTGGTCCAGGACTACGCGTTCGCTTATCCTGCCGTCGCGTTCTCTTTGACTCACGACGGCAAGAGCGTCTTCAAAAGCTCGGGCGGCGGCAGCGTCGAGAAATTGCTGGCGCAGATATGGGGCGACGAGCCCGAGATCCGAGCTTCCGCTTTCGAGGCCGCGACGTCCTCCGTGCGGCTGTGGTGGCAGGACCTGGGGCCGCAGAGCCGCTTTCAGCTGGTCTCGTTCGTGAACGGACGCCGCGTCAGCGACGCGGTGATCCGGTCGGCGATCCAGGGCTTCCATTGGGCGACGCGTGGCAATTGGCTGGTCATGCTTTCGCTGCCGGCGGAAGACGTGGACGTCAACGTCCATCCGGCGAAGTCGGAGATCCTGTTCCGCCGTTCCGGGGAGGTGTACGATCTGGTCCGCAAAGCGGCGGAGCGTCTTGCCAAGGGATTTTCCGACGCGCCGATCCTTGAGCGCGGCGATCGTATGCCGTTTTCTTCGCCTCCGTTCGAGGCGCCGACAGAATCTTTTTCCGCCGGCGGGCTGGCAGCGCCGGGCGATTCCGCGGCGTGGCGCCGCCTGCCCGAGCGCGAGCCGCATCCGTTTTCGCGCATGGAGGAGCCGGTGTTTCGCGCCGCGTCGCCGAACGCGTTTGCAGCGCGAGGTTCGCAGGAAGCGAGCGGCGAGCGTCTGCCTTTCGCTTCCTATCGTCAGACCGTTTCAGTTCCGCCGTCTGGCGACATGTCTGTTGCGGAAAACGCCGCGCCGGACGGTACGATTTATCTCGCGCAGCTGCCGCAGGGCTATCTGATCTTTTCCACGCCGGACGGGCTGCTGATCGTCGATCCGCACGCCGCCCACGAGCGCGTCAATTACGAACGGATCCTGAAGGCCTGCGCCGCTTCGCGGGGACAGGAAAAACTGATCATGCCCATTCCGCTGCCGCCGACTTTGAAGGACGAGGCGCTGGCGAACCGCGAGAAACTGAGCGAGCTGAACTTTGCGATCGACGAGGACGGTTCCCTGTCGCAGCTGCCTATGCACGCCAAAGTCGTGGGCGTTTCGCCCGTCGATCTGCTGCGCAGCGCGCTGAACGCGATCGAGGAACGCCAGGAACATTCCGACTCGCTGATCAACGTCTTCGCGACCAAAGCCTGCAAGGCTTCGGTCAAGCTGACGACGCGCCTGGAAGCGGAGGAAGCCTATCAACTGCTGGCCGAACTGGAGCGCTGTGACCAGCCCAACGCCTGTCCTCACGGGCGGCCGACCGTGCTGCGGCTGACCGGCGGCGCTTTGGACAAGCATTTCGGGAGACTGGGGCTATGAGCGGCGCGCAAAAGTTGCCCATCGTCGCGGTGATCGGCCCGACGGCCGTCGGCAAGACGGCCATGAGCCTCGACCTTGCCCGCGCGCTGAACGCCGAGGTGATCTCGGTGGACTCGCGGCAGGTCTATCGCTACATGGACGTGGGCACGGACAAGATCTCCCGCGAAGTGCGCCGGGAGATCCCGCACCACCTCATCGACGTCGCCGATCCCGATCAGGTCTACACGGCCTCCGATTTTGTCGTTCAGGCGGCAGACTGTGTCAAGCGGATCATGGCGCGGGGGCGGGCGCCGCTTTTCGTCGGCGGCACGCCGTTCTATTATCAGGCGCTCTTCAGCCGGCTGCTGTCCATCGACGTGCCCACGGACGAAAAACTGCGCGCCGAACTTTTTGCCCTCGAAGCGGACGAACTTTACGGCCGGCTGAAAAATTCCGATCCCGAAAGCGCCGCCAGACTTCATCCCCACGATAAATTCCGTGTCTCCCGGGCGCTGGAGATCTTCCTTCTTTCCGGGCGTCCGGCTTCCGAATGGTACGCGCGCGAGCGCCCGTCGGAGTCGCCTTACGACGTGCTCTATCTGGGCCTGTTCAAGCCGCGCGACATCCTTGTAAACGGCATTGAACGGCGCGTGCGCCGGCAGTTCGCTTCGGGCTATCCCGAAGAAGTGAAGTGGCTGCTCGACAACGGTTATTCCCCCGATCTGCCGTCGATGCAGGGTTTCGGTTACAAAGAACTGACGTTGTTCCATCAGGGGCGGATGACTTTGGAAGAAGCGATCATGGGAGACGCAATCGCCACGCGGCAGTTCGCCAAAAGACAGATGACCTGGTTCAAAAAATTCGCGCCGGCCGTCTGGTGCGACCTGTCGCAGAAGACGCCGGCGGAAAACGGAAAATGGTTGATCGAACAGGCGAAAAAGCACCTTGACGAGGCTTTGCGATGAAAGTGCTCGTCGCGGCACCGACAGGGCTGTGTTTTGGCGTCAAACGAGCGATCGGGTTTGTGGAAAAAGCGCTGACGCAGGCGGCGCCTGTTTATGCGCTCGGCAGTCCGATCCACAATCCGCAGGAAGTCGAGCGTCTGCAAAAGATGGGATTGTGCGTCGTCCAGTCCGAGATGGAGATTCCCGCCGGTGCGGCGGCGTTTATCCGCGCCCACGGGGCGGCTCCCGGCGTGCTGGAGAATCTGAGGAAAAGAAATGTCAACGTCATCGACGGTACGTGCCCCTTCGTGCGCGCGGCACAGGATCACGCGCGGGAATTGTCCGAGGCGGGCTATCACGTTCTGATCCTCGGAAACGAGAAACATCCCGAGATCATCGGCATGCGGGGATACGTCCGCGGACCTTCGACGGTGATTTCGACGATTCCGTCACTTTTTTCCTCGACAATATTCAAATCGTCTGTTAAAATCCATAAGTTGGGATTGGTGTCTCAAACAACACAGGAAGAAAGTCTCCTCGCTGAAGTGGCCAAGGCGGCCCTCGGCGTGGCCGACGAGCTCAGGATCTACAACACCATCTGCCGTGCTACGATTGAACGCCAGCAGGCCGTAAGACGACTGGCGTCTGCGGTCGACGGCATGATCGTCATCGGCGGACATAACAGCGCCAATACCGGCAAGTTGTGTCGCATTGCGCGCGATTCGAACTGCGACGCAGTATGGATCGAGCATGCCGGTCAGCTTGACAGGAGGTGGGTGCTGGAGAAACGGGTGATTGGTATTGCGGCCGGGGCGAGTACGCCTGACTGGCTTATCGAACAACTACATAACGCGATTGATAACATCGCAGGACGTCAGGGGGATGTCAGGAATGAGTGAAGAAGTCAAGAACCAGGTTGAAGAAGAAAGCATGGATATGGCCTCTCTTATGGCCCAGTACGACGCGGCTTCGGAAGAGATTGCGCGCGGCAAGGTCATCGAGGGTACGGTGGTCGAGAAAACCGACGGCGGCTGGCTTGTCGACGTGGGCTACAAGTGCGAGGGCTTCCTGCCCGAGCGCGAGTGGACGCACCACATTCTTGTCGATGACAAGGCCGCTCCCGAAATCGGCGACAAGATCGAAGTCCAGGTAACGAGCAAGCGCGACGGCGAAGAAGCTCAGCTTCTCGTCAGCCGCTGGCGCTGCGAGTTCGATCGCCGCTGGGCGGAACTCGAGTCCAAGGCGAAGGCGAACGACGTCATCACCGTCAAGGGCATTCGCAAGGTCAAAGGCGGCTTGATGGTTAACTGCTTTAACCTCGAGGGCTTTATCCCGATTTCGCATCTTGCCGAGGAAGGCCGCGGCGTCAATCCCGGCCGCTTCGAAGGCGAAGAGTTCCAGGTCCGTCTGCTTGAAATGGACAAGCGCAAGCGCCGCCTGGTGCTCTCCCGCAGGAGCCTGCTTGACGAGGACCTGTCCGCTAAGCGCGAGAAGTTTTACAGCGAGGTCAACGTGGGTGACGTGCTTGACGGCACGGTCAGCAGCGTGACCACCTTCGGCCTGTTCGTCAACGTCGGCCCTCTGGATGGATTGGTGCATGTCAGCGAAGTTTCCTGGCAGCGCAGCTCCAAGTCCCGCGAAACGTATAAAAAAGGCGACGCCGTCAAAGTCAAAGTCATCGGCATCGACAGGGAAAACAACAAGATCAGCCTCAGCATCCGCCAGGCTCAGGGCAATCCATGGGATACCGTGATGGAGCGCTGGCAGAAGGATCAGCAGACCAAGGGCGTCGTCACCAACGTCACCGATTTCGGCGCCTTCGTCGAAGTGGAACCCGGCATCGAGGGACTGATCCACATCGGCGACCTGAGCTGGAGCCGCATCAAGCATCCCCGCGAAGTGCTGCACAAGGGACAGGAAGTCGAGACCGTCGTGCTCGACATCGATCCCGAAAAGAAGCGCATGAGCCTGGGCTACAAGCAGCTGCACGATCCCTGGAAGGGTATCGAGGAACGCTACGCGAAGGGACAGGACATCACCGTCAAGGTCGTACGCCTGGCCGACTTCGGCGCGTTTGTCGAGATCGAGAAGGGCGTCGAAGGCTTGATCCACATCAGCCAGCTCAGCACGCACCGCGTCGAAAAGCCGGGCGACGTGCTTCAGGAAGGCCAGGAAGTGACTGCCCGCGTTCTTGAAGTGAATCCCGCCGAGCGCCGCATCCGCCTCAGCGTCAGCGCCATCGAGGCCGGCGAGAAGGCCGCCGAGCGCGGCAAGAACGCTCCGACTCAGGGCGAAAAAGCACCCCGTCATGAAGGATCGGCCTCCAGAAGCGAAAGAGGTTCCAAGCCCCGCCACAAGCCTGAAGCCGAAAAGCTCTCCGGTTTCAGCGAGGACACCGGCGTGACGCTGGGCGACCTCTTCAGCGGCATCAACTTCGAAGACAAGTAAGGATTTATGCAGAAAGAGCCATCCCGCGCAGGATGGCTCTTTTTCGTACCGTTTTTATGGCAGCGCGTTGCGCAGAGTTTTTCGTCTGGTAAAAACAGATGCAGAAAAAACGCAAAACGGCTAGAATAGAAGCAAAATATTGTGGGAGGAACATGTGATCCAATGCCGCTGAAAATCGTAGAATTTCCCGATCCTGTTTTGAGACGGGCGACTCGGCCCGTGACCGTTTTCGACGAGGCGCTGAAGACTTTTGTGGACGAGATGACGATCGTCATGAAAGACGACGACGGCGTCGGCATCGCCGCGCCGCAGGTCGGCGTGTCCAAAAAGGTGGCCGTGGTCTGCTTTGAGGGCGAACGCTACGTTCTGGTCAATCCCGTCATTGTGGAAGCGACGGGAACGCAGCGGGGCGAGGAGGGCTGCCTGAGTTTTCCCGGCATCTTCGGCGAGATCGAACGCGCCGAACGCGTTGTGGTGGAGTGTCAGGACGAAACGGGCGCCAGACGCCGGCACGAGGCGGAGGGTTTTGTCGCCCGCGCGTTTCAGCACGAGATCGAGCATCTGGAAGGCAAGCTGCTGATCGATCATTTTTCGCCGATGAAGCGGGAATTGATCCGCAAGCGCCTGATGAAGAGAAAATGACGGCGAAGATCTGGTTTTTCGGGACGGGGTGTTTCGCGGCCCGCTGCCTGGAGGAAATCGCTTCGAAGTGCAGGCCGCAGCTTGTCGTGACGGCCCCGCCGAGCGTCGCCGGACGCGGGTTGAAGACGCGAAGCACGCCTGTGGAGGAAGTCGCGCTGAAACTGGAACTGCCACTTCGGCAGTCGGCTGCGGTGAATCGCGACGCGGATCTGATCCGGCTTTACGGAAGCGAGAAGCCTGAGCTGATCCTGGTGATCGACTTCGGCCAGAAGGTCGGCGAGCCGTGGCTGAACGGGCCGCGCTGCGGCTGCATCAACATCCATCCTTCGCTGCTGCCGCGCTACCGCGGCGCGGCTCCTGTGCAGCGGGCGCTGATGAACGGCGAGACGGAGACGGGGGTGTCCCTGTTCCGTCTGGTGGAGAAGATGGACGCCGGCCCGGTGTGGCTGCAGGGGCGCTGCGCGATCGGTCCCGAGGAGAACGCGGGTGAGCTGCTGGGACGCATGGCCGTGGCGGGGGCCCGCCTCTTCACGGAGAACGTCGCCTCGTTGCTGAACGAAACGGCCGCGCTGACGCCCCAGGACGAGGCGCTGGCGACGGTCGCCGCCAAAATCGACAAAAGCGAAGCGCGGCTCGATCTTGCGCTCGGCGCGCGGAAACTCCATGACCTGGTGCGGGGCCTGTGCCCGGCGCCGGGCGCGTACGTGACGTTCCGCGGCCGGCGCGTGAAAATTCTCAAAACCCGCGTGGCGCCGCATCCTGCCGCCGGATCGGGAAAACTTTTCGCCGCGGGCGGCCGGCTGTTTCTGGGCACGCCGCAGGGCGCCCTGGAACTGCTGACAGTCCAGCCGGAAGGAAAAAGGCCGATGGCGGCGGGCGACTGGGCGAAAGGGCTGCGCCTCGAAAAAGACGAGAAGCTCGACGCCTGAGCGGGACGCCGCGATTTTGACAGGAGATCATATTATGGAACGCTGTCTTTCTTCCAAACGCCTTTATGAGGGCAGGATCCTCAACCTGCGCGTCGATCAGGTGGAAGTGTCGCGAAACGGCCGCCGCGCCACGCGCGAAGTGGTCGAGCACCGCAGCGCCGTGGCCGTTCTGGCGCGCGACGGCGAAGGGCGTTTTCTGCTCGTGCGACAATTCCGCTATCCCTTGAACGCGGAGATCGTCGAAATCCCGGCCGGGCTGATGGAGCGCGGCGAGGAACCGCTGCAGTCGGCGCAGCGGGAGCTGCGCGAGGAGACCGGCTACCGGGCCTCAAAATGGACGCCGATGCCGGCGATCTTCTCGTCGCCGGGATTTTCCGACGAGAAGCTGTTCGTCTTTCTCGCCGAGGAACTGGCGTGGGATCCTCTCCGTCCGGACGACGACGAAGACATTGCGCTGCTGCGCTTCGACGACGAACAGGCGCGCGCGCTGCTCGGCTCGAGCGATCCTCAGGACGCGAAAACGCTGATGGCGCTGGCGTGGTACTTCGCGCGCCAAGTAATTTTTCATGAAACGTGATATGATAAGGACCGGCTTACGAGCCGGCCCTTATTTTTTTTGCATGGAGGCGAACGAGTATGCCCGTATCCTTCGAAACGTCGCGCGCCGCTTTTGAGGACTACATCCTGTTGGAGCGCGGGCAGAGCAAAAACACGGCGGAAACGTATCGCCGCGGTCTGGAGCTCTGGCGCGCCTACTGCGAAGAGGCGGGGCTGGACCCGCTCGACGTTGCTCAGGAAGTTCTCTCCAGCTTTATCCATGCGCTGAAGAACCAAGGGCGCGCCGGCTCGTCGATCCAGCTGATCGTGGCCGGCCTGAGGAGCTGGGTGAAGTTCCGCGTCCTCAACGGCGATCTGCCGATGAACACGTGGATCCCGGTGCTGCCGGCGAAAACCAAGAAGCTCCCCAAGATCCTCACCGAAGGGGAGATCCAGCGCATCCTCGATGCCTGCGACGGCCCCGGCTATTACGACTGCCGCGACCGCACGGCGCTGGAAACGCTGGCCAACTGCGGCGTTCGCGCCAGCGAGCTGTGCGGGCTGAAAGTCGGCTCGCTGAATCTCGACGACAAAAATCTGATCGTTCTCGGCAAAGGGAGCAAAGAACGGCAAGTCCCCTTTGCCGAAGATCTGAAAAGGCAGTTTCAGATCTATCTGCAAAAGCGGTTGGAGTTTCTCGGCGGCGACAAAACGGAGAAAACGCTGTTCCTCTCTTCGCGCCGGGAGCCGCTGAGCCGGGTCGACCTGTGGAGGATCGTGCAGAAGCGCGGCAAGATGGCCTCCGTTCCCGAGGAGCGCCTCTTTCCTCACGTGCTGCGCCATTCCATCGCCACGCACCTGCTGCGCCGCGGCATGGATCTGAGGACCCTGCAGGAGTTTTTGGGGCACAGCTCCATCGCCACCACGGAGAAATATCTGCATTTCGATCTCGAACTGCGCGACGTGTACGACCGCGCCCATCCCCGCGCCTAGCGGAAATTCTGTGTGAGAAAGGAAGATCCTGTCATGGAGATGAAAGAATACGCCCGTCAGGTGACGGAAGCGCTGGAAGCGATCAAGTCGCGAGTGAACTGGGTGCCCCGGGCGGCGCTGATCCTCGGCTCCGGGCTGGGCATGCTGGCCGAAGCCGTGAAAGATCCCGTCGTCATTCCCTACGCGGAGATTCCGCACTGGAAGACCTCGACCGCGCCCGGGCATGCCGGGCGCCTCGTCTGCGGAATGCTGTCGGGCGTGCCGGTAGTGGTCATGCAGGGACGACTGCACTGCTACGAAGGCTACGCGCCGCAGGAGACGACCTTCCCGATCCGCGTCTTCGGCCAGTGGGGCGTCAAGACCCTGCTCGTGACCAACGCGTCCGGCGGCATCAATTACGAGTACGCCAACGGCGACATCGCCCTGATCACCGACCATATCAACCTCACCGGCATGAATCCGCTGAGAGGCACCAACAATCCCGCCTGGGGGCCGCGCTTTCCCGACATGAGCGAGCCCTACAGCCGCCGCCTGATCGCCCTGCTGGAAGAAGCCGCCCAATCGCTGGGGCTGCTGACGCGCCGCGGCGTCTACATCGGCCTGGCCGGTCCCTCGTACGAGACGCCGGCGGAGATCCGCATGGCCCGCGCCATGGGCGCCGATCTCGTCGGCATGTCAACCGTTCATGAGGTGATCGTCGCCAACCACATGGGCATGGAAGTCTGCGGCGTCTCCTGCGTCGCCAACCTGGCGGCGGGCATGCGCCCCGTCAAGCTGTCGGAAGAAGAGGTGCTCTCTGAGATGGGCCGCGCCGCCGCGCGCATTTCGGCGCTTGTGGGGAAATTTCTCGAGCTGCTGGGCGGAGCGGATTAAGCCGGAAGGGAAAAATGGGATTCCTGTTTAAGATCGTTCAGCGCCTCATCGTGCCGCTGCTCTTTTTGGCTTTCGCGCGTTCCTTCCTCGGCGACCTGTTCCGCCGCATGGGAAATAGAAGCGCTCCGCGGCGCGACTGGCAGAGCGGCGGGGAAAGCGGGCGCGGCTTTGCGGATTCCGCCGCGCCGGGCGGCGCTTCCCGTTCCCCCTACGAAATTCTCGGCCTGCCGCGCAGCGCCGGCGACGACGAGATTCGCGCGCGCTATCGGGAACTTATCTCCAAATATCATCCCGACAAGTTCGCCGATTTGAACGACCCCGAGTTCACGCGCCTGGCGGCGCGGAAGTTCGAGCAGATCCAGGGCGCCTACGAGGAACTGAAACGCCTGCGCGGCATGTAAGCCGCCGGGCCGTTTGAAATCCGCCGCGCAAAAACGTCCGGAGTTCTGTAAAAAAAGCGGCTTGCCTAAAGAGGGAGAATAGAGTAAAATACTCCACGTTGCGGAGGCGGATGCAGTCCGGTGGCTGCCCCGGGCCTCAAACCCGCGTGAGGGGCGATTCTGATCGTCCTTGGTGTGTTCGATTCGCACACGCCTCCGCCATAACTAGAAAATCAAGGAATCAAAACGAATCGCGAAGCCTGTAAAATCCGGGCTTCGCGATTTTTTGTCCAAAGAAAGCAGTAAATCTTTTCAGACTTACTGCTTGTGTGTCGCTGTGATAAGCGGCGGGTATTTCATTTTCATGGAGAGAGGGACATTTTTGTCTGTCGTCCTTATTCTTGTTAATTAAAAAATTGAAGATCGTCAAATTTACATAGTTTATCCCTTTAGATTTTTCAGCGCAGTGGGATTATTGGCGATGATTCTTCCAACGATCTGACATTTTCCCAATTCAGGACAGTCGCCGCATGTCGTCACGCCTTTTTTCAATGCACACTGACGAATACCGCAAAGGCTATCGCAAAATACAGTTTTAATCCCCTTAACGCGACAGCCTTGACAGTTGATATGTTCAGGCAAAATGGGAGCCTTATTCAACTCGGCCCACAGTTTTGCCGTTTTTTCACGCAACGCCTGATTGTCATTGAGTGTCGCAAGATATGCGCCGCACTTTTCGCAGTCCAACCCGCAGTCTATGTACTCTCAAGAGTTCCAGTTTATCTGGTGGCTGTACCCGTGCCGTCAGTCGTATTTCTCGATATTTACAGTGGCAATCGCAGATTGACCGGGTTCCCCGGTAATAAGATCTTGCGGCGCCGGTATCAGCATCATAAATCCCTCTCCGCCGTATCGTCGCTCATAGCCCTGCGCATATTCCTTTTCCACAGAGATATGCTGTATCTGACCGACAATCATTGATGTGATCCCCGCACCGCTTAAATCCCGCGTCTCTTTCAAAGTACATTCCATATTTATAAATGCCTCTTGAATGATCGGCGCACGGATCGTTTTCGCATGGGAAAGCGTGAAATCTCCTGCTGCAAATTCATCCGTTTCCAAGTCATTGTGGGTAATGGTATCTACCAATCTGTCATAGGAGCTTATCGGCAGAAAATTGATGCAAAAACATTTATCCCTTTGGATATTTGCATAGGTATGCGTGTGCTGGTACAAATTCCCCATCACAGCGAAGAAAGCGGTCTTATCCCCGTGAAAACAGCTCCATGAATGGAAGCAGACATTCGGCTTTCCATTTTCTTTCCATGTGGTGATGGCAAACAAGACCGTTGGTATCCCCGCTGTTGTTTCAAAGTGTGAAAACAGTTCGAATTCCTCTGGATACGAGGGCTTAAAATACTGGGGAAAATCTTTTCCGATCTCTATTTTCATGACTGCTCCTCCCATGATGATACCGATATGTCTCTTTCATCCTCTTCTCAAAACGAAACATTCCATCCGGGAACTGCTCGTCCGTCTCTTTCCCCGAATCCGGAGTGTTGGGATCGGGATGATGGCTGTTGTAAAACTCCACGATGCGGAAGCCGCACCGATTGACGAGGAGTGAGCGTAATGTCGGCCATAGTATCACCTCGATAAACTGGATTCAGCTCTCCGATAACCATTCGTCCTTCGATATGCATGTTATGTGCTCTGTCCGAAGCACTCCCTCTATTGCACATGGGACATTTTCCGCTGTGTGATGGTAATGAAATCCACACTTTTCCTGAACCCGCTTTGACTTTATGTTTCCGTCAAAATACCCGTACCATATTCTTTCGAGATTCAGTTCTTCAAAGCCATGCCGCATAAGCTCCCGAACCGCCTCCGGGATAAGCCCCCGTCCCCAATAAGGAACGCCGATCCAGCAGCCGATTTCGCCTTCTGTTTCGGGAATACCGATATTGCTGGCCTTGCCAAGCATTAAACCAATACTGCCAACTGGACGCCCGGTTTCTTTTAGAACCACTGCATAAGTCTCCGGCGCAGACAGAATGCCTCGGATGATTTCTCTGCTGTTTTCCACGTCCGTATGAACAGCCCATCCGGCTATCGGGCCAACTTCAGGATGACGTGCATAACTGTATAAATCTTCTGCATCCGCTTCCTCCCAAGGACGAAGTACCAGTCTTTCCGTTTCTAAAATCATCCTGTCATTCCTCCTCAAACCTCGATTTTGTTCAATCGAACGTTGCCTGTTAACTTTTCCAATATAGCACAGAAATATGAACGTCTCTATACTTCCGGCCTCCGAATGTTGCGGAATAGCGAAGCCTTCTACCATTTTCTTGTTTGCTTCTTTATCATGCACGAGCATCCAAGGACGGGATCAGGCAGACGAACAGTTCGCCTTTGCGATAGCGCAGGCTTGATATTTTTGCAGATACTTTCGACAAGCATCCTTTGTGGATAACGGCCTCTGCGTTGAAAGGAGCGTTCTACTGCGCTGGGCCATACGGTGTTTGTGTCGGCTGCAATCTCGCATTCAGCGGTTCACAGAACGGCGTTTCAGTTATAGAATAATAAACTGTAATCGGGGGAGGGGGGAGCGAAAATGAGCAGAGAAGCGGATATTTTTCTTCCGGCGGAGAAGGGCTACGTGGTGCTTGACGTCGAATCCCAGGGTTACGCCCGTTTTTGTCCGATCGAAATTTCCGCGGTCCGCTTCGCTCCCGACGGGCAGTGCCTTGACGCGTACAGTTCCCTTGTGCGCCCGCGGGTGGCGCGGGTGTCTCGTTACGTCTCCGATCTGACCGGCATTACCACCGACATGGTGCGCCGTGCGCCGCTTCCCCGTGAGGTGATCGGTTCGCTTCGCGATTTCATCGGCGACAGCGTGATCGTCGGGCATGCGGTGGCGGAAAACGACCTTCCCATTATCGATCACTTTTGTCAGGAACTTTATCACGACCGACTTGAAAACTTGTACGTAGACACTTTCTACTGGGCTCAAGCGCTCTTTCCGGCGCTGGGGACCGGACATTACAACTTGAAGGCGCTGGCGGAGCATTTTGTGATCGACGCGCAGACTTTTCATCGGGCCGAGGCTGACTGCCGCACGACCGCCCGGCTGTACCAGATCCTTCATGATACGGCGCAGAGATTGCCTGATGCCGAAAGGGTACAGGTGCTGCACGATTTCGCCCATAAGAACGATCCCAAGAAGCCGGTCCGGAAGAGCGCAAAGGGGACGGCGAAAAAGACGTCCGGTAGCGTTATCGATTACAACAGCCTTCCGGTTTTTGAGGCAGGCGACGAAAAAGCCGCGGTAATCCACCTGTGGCACGCAAGGAAGCAAATCTGCGTCGAAGTGCGTTTCGCAGGTAGCGTCCCCGACGCGGCCGACAAGTTTATGGACCGTCATCGCGAGTGCCTTTGGCAGGCGTATTTGCCGAATCTGCGCGTTGCCGACAACATTTCTCTGCCTGTGCTGGCGCAGCTGTGGAAGATCCTGCGCGCGCAGGGGTGCCGTTTGTATCGGCGGGCGAATGTCAGGTTCGAAGGGCTGGAAGGCCATGAAGTGAAAAAAGGGGGCGCTGCCAAAAATCGCTCCTGCCGCAGAAAACGGAAAACGGAGCCATCCGCAGCGGCTTGCGCCGGGTCGGATTGAGCCGTGGAAAAAGAGTATCTTCAGTTTGTGTTTTCCGACAGCAGGGGAGCGATTTTCCGCTTGACAGGAGTGGTCCGCCGCGTTAGAATGTGACCTGTTCGATTGAGGACGGAGAGATGGCCGAGTGGCCGAAGGCGCACGCCTGCTAAGTGTGTAACCCGGTTTCGGGTTCGAGGGTTCAAATCCCTCTCTCTCCGCCATCTTAAAAATAACGATGCGCGCCATTAGCCCAGCTGGATAGAGCGTCTGGCTACGGACCAGAAGGTCGTGGGTTCGAATCCTGCATGGCGCGCCAGATTTTTGTTTGAGCCCTCAGTCGTGCGGTGTTTTTTGCGCGCCATTAGCTCAGCTGGATAGAGCGTCTGGCTACGGACCAGGAGGTCGTGGGTTCGAATCCTGCATGGCGCGCCATTTTGGAGAAAAGCCAGGGGAGCTTCGTGAGAAGCTCCCCTGTTTTGCGTTGTGCGGAGGAGACTTTCATGCTCACAAGCGATCAGGAGTACATGAACCTTGCCCTCGAACTGGGGCTTCAGGCGGCGCGCGAAGGCGACATCCCCGTGGGCGCGCTCGTGGTGGATCCTTGCGGAGAGATCATTGGCAGGGGACGCAATCGGCGCCGGGTTGAACATGACCCCACCGCGCATGCCGAAGTGGTCGCTCTGCGAGATGCCGCACAGAATCTGGGCGCTTGGAACCTGAGCGGCTGTTCCCTCTACGTGACGCTTGAACCCTGTCCCATGTGCGCTGGGGCGCTCGTTCAGGCGCGCGTTTCGCGTCTCGTCTATGGCTGTACCGATCCGAAAGCCGGCGCCTGCGGCACCCTCTACGATCTGACGCGCGACACGCGTCTTTTTCATCGTCTGCAGGTCGTCTCCGGCGTAATGGAACGGGAATGCCGCGCGCTCCTTCAGGATTTCTTTCAGGTCCGCCGGGAGAAAAAACGCACATTCGGTTGGCTCCCTGACGGCAGAAACAACTAGGCAAGCTCTTTGGGTTGTGCTATAATACCCTTCGTCTGCGGAGGGATGGCCGAGTGGTCGAAGGCAGCTGACTCGAAATCAGCCAGGGGTTCACGCCCCTCGGGGGTTCAAATCCTCTTCCCTCCGCCATAATTTTTTTGTGAAAACTACAAAAAGCCCCCTTCGCGGGGGCTTTTTGCTATACTGGCACCAGGAGAATCAATAA
This sequence comes from Pyramidobacter porci, assembly GCF_009695745.1. Lineage (NCBI taxonomy): Bacteria > Thermotogati > Synergistota > Synergistia > Synergistales > Dethiosulfovibrionaceae > Pyramidobacter > Pyramidobacter porci. The sequence continues at coordinate 255,825 of NZ_VUNH01000003.1, forward strand.
ATTTCAGGGGGAATCATGGTGCAGCACAAATGCAAAATTACCGTTTTGAGGAAAGAACTGTATCCTGACTTGCAGCGGAAGTATCTGGCAGACCCGAGGTCCGGTCCCTGCCCGTTTTATGAGGAAGGACAGGAGTTTATCTTCGAACGCTACGGCGGCCGGGACGACTTCTGGACCATGGGGAAAGGGACTCAATGCTCCGAAGCGTGGGATGCGATCAGCCGTTATGTTTACACGGCCCTTCAGGGCGGTTCCATCATGAGAAACTGGACGAACGACGAGAGAGTCATGATCGCCTGCTGCAGCGATGGAACGCGTCCGGTGATCTTCAAAATCGAACGCATCGATTACAAAGCGCTGTTCATCAAGGGCCTTGTCTGCGACGTCTGCCGCGAAAAAATCCGCAAGGCGCTGACTGACGTCGGTGGCGTTACGGGCGTGGCGTACCGGGGAAATTTTACGGAAGTGATGCTGGAACGCGAGGTCCCCGACGCCGTTTTGAAGAAAGCGGTTGAAGACTGCGGTGAGTATCGCGTGCTGAAAATCGACTGATTCCATTAAAAACGGCCTCGTTTGGCGCAATCTCTCAACTTTGTGATATAGACGGAACGACGAATCGTGATGAAGGGTGAGGAACGAATGGCGGATGATGAAAAAAGCGTTGCGGCGGCAGAGATGCAGCAGGAGCCTGGGAAAGACTTCTGGACGTTATGCGTCAAAGGGACGGTCGACGAGATCAGGGAGAGGATCGCTGCGGAGCGGATCGACGTCACACAGCCGTTTCACGACGGAATTACGCCGTTGTACCTGGCGGCACAGAATAACTCGCTGGCAGTGGTCCAATATTTTCTCGATGCCGGGGCTGACGTCAACGTGCGGACGACGGGCGAATTCGGGGACACGATTCTCCACGCCGCGGTCTGGACGAAGGACCCCCGCGTCGTGCAGGCGCTGCTCCAGCACGGCGCGGATCCGATGGCGACGAACAGCAAAGGCTGGACGCCGCTGCGACTGGCGCGTTACCACGTGCGCGGCAAGGAGATGCTTCAGCTTCTGATCAAGTACATGAAACTGGAGCCTGCCGAGAACGGCCGCTCGTATGAGGGAACGATCGAGTATGTCGATCTCTGGTCGAAAAGATGTTATCAGCTGTGCGGCACTACGCTGATCGAACATTCCATGGAACGCCTGAACACGTCGAATATTTCTCTGGGAGAGACGGACCGGATCACGTACGGCGCTTCGCAGAAGCGCAAGGCCGTGGTCGTGAATACGGCGCCGGCAGGACAGGCGTAAATTGACTGCGACAGACATGAGACAAAAGCGGCGCCGGACACGTGGATTTTTGTGAGTTGGGCGCCGCGCGGATTTCGCGGCATTCAAAAGGCCGCCAAGGGAAAATTTTCCCTTGGCGGCCTTTTGAATAATTCGAAGCGGATTATTTTGCCGCGGGCGGCGCGGCGGCTTTGTCCGCGGTGTCCTCGGTGAAAGCCGGCTTCAGTCCGTCCAGCTTTTCATCGGGGAGGGCATCGGCAGGCGGAACGTCGTCGCTCTTGATCTTGACGGTGAAGAGTTCGGGGGCGACGATCTCTACGTTCATCTTGTCGGTCAGCCCCTTGATGTAGTTGCGCTGGGCCTCCATTTTTTTGCTCTGAAGGAGCATCGTCTTGATGCCGTCGGAGACTTCGGAAAGGGGACGCACATCTTCCGAGACGGCCCTGATGCGGCGAACGACAAAATAATCCTGGCTGGCGATCTCGATGGGGGCGGAGGTTTCGCCGTCGTTCAGCGCGGAAATGGGCTCGAGTTTGCCGATCATCTCCGTCGCGGCGATGCGCTCGTGAACGTCGCTCGAGGTCGCCTGGACAATGTCGTCCGAAACGATCGTAAGGGCTTTGTCCCAGTCCTTGTTTGCCTTCACTTCTTCGGCGAATTTGCCGGCGGCCTCTTTATTTTTCAGCTGGACAAAGTCGGCTTCGATGCCGGCCGGCAACGTGAAGTTGCCGCGCAGCGCGTCGTACAGGGCTTTGATCTCGTCGTCGGAAACAACCACGCCGCCGGAAACGTCTTCCAGCATTTTGTTGATGGCCAGCTGGCGGGCGATCTCGGCTTTGACCTGTTCGAGACTGCTGCCTTGGTTCTTCAGCGTCTGCATGAAGGCTTCTTTGGTCACGTACTGATTCTCGACCTCTTTCAGCTGCTTGTCGACGTCGTCGGCGGGGGCGCTGATTTTCAGGCGGGCGACTTCGTCGATGACGGCGCGGTTGGACACCATTTCGTCGAACACGGCTTTGTAGATAAGCGGCATCTGTTTGTCGGACAGATCGCGGATGCCGTTGCGCTCGACGAACGAACGCAGGTGCTCCTGCAGCTGGCTGATGTGCAGTTCTTCGCCGTTGACTTTGGCGACCACGAAATCGCCGGTGCGCTGATTGTCGGAGTCGGAGGAACTGCCCGTGCCGTACATGAATCCGACGGAAGCGGTGAAGATGACGATAAACAGGGCGAGAATCCACTTGATCTGAGTGCGAAGCGCAGTAAGTATCTGCAAGTGACTTTACTCCTTTCGAATTGGCAGCGTGAAAAATTCTGTTTCAGCTCAAGAATTGTACCATAAAACATTAAACCGTGGCGAGAGATGTGCCCACAGTCCGTTCCGTTTTCAAAGGGACGGAGAGCTGTACGGCGCTTTCCATGACCTGGCTGAGCTCCAATACGGTTTGTTCGGCCTGATCTTGCGGACATTCGCAGACGATGGAGTCGTGGACCTGGAGCACCATGGCCACGTCGCGTCCGGCGAAGTGCGCGGCGACTTTGTTCATGGCGATCTTGGTGATGTCGGCGGCCGTCCCCTGGATCGGGGCGTTGATGGCGACGCGTTTTTGGTGGTCTTTCGTCTGGTTTCCGGTGGCGATCTCATCCATCGGGCGGCGGCGGCCGAAAAGCGTGGACGTGTAGCCGACTTCGAGGGACTTTTTCTTGCTCGTTTCCATGTATTCCCGCACGCCCGGCAAGGCGGCGAAGTAGGCGTCCATGATCTGGAGCGCGGTGCCGCGGTCCGTCCCCAAGCGGGAAGCGAGGCCGAAAACGCTCATGCCGTAGATCAGGCCGAAGCTGACGGTTTTGGCGCTGCGGCGCAGCTCTTTGGTGACGGCGGCGGCGGGGAGGCCGAAGATCATGGCGGCGGTTTCGGTGTGGATGTCTCGATCCGAGTTGAAGATCTCGATCAGCTGCGGATCTCCCGAGAGATGGGCCAGCACGCGCAGTTCGATCTGCGAATAATCGGCGGCGGCGAAACAATGTCCCGGCCGCGACGGGATCAGGCATTCGCGGATCCTTTGCCCCCAGCCGCTGTAGGCCGGCAGGTTCTGCATGTTGGGGTCGCGGCTGCTGAGGCGTCCCGTGCCGGTTGTCAGCGATTCGAAGGTGCTGTGGATCAATCCGTCCGCGCCGGCCGCGCTCAGCAGCGGCTGAACGAAACCGGACGCCATTTTCTGAAGCTCGCGGTATTCCAGAAGCTGACCCGGGATTTCGCAGCGCGCGCCGCAGATTTCCCGCAGCTGTTCAAGCACCGACACGTCGGTGGAATAGCCGGTCTTTGTCTTTTTGACGACGGGGAGCCCCAGTTTTTCGAAAAGAAGTTCGCCGATCTGTTTGGGGGAGTTGAGATTGATCTCGCATCCGGCCGCTTCGTAGACTTTTTCGGTAATCGCGTTCAGCTGACGTTCCAATTCCCGCGAAAGCGCCAGCATTTTTTCGCGGTCGAGGCGGATGCCGCGGCGCTCCATGCCGACCAGCGAGGGGATCAGAGGCAGGTCGATCTCGTTCATGACCCGCGTCATGTTCTGAGCGGCGATTTTTTCTTCCATGGCGCGGGCGATGGCCAGCAGGCGCAGAGCCCGTTCCGAAGAGAGGCCGAGGCCGATCTCCTTCGAGATGTCGTAGCTTTCCAGATCGGGGTGGAGCAGGTACCAGGCAGTCTTGACGTCCCAAAGGCCGCCGAGGCGCGGGCGTTCCATCAGATAACAGAGCGCTTTGGCGTCGAGGCAGATCACTTTGTTGTCCAGCAGTTCGTCCAGGTGCGGCGTCAATTCGGCCAGCGTTCCCTGCCACCAGCTGCCGTCGGGAGCGGCGAGGATGACGCGGCGCGACTGCAGCGTTTCTTCTTTGATCGTATATGGAACGGGCGCGCCGGATTCTTCGAGATCAAGCGCGATTCTCGGCGCGCACAGGATCGTATCCAGCGGGATCGCGGCGGCGGGCGGAACGGCCTCGGCGATATCGTCCCCGGCACTGACGGGCGACGGCCGCGCCGCCTCCGCCGGCGGATTCTCGTTGGGGGATTTTTTCTTTTCTGTTGCGGCGCCGAAGGATTCGGCCGCTTTTTTCATGCCCAGTCGGGCGCAGAAAGCGCCGAACGCTTCCAGATCGACCGCCGCTTCTTTGGCGGTGAATTCGCTCAAGTCCTCGTCGCATTTGAGCCGCGTCAGTTTGCGGTTCTCGACGGCCCGCGCGCCGTGCTCGCTCATTTTCTTCTGCAGTGCGGGCTTGAGTTCGCCGGTATGTTCCAGAATGCCCTCGATGGAACCATAACTTTGCAGCAGTTTCGCAGCGGTCTTCTCGCCGACGCCGGGGACTCCGGGAATGTTGTCGATCGAGTCGCCCATCAGCGACAGATAATCGACCATTGTGTCCGGGGAAAAACCGTATTTTTCGGTGAAGTGAGAAACGTCGTATTCCTCGAAAGAAGAGACGCCCTTGCCGGGGCGGATGATCTTCACGCCGGGACGCAGCACCTGCATGATATCCTTGTCCGACGTAAGGATCAGCACCTCGTCGCCGCGGGCTGCGAACTGCACGGCGGCCGAACCGATCAAGTCGTCGGCCTCGACCGAGGGACGTTCCATGATGTGGACGCCCAGAAACGGAAGCATTTCATGGAGCAGCGGAACCTGAATTTTGAACTCTTCGGGCGTCGGCCGGCGCGTGGCTTTGTATTCGGGATAGAGCCGGTGGCGGAACGTCGGCTCCTTCATGTCGAACGCCGCGTAAATCTCGTCGGGGCGCTGGTCGTGTCTGACCTTGGCGAACATGTTGAAAAAGCCGACCAGCGCGTTGGTGGGCGTGCCGTCGGGGGCGTTCAGTTCGGGGATCGCGTAAAAGGCGCGAAAGGCGATGCCGTGTCCGTCGATGAGCAAAATCTTTTTTCCAGACATTTCCATAAACCTCCAAGCGGGTTATAATGCTCTCTGATCTCTGCGGATTTTTTTCCGCAGCTGCTTGTCTATTGTACACGCGATGAACCAATTATGTGAGGAGGAACTTTTATAAATGGCAGATGAAGTGAGAGTACGTTTCGCGCCCAGCCCCACCGGCGCGCTGCATATCGGCGGCGCTCACACGGCGCTTTTCAACTGGCTTTGGGCCCGGCATACCGGCGGAAAATTTATCCTCCGCATCGAAGACACCGACCGCGTCCGTTCGACGCAGGAGTATGAAGAGACGATCATGGCCGGGATGAAATGGCTGAATCTCGACTGGGACGAGGGGCCCGACATTGGCGGCGATTACGGACCGTACCGTCAGACCGAACGCCTCGACCTTTACAACAAATACGCCCGGCAGCTTCTCGACGAAGGCAAGGCCTACAAGGATGGCAGCGCGGTCATTTACAAAGTGCCGCTGGGATTGGACATCGGCTTTGACGACGAAGTCTACGGACATGTGGACTACAAGAGCGACGCGCTGATCGACGGCCGTACCGGCGTGATGAAGGATATCGTCCTGATCAAGAGCGACGGATTTCCTACCTACAATTACGCCGTCGTCGTCGACGATCATCTGATGAAGATCTCTCACGTCATCCGCGGCGAAGATCACATCTCCAACACGCCCAAGCAGGTCCTGATCTACAAGGCGCTGGGCTGGGAGATGCCCAAGTTCGCCCATCTGCCCATGATTCTCGGCAAGGACAAGAAAAAGCTCTCCAAGCGCCACGGCGCCACCAGCGTTTACGAATACCGCGACATGGGCTACCTGCCCGATTCGATCTTCAACTTCCTGGCGCTGCTGGGCTGGGCTCCGAAGGGGAACGTGGAAGTGTTCGGCCGCGACTTGGCCATCAAGGAATACGAACTTCGCAACATCAACCGCAAATCGTCGGTCTTCGATTTCGACAAGCTGAACTTCATCAACCAGGAACACATCACGGAAATGCCCGTCAGGGAAAAGTTCGAGCTGATCCGTCCCTTCTGGGAAGAAATGGGCGTGGACTGCGGCAAACTCGATCTGGAGTATCTCGGCAAATGCTTCGAGATCATGGCCGGCCGCGGCAAGACGATCAAGGAACTGGCGGAGTTCTCCGACTATCTCGTGACCTTTGCGCCCGTGGCGGCCCGGTACGACGGCAGCGACCTGACCGAAGAGCACCGCGTCCTGCTGAAAAAGTTCAATACCGATTTTCTGTCTCGTTCCGAGCTGGTCACGCCCGATCAGATGCTGGCCTTCGCGCGCGAGTGGTGCGACGCCAACGGCGCCAAACTCAAGGACATCGCCATGCCCCTGCGTTATATGCTGACGGGCTACAAAGTCAGCCCCGGCATCTTCGAAGTGATTGAACTGCTCGGACACGACGAGGTGTCCAAGAGGCTGCGGCATTATAACGTTCTCTGATCCTCGTCGCGTGATCTGACAACTGCTTTTGAAAATGCATGAACGTTTCTTCCGCAGAAATAAGGCAGCGACGTCTTATAAAAATCTTTGAAAAAACGTGCGCGCGCTAATTTCAAGTTTGACATTTCAGCGGAATCGTTGTATATTTTCCCTGTGCTCGAAAAATCCTTCGGGCGCTCCCGAACTGGTCGGGATTTTTCATCATGTTTTTTTGGAGGCATGTACTTTGAAGGGCAAAGTGAAATGGTTCAACAGCACCAAGGGCTTCGGTTTCATCACCACCGAAGAGGGCAAGGACGTTTTTGTCCATTTTAGCGCTATCAAGATGGACGGCTACAAGTCCCTTGAGGAGAACGAAGAAGTCGAGTTCGATGTCGTCGATGGTGAAAAGGGCCCTCAGGCTGCTAACGTCGTCCGTCTGTAAGACGAACGTTGGTGATTGAACCCTTTGAGATTAAAAAAAGAAGGCCGGCAGATCTGATCTGTCGGCCTTTCTGCTATTACGTGAAAAAACAGATTCCTCTTGGGGCGAATCTGCCGTGAAGAAGACGCACTATCGGCTCTTTTTTGATTCCTGACGTGTTTTCTGGCGCCAGATATAAAACGCCACGATAACTGTGCAGGCGGCGCAAAGAACCATGCTGATCTCGGAAAGATACCGCTGGATCAGCGATTTATTGGCTCCCAGCCAGTACCCAAGCAGCGTCAGGATGACCACCCAGATGCCGGCGCCGAGCGTCGTATAAAAGCAAAAGCGCGTCAGGTTCATGCGAGCGATCCCCGCCGGCAGCGAAATATACTGACGAATCACCGGGATCAAACGGCCGACGAACGTGCTGATGTGCCCATGGCGTTCGAAGAACGAATCGGCTTTGTCAAGAACCTCTGGCGTGATCCCGAAATGTTTGCCGTACTTGACGAAGAAGGGGCGCCCAAAGCGCAGCGACAGCCAATAATTAAACAGCGCTCCCAACAGACTGCCCGTAATTCCTGCAAGAAGCACCCAAAGCAGCGACATTTGTCCTCCGTGGGCCAAAAAGCCGGCCGGAGGCATAACGACTTCGCTGGGGAAAGGGAAAAAAGACGACTCCAGGAACATCAGCGCGACGATTCCCGTATACCCCAGCGAGCCGATCGTATCCACCAGCCAGCTGACTAAACTGCTAAAAACATCGCTTAGCATGACTTCACCCCGCTCGATGATTTTCTAAAGACCCGTGATCAATTAAAAGTCCGATTGACCGTACCGTGCTTCGGGGCGAAAGGATGGACGTCGCGTCGCGACAAGTCCTTGATGGGCCCCTGTCTCGTGCGGTTTTCGGCGCCGCCTCGGCGCGGAAAAAAGCGTGCCGTCTTTTTCCCGAAAACCGGCATGAAGCACGGCGCTATTGTAGCATCATCGGACGTCTTCCGGAAAAAACAGGAACAGAGAACTTAAAAAATATTTCTTCCATTTGAGGCGTTCTTTGTGGGATAATAATATACAGATTTTCGAGAAGGAGGCTGTGCCGTGTGCCTGCCTTATTGGAACAGCGAACTTGACGTAGAAGTGGGATGCTGGAGTTTTTCCCGACGCGAGCACGGCGCCGTCTCCATGGCGGGGCTCCACAGCGAATTGTTGCGCGACCTTTCTTTTCAGGCGCTCTCCTTGGACAGTGAACTGCTGTATCTCTGCGGCAGTGAATGCGGCATCGCCGGCAGCATGATCTGGGATGAGTCTGTCCTCGAAAGAAGAACGGCTTCAAATGTGCCTCCGTTCACCCTTGTTTTCGGCTACAGTCGGGAAATGGAGCGTTTTTCGGGGCATTTTCTTACCCGGCGCCGAGGTCTGAAAGCCGGCGTGACGGAATGCACCTTTTGGAATGGGCAGATTGCCCTCATACGTTATAAAGTCATCGCCTATATGGCGGCGCTTCCGGTTTTTCATGAGCTGGAAGGACTCGTGGAAATGCGTGCGGACATGCAGAAATGGAAAAAAGGCAGCGCCCTGGTCCCTTTCTATGCGGAACGCTTCGGTTTTCTGCGCGCGCCTTTACCGTACGAAACTGACATTCCAGAGGACATGCTCGTCGTAAATAAGCTGGAGAATTTCCAGCTCGACGAGACCCGTTCGGTTATCGGACCATCCCCGTCTATCCCGTTGCCGGCTTTTTATGAGCTGACCATCGGTGACGGCAGCGAGGAAACATGATGGTGCTCATCCCTTGAGAATGTGAAGTTGATTGTTTGCGGAAAGATCTATCGGCCTTTTCGTCGTGGACGAAGAAGTGAAGGAGGATGTTCGATGGCTGTTCACAAAAAGAACAAGACTCTTGAACCCAAAGTGGGAGATTCCGCCGGGAACGTATCGGAGCAGGCTCAGTTGACCAGACGATCTCCTTCTGCTCCGAAGAGTCCGAAGGCGAAGAAGGCGTCATCTTCCGACAAGAAAAAAAACGCATCCGGCTTTGAATCGGGAAATAAGGCGGTTGAAAAACACGTGAACAGCGAAGAATCCAAGGTTCATGAGAAAAAAAAGGCTCCCGCGGCAAACGCGCCGGTTCCTGCAAAGAAGAAAACCGTAAAGAAAGAGGCTGACATCCAGGCGGGCGTTTCCTCTGAAGGGAAGGGCGCAACGAAGAAAACCCCGAAAAAGACTGTCGAGACATCTGAAAAAGCCGTCAAGAAAAAGAAAAAGGTGACGGCGAAGGGAAGCGATCCGAAAGCTCCCGCCGCAGAGAAGCCGGAGAAGCAATCTCCGGCCAAGAATGAGGCAAAGAAAACGAGCAATAAAAAGAAAAGCGCTCCGGAGCGCATCAAGTTGACTTCCACGCTGGATGCGGTTCCCAAAGAACCCGACGATCCGTTTGCCGAGGTCCCCGCAGACGAAGACCTCGACAATTTCAGCGGCCCCGACGCGGAGGATCTCGCCGAGGTGGGAACCGACGATGAGCTCGACGAAAATCTGGCTCTTGAGGGAGAACAGGGAGGAGACGATTCGGAGGAATCTTCTCCCGGCGAAATCTCGGAAAGCGATCCGGACTATCTGCGTTCCATGATGAGTCATATCCGCGGGCTTATCGTGCAGGGCCGCAAGACTGGCTATGTGACTCACAAGGATATCGAAAAATATATTCCCGCAGATTACTGGAGTTCCGAGATTCTGGACAATGTTTTCATTAATTTGACGGAGCTTGGCATTCAAGTGCTGGATGATTCCGCTCAAGTTTCATCAAAGGATAGTAATTCAGCCAAATCGAAGCGGCCTTCGAGAAGCAGGGCGAAAATTTCTGAGGAGGGAGAAAGCCCCGACGTTTCGGGCGATGACGACAGCGCGTCTGATTTCGCCTCGTCCGGCGGCGACGAAGCTCCCGGTTACGGGGAAGAGCTTGGACGCATGGAAGACGTGCCTCTGTCCGATCCCGTGCGCATGTATCTGCGCGAGATCGGCAAAGTTCCCCTCTTAAGCGGAGAGAAGGAACGCGAGCTGGCGATCAGGGTCGAAGCCGGCGACGCGGAGGCGAAACAGCAGATCATCGACGCCAATCTTCGTCTGGTCGTCAGCATCGCCAAAAAATACATCGGCCGCGGCATGCTGTTCCTCGACCTGATCCAGGAAGGCAATCTCGGCCTGATCCGCGCCGTGGAGAAGTTCGACTACCGCAAAGGTTTCAAGTTCAGCACCTACGCCACGTGGTGGATCCGTCAGGCGATCACCCGCGCCATCGCCGACCAGGCGCGCACGATCCGCATCCCCGTGCACATGGTGGAGACCATCAACAAAATGGTGCGCATTTCCCGCCAGCTCGTGCAGAAACTTGGGCGCGAACCCAGCGACGAGGAGATCGCGCACGAAATGGAGATCGAAAGCGGACGCGTCGAAGAGATCCGCCGCATCGCTCAACTTCCCGTCTCGTTGGAAACTCCCATCGGCGAAGAAGAGGACAGCCAGCTCGGCGATTTTATCGAAGACCGCAACATGCCCAGTCCCGAGGACGCCGCCGCCGGCAACCTGCTCCACGAGCAGATTGAGGAGATGCTCGACGCGCTCTCTGACCGCGAGCGCGAAGTGCTGCGCTACCGCTTTGGGTTGGAGGACGGACGTTCCTATACGCTCGAAGAAGTGGGGCGCCGCTTCGGCGTCACCCGCGAGCGCATCCGTCAGATCGAAGCCAAGGCGCTGAGAAAACTGCGCCATCCCAGCCGCAGCAAAAAACTTCGGGACTTTTTGGAGTAGTTTTTGAGCAACGACTGACGCAACCCTTCCTCCTCCCGCGCGTTGTGACAGGAGGGAGGGCTTTCTTATGCCCAGGGGCATTTTGGGCTCACGGGTATTTGTGTTCCGATAAAAATAACGTAAAAGACGGGATCTCCCCCAAAGGTTCAATAATTTTTTCGTCACAAAGAATGTTTTTGTGTTTCGGGTCTCTTGGAGCATAAAATAATGAAGATTCTTTGGCTTTCCTGTGATATACTTGTCCGAGTCGTTTTTTTATCACCATTGAGTTTAGGTTATTGAAAGGAGTGCTTCTTGTGAAATCGGAACTGCTGTCACAAGAAAAAAACATTGTAACCATCAAGGTAACCGTGGATCAGGCCGGTTATGCGGCTCAGCTGAAGAAAACCTATGCCGAGATCGCCAAACGGGTCAACATCCCCGGCTTCCGTAAAGGGAAGGCCCCGAAAACGGTGCTGGAAATGCGCCTTGGCAAAGACTCGATCATGAGCCAGGCGTTCGAAGACATGCTTCCCAAAGTTCTTGACGAAGTCTGCGCCGAGTATGATCTTGAGCCGATCGCTTCGCCTGTCGTCGACGATCTCGACATCAAGGAGGGCGAGGACGTCTCTTTTACTGTGAAGTACGAGGTCGAGCCCGAGGTGACTCTTCCCGAGTTCTCGGATATCACCGTTGATCTGCCGGTGTTTGCCGTCAGCGAAAGCATGGTCGACGAAGCGCTCGAAAACATGAAAAAGAGATTGTCCACCTACAAGCCCGTCAATCGGCCCGCTCGGCATGGCGATAAGGTTCGCGCCGCCTACAGCCTGGTCGTGAAAGACGACGACGGCAAAGACATCCTGTCTCACGAACCCCAGATCGACACGTTTGAACTGGACAACCTTTCCATGCGCCCCGAGATCGTCGAGGCCCTGACGGGAACCGAGGCAGGGACCAAAAAGCCGGCCGACATCAACGTCGCCGACGACTATCGGGACAAGGCGGTCGCCGGCAAAACGGCTCACTATGAGTTCGATGTCATCGAAGTTCAAGAGCCGGTCGCTCCGGAGATGAACGAAGAGTTCTTCAGGAAAGTCACCGCGGAGAACGTACACAGCGAGGAGGAACTGCGCGCCACGATCCGCGAGAACCTCGACAAGCGCCTGAAGGCCGACGCTCGGACCGCGGCCGAGAACGAAGCGATCGCGAAGATCACCGAGGCTTCTCAGGTCGAATTGCCCGACTCGATGGTACGGCGCCAGCGGGAACATCTTCGCAAGCGTTTCGAGGAGAACGTCAAACAGCGGACGAAGATGAGCCTTGAGGAATATTACAAATCCGAAGGGCACGATCTTAAGGAACTCGAAGAGAATCTCGAGAAAGACGCTCGCCGCGACGTGATGGGGTATCTCGTGGTTGATGCCTGTGCCAAAAAATTCGGCGTCTCCGTACGAAAAGAGGATCTGGACGGGGAGATCTCCCAGATGGCCGCCAATTACGGCATCTCCAGCGACAGCATCAAAGATATGCTGAAGAAGCGTCCGGAGGACTTCGAGAACATGATCTCTCAGGCGCGTTACCGCAAGACGCTGCAGGCGATTATGGAAAAAGTTAAAGTCAACGAAGTGAAGAAGGGTGTTGACGCTGAAGCGCCTGCCGCTCAGAATTAAGGTTTTCCCTCGTTGCTGCGGCAGATACGATGCCGCGGCAATTTTTTTTGAAAGAGAAGCAGAAAGGAGCCTCGATTTCAACATGTATATTCCTTTTGTAATAGAACAGACCGGCCGAGGAGAGCGCTCTTACGACATTTATTCGCGGCTGTTGAAGGACCGCATCGTTTTTCTTGGTGACGAGATCAACGACGACGTGGCCAACGCTGTGGTGGCTCAGCTGTTGTTTCTGGAAAGCGAAAGCCCGGAGCGCGACATCAGCATCTATATCAATTCCCCCGGAGGTTCGGTTTCGGCGGGGCTGGCGATTTACGATACCATGCAGTTCGTGAAATGCGACGTGTCTACCATTGTCGTCGGCATGGCGGCCAGCATGGCCGCGGTGCTGCTTTCGGCGGGGGCTGCCGGCAAGCGCATCGCTCTTCCGAATTCCCGCATCATGATTCACCAGCCTCTCGGCGGCGCGCAGGGACAAGCCAGCGACATTGAAATCCAGGCCCGAGAGATCATCAAAACCAAGGAAACGCTGAACAATATTCTTGTGAAACATACGGGACAAAGCATGAGAAAAGTCAGGGGCGACACGGATCGAGATTTTTACATGACGGCGCAGGAAGCTCTTGCCTATGGCATTGTGGACAAAGTGATCGACAAGCGATAGAACGGGATGACGTTGAAATTCTTGATCCTCTCTCTCTTGTTGTTTATGATAAAACAGGCTGGTATCGGAAGGGATGACTGCCATGGCACGCACTGACGACAAAAATCGCAAGAATCCGCGCTGTTCATTCTGTGGCAGAAGCGCCGAAGACGGGATCACTCTGATCTCCGGTCCGGAAGGAATCAACATCTGCAGCGAATGCATAAAAATCTGCAACTCCTATCTGAGAAATACGGCGGATCTTGACGAGGCTTTTAACGATGTCGGGCAGCACGATGACAAGGTGATGTCGGCGCTGAAGAATCCCCCGCGCCCGAAAGAGATCAAAGAATACCTCGATGAGTATGTGATCGGTCAGGATTACGCCAAAAAGGCGATTTCTGTCGCCGTTTACAATCACTACAAACGGATTGTCACCGGTTTCAGCGGCGGCGAAGTGGAGCTGCAAAAGAGCAATCTGCTCCTGCTGGGGCCGACGGGGAGCGGCAAGACGCTCCTTGCCCAGAGTTTGGCGAAAAAACTCAACGTTCCCTTCGCAATTTCGGACGCCACGACGTTGACGGAAGCCGGATATGTGGGCGAAGACGTCGAGAACGTGCTGGTGCGGCTGGTTCAAGCGGCTGATTACGACGTCGCCGCCGCCGAACGCGGCATCGTTTACATCGACGAGATCGACAAGATCGCCCGCAAATCGGAATCTACGTCCATCACCCGCGACGTTTCCGGCGAAGGGGTACAGCAGGCGCTTTTGAAGATTCTTGAAGGGACGGTCTCCAACATCCCTCCCAAAGGAGGGCGTAAACATCCTCAGCAGGAATTCATTCAGGTCAACACGGCCAACATCCTCTTCATTTGCGGCGGCGCTTTTGACGGACTTGAAAACATCGTCGGCCGCCGCGTCAATAAGAAGGTCATCGGCTTCGACAGCGACATTCGCAACGGCACCGCTGCGGATCGCTACGACCTGCTGAGGCAGGTGGAACCCGAAGATCTCGTTTCGTTTGGTTTTATTCCCGAACTGGTCGGCCGCCTGCCGCTGCTCGTTCCTCTCCAGAGCCTTGACGCCGACGCTCTGGTGCGCGTTTTGACCGAACCGAAAAATTCCCTGGTGAGGCAATATCAGAAAAACTTCGAAATGGAGAACGTCGAACTGGACTATCGGGCGGAAGCCATTCGCGCGATCGCCGAAAAGGCGGCCAGCAAGGGGACCGGCGCTCGCGGACTGCGCGCGATCATGGAAAACCTGATGCTCGATCTGATGTATGAAGTTCCCTCATCCAACATCAAAGGACAAATCAAGAAAATCGTTATCACTCCGGAATACGTAGCGGGAACGGGGCAGCCTGAATACATCAAAAACGTGGAAGCGAAGGGGTTTTGACCGATGTTGTATGTGCTGCCTGCCCGTGATACCGTCATTTTTCCCGGAGTTCTTGTGCCGATTTTCGTCGGACGCCCTTCGACCTTGAAGGCCATAGAAATTGCGGCTACCGCGGAGAAACGCCGCATCTTTGTGGCAGCTCAAAAAAATCCTGAGGAAGAGAATCCGGGCCCCGCGGATGTATACGATGTCGGCACCGTGTGCGAGATGCTGCAGATGATCCGCATGCCCGACGGTACGATGAAGCTGCTGCTCGAAGGCAAAGAGCGCAAGCGCTGCCGCGCGTATGTGCTGCAGGACTCCATGCTGACGGCTGATCTTGTCTCCGTGCCGAGCGGCTACGTGGATAACGACCGCCTGGAAGCTCTGCGTCAGGAAGTGTTCCGCGAGTTTGAGAGCTACGTGACCTATCACCCCCGCCTGCCGGCTGAGCTGATCCAACCGGTCAGCGCCATCAAGGATCCCGGTCTGGCGGCCGACATGATCGCGGCGCACATGACCCTTGACGTTCAGCGCAAGCAGTCGCTGCTTGAATGTTTTCGCGTGGACAGCCGTCTCGAACTCCTTCTGAAATATTTGATTTCGGAGACGGAAATGCTGAAGCTGGGACGGGAAATCCACTCCAAGGTCCAAAAGGAGATCGACCAGAATCAGCGGGAGTATTTCCTGCGCGAACAGCTGAAAGCCATTCAGGAAGAACTGAAGATCGACGACTCCCCGGAAGCTCAGGACCTGCGCGACCGGGCCGCGAAGAGCGAACTGCCCGATTACGTCCGTTCGAAGGTCGAGAGCGAGCTCAAACGCATGGCGAAAACGCCGTCCATGTCGCCGGAATCGACCGTCATTCGAAACTACGTGGAATGGCTGCTTGACGTGCCCTGGTTGAAAAAGTCGGAAGAGCGGCTTGATATCGACGCCGCGAAAAAAGTCCTCGACGCCAATCATTACGGTTTGAAACGAGTTAAAGACCGGCTGCTCGAATATCTGGCCGTACGGAAGTTGGCCGGCAAGTCATCGCGGGCGCAGATTCTGTGTCTCGTCGGACCGCCCGGCGTCGGCAAAACGTCGCTGGGAAAGTCGGTTGCCCAAGCGCTGGGGCGCCGTTTCGTCAACTTTTCTCTGGGCGGAATGCGCGACGAGGCCGAGATTCGCGGCCACCGCCGCACCTACATCGGCGCTTTGCCCGGGCGCATCGTGCAGAAATTGAAAGAAGCCGGCTGCAACAATCCCGTCATGCTGCTCGACGAAGTGGACAAAATCGGCTCGGATTTTCGCGGAGATCCTGCCAGCGCTCTGCTTGAAGTTCTCGATCCGGAACAGAATTCTCATTTTACCGATCATTATCTTGAAGTGCCCGTGGATTTGAGCGACGTGCTTTTCATCACGACGGCCAACGTGTCCCATACGATTCCGGCGCCGCTGCTGGACCGTATGGATGTGATCGAACTTTCCAGTTATCTGCCCGAAGAAAAGTATCACATCGCCAAAGACCATCTGCTGCCCCGCATCTACAAGGAAAGCGGCCTGACGAAGAAAGACGCTGTCCTTTCGTCGGCGGCGTTGAAAGCCGTCATTGCCGATTACTCTCACGAGTCCGGCGTGCGCGAGCTCGATCGGCGCCTGTCCACGCTGTTCCGCAAGATCGCCCGCGTAGCCTTGGAACGGGAAGAACGGGGCGAAGCGCCGCGCAAAGTCAGCATTGGGGTCAAAGATCTGGCGGGGTATCTGGGCGCGCCTCACCGTCCGGACGTAAGAATTCCCAGAGAACCGCAGACAGGCCTTTCCGTCGGGCTGGCCTGGACGGCTGCCGGCGGCGACGTCCTGATCATCGAAGCCGTGAAGATGCCCGGCAAGGGAGAACTGCAGCTGACCGGCAATCTTGGCAAGGTCATGCAGGAATCGGCGATGACCGCTCTGGGATTCATCAAATCCCATTGGCGTGAGCTGACGAATCAGGCTGAACCGAAATGGGGCGGCGTAGGACTGCATCTCCACGTTCCCGAGGGCGCCATCCCCAAGGACGGACCTTCAGCCGGCATCACCATGGCGATCTCGCTCTTCTCCGCTTTGAGCGGCGCGAAATATCGTCCCGGCTACGCCATGACCGGCGAAATTTCCTTGCGCGGCGACGTGCTGCCGATTGGGGGACTGCGCGAAAAAACGCTGGCGGCCAAACGCTACGGCATTTATAATCTGTTTATACCGGAAGCGAACCGGGCCGACGTGGAAGACATGGAACCCTGGATTAAACAGGGCGTTCGTTATGTTTTCGTCTCTCAGGCCGCGCAAGTCTTCGAAGAAGCGTTGGAGGGCGGACGATGATCACGTGGAAGGCGTCGCTGCGCTGTACCGCCTATAAAGTCCAGCAGTTTCCCGCAGGGAATCTGCCCGAAGTCGCTCTGGCGGGACGGTCCAACGTCGGCAAATCTTCGCTGCTGAACAAACTGGCCGGACAGAAACTGGCTCACGTCAGTTCGGAGCCGGGAATGACCCGCAGCGTCAACTTCTTTGACGTCCAGGCGCCTCATCCCTTCACGCTCGTCGATCTGCCGGGATTTGGCTACGCATCCCGCAGCAAGGACGAACGCAGGGGCTGGGCCGCGCTGATCGATGGCTATATCAAACGCCGCGAAACTCTGGCCCTGGTGGTTCATTTGGTGGATATCAGGCACGGCCTGCTGGAGAAGGACCGTGAACTTCAGGAATGGCTCAAAGCTTTGGGCGTGCCGATGCAGGTAGTTTTCACCAAAGCCGACAAGATCGCAAAAACGAAACGCAAGAGCGTTGTCATGAAATATGTCGAAATGGGCCTTTCTTCGTGGAGCCTGCCTTTGGCCTGTTCAGTCGACGAGCCCGAGACGATTGAAACTCTGAAAGCGCAAATCGATCTTTATCTGACCTCTGCGCTGAAATAAGTTCGACTTTGACTAGGGAGGAAAAACAAATGGCCTCGCGCAACACAGAGCTGTCGAAAACATACGACCCCGCGCCTCTCGAGGGAAAATGGTATCAGTGGTGGCTGGATCATAATCTTTTTGACGCAAAGATTGATCCGGAGAAGAAAGCTTTCTCAATCGTGCTTCCGCCGCCGAACGTCACCGGAGCGCTGCACATGGGCCACGCTTACGACCACACGTTCCAGGACATTCTGGCGCGTTACAAGAGAGCGCGCGGATACAGCGTGCTCTGGCTGCCCGGGACGGATCACGCCGGCATTGCCACGCAGAACGTGGTGGAGCGTCGCCTCGCCAAAGAGGGCATGTCGCGCTGCGATTTGGGGCGCGATGCCTTTGTGAGAAGAACCTGGGAGTGGAAAGAGGAGTACCGCAACCGCATCGTCGATCAGATGAAGAGCTTGGGCGATTCCTGCGACTGGAAGCGCGAGCGTTTCACGATGGACGAAGGGCTTTCCCAAGCCGTTCGTACGGTGTTTTGCCGTCTCTATGAAAAAGGCCTGATCTACAAGGGAAAGTACATTGTCAACTGGTGCCCGCGCTGCCATACGGCGCTCTCCGACATCGAAGTGGAACATTCCGAAGCGATGGGGCACATGTACTATGTTCGTTATTATTTCAAGGACAGCGACGAGTACATTATGATCGCCACGACGCGCCCGGAAACGATCATCGCCGACGTGGCGGTGGCGGTGCATCCCGGCGACGAAGCGCACGCCTATGCGATTGGCCGCGAAGTGATCGTGCCGATGACGGGCGGCCGTCTTGTCGACGGCAAAATGAGCGGCGGACGGGCGGTCCCCGTCATCGCCGACCGCATGGTCGATCCCGCTTTCGGGACCGGCTTCGTGAAGATCACTCCGGCTCACGATCCCAACGACTTTCAGGTCGGACGTACGCATGGCCTCGAGCCGATTCAGGTGATCGACGAGGACGGGCACATGATCAACATGACCGAGGCCGCCAGAGAGATGGAAGGCATGCCCGTGGCCGAGGCGCGCGTCAAGAGCGTGGAGATCATGCAGGACGAAGGCGTGCTCGAAAAGATCGAAGAGCTGCCTCATCAGGTCGGCCATTGCTACCGCTGCGGCACCACCGTGGAACCCTACCTGTCGGAGCAATGGTTCGTCAAGGTGGCCCCGCTGGCCGAACGCGGCGTCGCGGAATCGAAGGCCGGGCACATGCGCTGGATCCCTCCGCAGTGGGATAAGACGTATTATCAGTGGATGGACGGCGTGCGCGACTGGTGCATTTCCCGTCAGCTGTGGTGGGGGCATCGCATTCCCGCCTGGACCTGCGGGGACTGCGGTCATATCGTAGTTGCCGAACACGATCCCGAGTGCTGCCCCAAGTGCGGCTCCAAAAGGCTGAAACAGGACGAGGACGTTCTGGACACGTGGTTCAGCAGCGCGCTGTGGCCGTTTTCCACGATGGGCTGGCCCGAAAAGACCGAGGAACTGAAATATTTCTATCCGACGTCGGTCATGGTCACGGGATTCGACATTATTTTCTTCTGGGTGTCGCGGATGATCATGATGGGGCTGGAGTTCATGGATGAGGTGCCTTTCCGTGACATCTTCATCCATGCCCTGGTGCGCGACGAAAGGGGACGCAAGATGAGCAAGTCTTTGGGGAACGGCATCGACCCCATCGACATGATCACGCTGTACGGCGCCGACGCGCTGCGCTTTACGGTCGCGGCCCTGACGGTCCAGGGGCGCGACATCCTGCTTGGCCCTGCGAAGATCGAAAACTACAAACGCTTTATCAACAAGATCTGGAACGCCAGCCGTTTCGCGCTGATGAGTCTCGGCGACGAGGATCATGAAGGACAGCCCAATCCTCAGCATATGCGCCTCCATGACCGCTGGATCCTCGAACGGCTGCGCCGTCTTGACGACGTCGTGACGCAGGATATCGACGGATACTTCATCGGCGAAGCCGCGCGCGAGCTTTACGAGTTCATGTGGGGCGATTTCTGCGACTGGTACATCGAACTCTCCAAGCCGGCGCTGTACGGCGACGAAGGCCCCGAGCGCCAGGAAACGACAAAGCGCGTGCTGCTGTGCGTCTTCAAGGATGCTCTGCGTCTGCTGCACCCTTTCATTCCTTTTGTGACAGAGGAACTCTGGCACGCTTTTGCCTTTGGCGAGAAGCCGATGGAACTTGAGTCCTGGCCTGACGCTGCCGCTTACGCCGTTGACCAGGCGTCGGTCGCGGAGATGGACGAGCTTCAGGAATTTATCCGTTCCATCCGCAATCTGCGCGCCGAAGCGGGGCTGCCGCCCAGCCGGAACGTGCAGCGCATCGTGCTGCGCGGTCCCGATCAGGCGTTCGAGCCGGTGCTCGAGGCCAATCTCGACCTGATCAAACTCTCCGCCAAGGTCGACGCCGTCGAAGTCGTCGCGGCCGACGCGCCCAAACCACGCCTGGCGCTGAGTTCGATCGTCAAGGCCGGCCAGGTGTTCCTGCCCGTGGGCGACCTGCTCGATCCGAAAGCGGAGGTCGAACGTCTGCAGAAAGAATTGAAGCAGGTCGAGGCCAATCTGGCCCGCAGCGAGAAGAAACTCTCGAGCGAGAGTTTTGTGGCCAAAGCACCGGAGGATGTCGTCGAGACGGAACGTCAGCGCGCCGACGAGTCGAAGAGCCGCCGCGTTCGCATTCTCGAAAACATTGCCAGCTTGTCGGAGGAATAATCAATTAAAATGGATCGTTTCGAGTGTTGGGATGCTGTCGAAAAGCGCCTGAACTCTCTGACAAGCCCCGAGTCGATTTCGGGGCTTGTTTTTGTAGAGAAAGTTTTTGAGGAACTGGGAGATCCGTCGAGATTTCCTGCCGTTCATATCGCCGGAACGAACGGCAAAGGTTCTACGGCCGCCTGTCTCGATTCCATGCTGCGCGCCGCAGGATACAGGACGGCCCTGTACACGAGCCCGCATCTGACGTGTTTGGGCGAGCGGCTCCTGGTCGACGGGCAGATGCTGAGCTGCGAGAAATGGCTGGACGCTCTGGAGCGGGTCGATGCGGTTTTGAAAAAGCTGCCGGAGGTCCGTCTGGGATATTTTCAGGCGCTGACGGCGGCTGCTTTCTGGCTGATTGAGCAGGAGAAGGTCGATGCTGCGGTGATCGAAACGGGGCTGGGCGGACGGCTCGATGCCACGAACATCCTGCGCCGGCCTCTGCTGAGCGTTATCACTCCGCTGGGAATGGATCACATGCATTTGCTCGGCAACAGCCTGAGCGAGATCGCCGCGGAGAAGTTCGGCATCGTCAAGCCGGGCGGAAAAGCTCTGTACTGCGGCGGCGAGACGGCGCTGAACGAACAGTTCCGCTCTCGCTGTGCGGAGGTGGACGCGGCCGGCGAGATCTTTTCCGAGCGCTGTCGAGTTGCCGGCGTGCAAACCTCTTTGGACGGGAACTGCTTTACCTATGCGGGGCCGCAGGGAACGCGGCGCTGCTTCGTCCGGCTCGCGGGGCTGCATCAGCCTGAAAACGCTTCGCTGGCGCTGCGGGCCCTGGAAATGATTTCCGACCGGCTGCCGGTCGGCGCCGGGGCGATGGAAAAGGGGCTGGCGGAAGTTTCCTGGCCGGGACGCATGGAGGTCATGCACCGTAATCCCGACGTGATTCTGGACGGCGCTCACAATCCCCACGGCACGGCCGCGCTGATCCGGTCGCTGAAAGCGCTTTACGGCGACCGTCCGCTCAGCTTTGTCTACACGTCCATGGCTGACAAGGATTACGCCGCCTCGTTGGCGCTGTATGCCCGGGCGTTTCCGCAGGCGCGGCTGTTCTGCGTGGAGCTTGAAGGTGCGCAGCGCTGCGAAAGCGCCGAGATTCTGGCGCGGACGGCGGCCGCTTTCTCGTGGGGGGGCGAGCCGCTGGCGGTGAAAGATCCGCTGACGGCTCTGCAAACCGCCGTGGCGCTGGGCAATCCCGTGATTCTTTGCGGAAGTCTGTACTTCATCGGCACGGTCAGGAGGCGGATAAAGGACGATGGATGGCTGTAAATCTTTTACGATCGCGCCGCATTGCGGTTTTTACGATTATCCGCTGCCGCCGCGGGCTCCCTTTCATGTGCGGATCTCCTTGAAAGGCGTCCGCGCGCAGGACGAGATCGAGCGCCTGGCGGCGCGTGCCCCGTTTGTCCTGCTCAGCCAGGTTCACGGCACGCGCGTTCTCTCCGCAGACCGGGCGCTCCGCTATCCCGGGAAAGATC
Organism: Pyramidobacter porci; assembly: GCF_009695745.1. Classification (NCBI taxonomy): domain Bacteria; kingdom Thermotogati; phylum Synergistota; class Synergistia; order Synergistales; family Dethiosulfovibrionaceae; genus Pyramidobacter; species Pyramidobacter porci. The sequence goes on from NZ_VUNH01000003.1 coordinate 277,577, forward strand.
GGGCCGACGGTCTGCTGATCGCACCCGGAGATGCGGCCTGCGGACTGCGCTTCGGAGACTGCGCGCCGGTGCTGATCCTGTCCTTGGGGATGAAGCCGTGGATTCTGGCGTTGCATTCCGGCTTCAGGGGAACTTTGAAAAATATCTGCGCTTCGGGAATGGCGCTGGCCCGCGAAAAATTTGGCAGCGCCGCTCCGCAGGACCTTTATGCGTGGGTGGGGCCGTGTATTTCCGGAACGTGCTACAGCCGCCGCATGGACGATCCTTCTACGGCCGAAGCTCTGAAAATCTTTGATCCGGAGGCCGTCCGCGTTTCGGCCGAATACGCGCTGATCGACCTGAAAAAACAGATCGCCAGCCAGCTGCGGGAACAGGGCGTTCCTGCCGAACGCATTTTCCTCGAATCCCAGTGCACATGCTGCCAAACCGATCTGTTCTACTCCCACAGACGCTCCACTCGAGAAAACGACCCGCGAATGCTTCTTACAATACAGACTGAAAGGCCACAAAAATCGGAGTGTACGTGATAAGATAAAAAGAGCAGTGTAACATATAAAACGGGGTGAATCATGTGGGGAGCATCCGAGTTGGCGTCATCGGAGTAGGACATCTTGGCCGTATCCACGCGCGCATATACAAAGAACTGATGGGAGCAAAGCTGGTTGGCGTCGTTGACAGTTCTCTCTCAGCCGCAGAGGAGATTGGAGCGCAGTATGGCGTGCCGGCCTATACCGACGTGGACCGTTTCGTTGGCGAACAGAGCCCCGAAGCGATCAGCGTTGTCGTGCCGACCGTTGCTCATTTTGACGTGGCCAGCCGTCTGGCCCGACAGGGGATTCACCTGCTGATCGAGAAACCGGTAACGAGCACTGTGGAGCAGGCCTCGGCGCTTTTGGATATCGCCCGGGACAACGGCATCGTTCTCCAGGTCGGGCACGTGGAACGGTTTAACAGCGCGATTCGTTATCTTGACGGCGAGATCAGAAACGATCCGCTCTGCATACAGTCACGCCGCCAGGGCCCCTTTTCGTCGCGGATCGGCGACGTGGGGGTCGTGCTCGATCTGATGATTCACGACATCGATATTGTGCTTTCGCTTGTCAAATCCGAAATTGCGGCGATCAACGCGATGGGCCGCAAGATCCGCACGAATCACGAAGATCTTGCCGTCGCTCAGATCGCTTTCGAGTCGGGAGCGGTCGCCGACATTCAGGTAAGCCGGGTGGCGGAGCGCCGCCTGCGCCAGATGGATGTGATGTGCCGCGACAAGTACTATTCCGTGAACTTTGAAACCCAGGACGTAATGGTTCATCACGCGCCGCAGACGTCGGCCGCCGGGAGTTTGATCGAAGTGATCGAGCATCCTCTGCTGCCGAAAGGGGAGCCGCTCAAGCAGGAGCTTCAGCACTTCATGACCTGCGTGCGCGAGGGGCGCCAGCCTCTGGTCGGGATTTCGGACGGCAAGCGGGCGCTCCAGGTGGCTGTGGACATATTGAAACAGATTCATTTTCAGGATTGATGCCAATTTCGTTAAAAAGGCTTCGTGCCTTTTCATACTGTTTCTTGACGGAACGTATTAAGGAACCGCTGATCGATACAATACTATCTTTTAATTAAAAAGGCGCTTTCTCCAACGACAGGAGAAAGCGCCTTTTTCATATTGGTACGGATATTGCGGAACAGATTTCCGATGCTGTACTATTTCGAAGAAAAAATTTGGATATGCTTTGTTTTTTACAGCTCAAAACGCAGACCGGCGTTCCATTTCCATTTTTCTTTGAAGTCGCTGCCGGCGCTGCGCATCACGTCGAAGTAACCGTAAGCGGCCGGTCCGACGCGCAACGAGCCGCCGATACCATACTCGAACCATGTGTCGCGGAAATCGTCGCTGGTCTTGACCGCGGCGGCTCCCTTGCTCATGGTCACGTCGTAATCGCCGAGGAACTCGCGCATCAGATTCAGCCGCGCGTACAGCACTCCCTTGGCAAAGCTGCGTCCCGCCTGTACGCCGACTCGTCCGACAAGACTCGAAAAGTTTTCCTGTTCCACGCTGACGCCGGTGTTCGTCGCGTAGTCGTCGCCGCGCAGCCAGCCGAACGTCAGCTGCGCTTGCGGTTCGACGTACCAGCCGCTTTCGAACGCGAACTTCTTGCCGTACTCGCCGCTGAGCGAGAGAGCAAAGTTGCGGAATTCGCCCTCGATCGCCCTGTCGTGGCTGTCGTAGACGGTGTAGTCGTTTTTCAGGCTGCCGGCGCGCAGCACCACATCGATGTAGTCCCCCGTCGGGCGGATGTCGGTGCAGTACAGGCTGACGGTCTTGCCGTCGTTGTCTCCAGTGCCCCTGCGGTAGTCGCTTTCGCCGTCGAGATAGCTGAACGAAGCGCCGTAGTGTCGTCTCGTGCCGTCGGGCAGCAGCTTGAGGAAATCGTACCCCAGCTCGTAGGCGCTGTACTTGTTCTCCAGGCCGTACTGTCCGGCGCGCTCGAATTTGCTCTGACTGACCCTGAACCACGCGCCCTTGGCGCCGCCGTCCAGACGCAGCTCGCCCAGGCGCGAATGCAGCTGGTCGTTGGCCGTGCGCCAGGCGTGGTAGTTCACGGCGTTCGCCGCCGCGTCGATGCGCACGGTGGTCGTCGGCTTGGGCTTGTCCGGCTCAACGGGATCGGGGACGATCGTGACCTTCTTCAGATACCACTGCGTGTCGAACATGTTGTACTCCATTTCGTCGCCGGCGGCGCGGTCGGCGCGTCCCAGCTCGTAGGCGTTCCAGTAGAGAGCGCCCTCGGTGTCGCCGGCGCGGAACTCGCCCTGTTCGTTTTTGACGAAAGCCAGCACCGTTCCTTCCGCGCCCTCGGTGCCCGCGCCCACGTTGACCAGGTCGATGCGGTGCGATCCTTCGTGCGTGCCGTAGACGTACAGCCGGTCGCTCTTTTTGTTCTCCGGGTCGATATCCATTTTCACGGCGCCGTTGCCGCTCATGCGGCGATACACGTTGAGAGCGCGCATTCCCGCCTTGGGGAACCCGGCGTCGGCGTAGGTCACGTCGACAGCGCTCGTTTCGTCAAGATGCAGATCGCTGAGCGAACTTGTCGCGGTCATCATCCACCGCGCGCCGCGCTCGAACCGAAGGCGCACGCCCTCGTCGAGGGCGCTGTCCCGTTCCAGTCTGACGCAGTAATCCACCGTTCGGCCGCGCAGCCAGGAATCGGCCGTAGGGAAACGGACGAGCAGCTGGTTCCCGCGCAGCGTATCGGTGCCGCCCCCGTATTGCGCCGCGCCGAGGTTGCCGTCGATCTGCACGGTCCCTCCGCCGAGAGCCCCGTCGGTGTTGATCTCGATGCGTCCGTCGCGGCTGCCCGTCAGTCCGAACGAATCGGGATCCGTGACGCCTGAGCCCGTCCACCCACGCACGGTGCCGACGCCGATGTCGCCGGAGATCGTCAGTTTCTCCTTGGCCTGCACTTCGATCCAGCTTCCGTTCGCAAAGGCGCCGTCTGTCATGACAGTGCGGTGCGTCTGCGTACTTTCGAGCCCCGGATAGTGAGCCTCGTTGACGAAAAGGTTGATGTTCCTGCCGATCAGCGAAATACCGTGCGCGGTTCTTCGCGGCGCGATCAACGCTTCCTGTTGCCATAAACGGACGGCGCCGCCGATGGTAATGGCGTCCATCGGCGCGTCTTCCGTGCCGATGGAAAGGATTTTATGATGCTTCTGCTCGTTCGCGGTCAGCACGAGGCCGGTCGTCTCGGTGTAGTCGAGCTTGAGCGTTTTGCCTTCGACGATGACCAGCGTGTTGTCCTCCACCGGCGCCGGCGTGGGAAAAGCTCCTTCCCACTGGAACGCGTTGACGTGGCCGCTGCTCAAAGAGATGTTATCGAAGGGCTGCCCGCCCGCGTCCAGGACTCTGTAAACCTTCAGCCCGTTGACGACGCCGCCCGGCGTCAGCTGAGCCGCGGGGAACGAGTCCGCGTTGCTGTAATCGGCGGCCTGAATTTTCCACGGGCTGCCGAGCGACAAAACGCCCGCCAGCGACAGGATCCAAAAACTTTCTGCGATGTTTCGCTTCCACTGTGTGACCATGCATACCTCCTGAATTAATGTGTGACGTGCTTCGCCGAACTTCCTTTTCGCCGCGTCGCTTCGGCGTGTCGGCGCGGGGGCGATGGAAGAAGTTCGTGCAATACCAAACGAAATGAGGATTGAAGTTTGTTATAATAAATATATATGTGTATAGTAAGCAGTAATATATCGGATTATGCTGTCAAATTATCGTATTTATTTGTGATTTATTTAGCATTCGGAGCGCCGCCGGGTTCTTCTGTGGCCGAACCCGTCTCGAAAGCCGGTTGAGTCACCCGCGTTGTTATTTTTTGCTAAATTTTGTCCAGCGCTGAAACGCTGCTTATACATGGAGCGGAGCGATGTCTTTAAAGATAGTTCTATGGCTGAAAAACAGTCTTCTTTTGAAACGCGGCATTTCCGATGCTGCCTTTCAATTGAAAATCAGGGCTCGCTTTGCGAATCTTCCTCGCGGCCCCCTTGCGTCCGGCTTTCTGATTGATGAAGGAGTATTATTGCCGCAATCATTGGACTCACTGCCATAGGAATAGTGGATTGTGATATTATCGTCGTATATTTCGCACCCAGGAGGGACAACGTGGAAAAAAAGATCATCATGGGGCTCCCGGCCCTCAATTTTCAGGCCCTGTTGGGCCTCGTTCTCTTTGCGGCGACGTTCTTCCTTGTAAAGCTGATCCGCGGCGTTCAGACGGGCCGTTACCCCGGGGGCGGCGCGATGTTGATTTATCTTCGCTCGGTCTTGTGGCTCTGTCTTGTCGGCGGTCTGATGATGTTTTTCGGAGCGCTCCTTGGTTTTCGATATGTTTAAAATTCTGTCGGACGTGTTTCTCGCATTTTTTTAAGAATTCAGCAAGAAGAATAAGAGCTTTTTTCGTTATTCTCTGTTATTATTTGTAGGCGGTTTTCGCCTTCCTCCGTAGCCCTCGTGCGCACGGGAAAACAAGGAGCAATTCGTGATTGACTTTGCCCGAATTACTGATAGAGTATGATTATTGTTTTTTTTCGGCGAAGGAAAGGGCGAGCCCCATTCTTGTCAAGCGCCTCACGGATTGACGTCTGATGAGCGTTAAAGATAAACGGCGTTAACGGCAGTTCATATTTTTCAAGGAGGTACCAGTATGGCGGTAAAAACCATCGATGAGCTTTGCAATGTGCTTCTCGACAAGCGCGCCAAGGCGGCGGCCGGCGGCGGCGAGAAGGCCGTTGCCAAGCACAAGGCCAAGGGCAGTCTCACGGCTCGTGAAAGGATCGATCTCCTCATGGACGAGGGATCGTTCGTCGAGCTCGACGAATTTGTGGAACATCGCTGCACGAATTTCGGCATGGAGAACAAAAAATATTTAGGCGACGGCGTCGTCACGGGCTACGGCACGGTCGGCGGACGCATCGTTTACGTTTTCAGCCAGGACTTTACGGTTCTCGGCGGTTCTCTGGGACAGATGCACGCCGCCAAGATCTGCAAAGTCATGGACCTCGCCCTTCGCAACGGCTGTCCGATCGTCGGCATCAACGACAGCGGCGGAGCTCGTATTCAGGAAGCCGTTGACGCTTTGGACGGCTACGGCGGAATCTTCTACCGCAATACCATTTCCAGCGGCATCATCCCGCAGATGTCGGTCATCGTCGGTCCGACGGCTGGCGGCGCGGTGTACAGCCCCGCTCTGACGGACTACATCTTCATGGTTGACAAGATCAGCATCATGCATATTACGGGCCCCGCCGTCATCAAGACGGTGACCGGCGAAGAGATTTCCAGCGAGGAACTGGGCGGCGCCAAAACTCATAACAGCCGCTCCGGCAACGCGCATTTCTTTGCCGCTTCGGAGCAGGAATGCTTCCGGCAGGTTCGTGACGTGCTGAGCTACTTGCCCAGCAACAACATGGGCGACGCGCCCCGCGTGGCGACGAGCGACCCCGTCTCCCGCACGGAGATGGCCCTGCGCACCATGGTGCCTACCGACGCCAACAAGGGATACGATGTGCACAACGTGATCAAGGCCGTGGTTGACGACGGCAAGTTCGTCGAGGTTCAGGCGATGTGGGCCAAGAACATCGTGATCGGCTATGCCAGTTTCGACGGCATGCCGGTCGGCATTGTCGCCAATCAGGCCAGCGTGATGGCGGGATGTCTCGATATCGACTGCTCTGATAAGGCGAGCCGTTTTATCCGTCACTGCGACGCCTTCAACCTTCCGATCGTGACGTTCGTCGACGTCCCCGGCTACCTGCCCGGCAAGGCGCAGGAGTGGGGCGGCATCATCCGTCACGGCGCCAAGATGCTGTACGCTTACAGCGAGGCTACGGTGCCCCTGATCACGGTGGTGATGCGCAAAGCTTACGGCGGCGCTTACATCGGCATGTGTTCCAAGGCTCTGGGAGCCGATTCTGTCCTTGCCTGGCCTCAGTCGCAGATCGCCGTCATGGGAGCGGCCGGCGCGGCCAATATCATCTTCCGCAAGGAGATCGAAGCGGCCAAGGATCCTCAGGCTGAGCGCGCCGAGCTCATCAGCGAGTATGAAGACGCCTTTGCGACGCCGTACCAGGCGGCCAGCCGCGGCTATGTCGACAAGGTCATCCTCCCCGAAGAAACCCGGTACGAAGTCATTCAGGCGTTGAAGGCTCATCGCACAAAACGTCAAGCCCTGCCCCGCAAGAAGCACGGCGTCATGCCCAACTAGTGAGGAGGAAGAGCGATGCCCGCTACCGAAGCAGTAAAAACATTAGCAGCGTCCTTTGGAGGAATGGGCGGTGCTACGGCTCTTTCCCTGATTGCCTTCAGCGTCGTTTTCCTCGTTTTGGCGGGACTGACGTTGGTGATCTTTGCCATGCGCGTTGTTTCCAAAGTCGCCGGCAATGGAAAACCCCCAGCGGCTGTTTCCGCCCCTGCGCAAGTTGCTGCAGGCGCTGCTCCCGCTCACGTCGGAGCGGCCTCGGACGACGAACTCGTGGCCGTTATCGCGGCGGCGATCGCGGCGCAGACGGGGACTGCGATGTCCATCAGATCGATCGTTCCGGCCGGCGTGCACCTGATCGGCAGCGACGAAACGCCATGGATCGCCTGCGGACGCATTGAGGCGCTGCAGGGAGCTCTCTCTGACCGCTGGAATTAGCGACTGACGGTTCGGGTCAGTGCGCCTGAAATCCGAAAAAATATCTTAATTGAAAAACAACTGAGGAGGATACTCATAATGTCGATGTATAAGATTACCGTGAATGGCAAGTCCTATGACGTAAACGTCGAGCCTCTTGCTGGCGCCGCTCCTGTCGCGGCGCCTCAGGCGGTTCCCGCTGCGGCGGCGCCCGCTGCTGCTCCTGTTGCAGTTACCGCGCCCAAGGCGGCGCCCGCTCCGGTGGCGGCGCCGGCCGCTGCCGCTCCGGCGGGCAGCACGGAAGTGACGGCGCCTATGCCCGGCAAAGTCCTGCGCGTCCTTGCCAAGGTGGGCGACACCGTGACGGCCAATGACAATCTTCTGATCCTCGAGGCCATGAAGATGGAAAACGAAATTCCCGCCGGCCGCGACGGCAAGGTGCTGGAGGTCCGCGTGAACGAAGGCTCGGCCGTGAACAGCGGCGACGTTCTCGTGGTTATTGGCTGAAAACTGCCGGTCCCGAAGGCGAGGCGTCCACTTTTTGTGGATGACCTCGCTTTTTTTATGCAACTGTGGCAAAATAGCTTTGTTCCGTATAAATGACTGGAGGTCGGCGAATCAACTTCTTTTGAGGGGGAAATTTCATCGTGAAAATTCTTATTGGTTCCGATCACGCGGGGTATGAGCTGAAGCAGAAGGTCATCGCTCATTTGACGGGGCGTGAGGGCTTGGATGTGCAGGATTTTGGCACCGACACGGCGGAGGTTTCCTGCGATTATACCGATATCGCTCTGCAGGTGGGGCGCAGCGTGGCTCACGGCGACGCCGACTGCGGCATTCTGGTCTGCGGTACGGGGCTGGGCATGGAGATCGCCGCCAACAAGGTCTCGGGAGTTTACGCGGCGGACTGCTGGAATAAAGAGGTTGCGGCCCTGAGTCGCCGTCATAACAACGCCAACGTTCTGACCCTGGGAGCGCGCGTCATCGATGAGCCGACGGCGATGGAAATCGTCGATACCTGGCTGGCGACCGAATTCGACGGCGGGCGCCATGTGCGCCGCACGCAGAAGATCTGCGCCTACGAACGCAGCACGAATCGAGCCTTTATGAACGATGCCGGTCAGGTGGTGGTTTTCGATCATCCGCTCGTGCAGCACAAGCTGAGCATTATCCGCGACAAGAACACGCCCGTGAAGACGTTCCGCGAGACGGTGGCGGAGATCGCTTCGCTGATGGTCTACGAAATCACCCGCGATCTGCCCCTGAAGATGATCGACGTGGAAACTCCGATCACGCGCACCAAGGCCTATGCACTGGCGGGCAAGAAACTGGCCATCGTGCCGATCCTGCGCGCGGGGCTGGGCATGATGGAGGGCGTGTTGAATCTGATCCCCAACGCGAAGGTCGGGCATATCGGCCTTTACCGCAATCCGGAGACGCTTCAGCCGGTGGAGTACTACTGCAAGCTTCCGGGCGATATCGAGGAACGCGATATTTTCCTGCTCGATCCGATGCTGGCGACCGGAGGTTCCTCGGCGGAAGCCATCAGCCTGATCAAAAAGCGCGGCGGCAAAAAAATCTCTCTGGTTTGCCTGATCGCCGCGCCCGAGGGCGTTTCGGTCGTGCACGAGCAGCATCCCGACGTGAATATCTTTGTCGCGTCTCTTGACAGTCATCTGAACGAGCACGGTTATATCGTTCCCGGCCTTGGCGACGCAGGAGACCGTATTTTCGGAACTCGTTGATGAAGCCGTTCTGGCTTTTTGTGATCTTTCTGTTGTGGGGCGGCGGGATGACTCCCATCGCCATCATGTTGGCGGAGCGTTACGGCATGATGGATTACCCGGATCAACGCAAGATCCATCATGACCCGGTGCCGCGCGGTGCCGGGCTTGTTTTGTGGAGCGGTTTGCTGATGTGGGCGTTGCTCTTTGCCCGGGTTTCGTTCGAACTGAGAATCATCGTGACCGGCGCGACGATCGTTTTTTTTGCCGGCTACCTGGACGACATGCTTTCTCTGTCCCCGCTCGGACGGCTGGTCGTGCATTTCTTTGCAGCCGCCGTGTCGTTGCTCATGGTGGGACAACAGGATGCGTTGCATATGGGCGTTCTGTTGTTCTGGGTCGCCGGCGTGACGAACGCTTACAACTTTATCGACGGTATCAACGGCTTGGCTCTTTCCATGGCCTTTCTCAGTCTGAGCTTTATCGGCTGGATGAGCGCTTCGACTGAGGTTGTGCCGGTTATCGCCATGATCGCAGGGGTCTTTTTCTGGAATTTCCCCAAGGCGAGAACTTTCTTGGGGGACGGCGGCGTCTACCTGCTGGGGTACTTTACCGCGGCCGTTACGGTGCTTTGGCTGCTGCCGATGAATCTCGGCATTTACAAGTTCTGCGCGTTGCTGCTTTTCGTCGGCGGCGTGCCTGTGATCGACACCCTGGCGGCGATCGTCCGTCGTGTCGCCGCGGGGAAGTCGCCTTTTTATCCCGACCGGAGTCATATTCATCATCGTCTGCTGGATAAAGGCCTGTCGCCGTTCGGAGTGCTGGTGGTCCTGAGTTTTCTGCAGATCGTCAGTTTGTCCTGCGCCTATCTGCTCCTGCGTCCATAGGGAAAAGCCGTCGTCCTCAGGGCAATCGCTTACGGAAAATCTCTCGAGAAAATTGCCAGGAGCCCCATGAGGAGAAAACGCAACTTAGAAGTTGCAGATGCTGAAGACCTGCAGCACGTGCAAATACGGGATGAGGCGCAAGCGCAAGCTCTGCATCTTCGGACTTGGCATCCCTACGAGATGACAAATCGGGGCTTGCATTCTTAAAAGAGTAGTGGTATATTAACCCGGTCGCGCCGAAAACGGTCGCGATGCAGCACCTTGAAAAGTGAATATGGTGAAGAAGAGACAGCTAGTGTATGAGCTCGATCAATTTTTAACGGAGAGTTTGATCCTGGCTCAGGACGAACGCTGGCGGCGTGCTTAACACATGCAAGTTGAGCGGAGATGGATTGAGAGACTTCGGTTGATTGGTACATTTCAGCAGCGGACGGGTGAGTAA